>JACCQZ010000052.1 GCA_013813875.1 Gemmatimonadales bacterium | reverse complement strand
ACGTCGTCGAAGGTGCGCCGGGGAGCAATCGTCTCCACCAGCTCGCGGCCGGAGGAGGTGGCGCCGAAAATGAGATCGCGGATGGAATCAGCCATCGGTGAAATATGTCACTATCGGCGCCCGGCTGGATCACTCCCGGATCTGCGGCGTGCGGCCCTCGGTTTCGGCGGTGCGTCCGCCGGTCACCCGGTCCCAGGCGTCGCGCACGGCGCCCTTAATCTCCTCCCACGCCGAGGGCTCCTGGCCGCGATGCTCGTAGCGCTCCCAGCCGGCCTGCAGGTCGGGCTCGGCATCGTCCCAGGTGCGGCCCACGCCGTGAGCGCCCGACTCGTAGCCGTAGCGGAAGGCCGGCCGGAACCGGTCGTAGTAGTCGGCGCCGAGGGAGTAGGGTCGGCTGGTGAAGTTCTCGTGCCAATAGTTGTCTTCGGTCTCCCAGGAGGCTTCCCAGTTCTGGTCCTCGGCGGGAGAGACTCGGTCGAAGGCGTTGGGATCGGACATGTGAGAGCCTTTGGAAGTGGAAAGTGACAAGGGGCAAGGGGCAAGGGCGGATGGGTTCCGCTTGCCCTGCCGGCTTCATTATACCCGTCGGCCGAAGGTGGCTGGGTGACCGGGGTCACGGGGGGGTCAGGGGGAGGCGAAGCCTAAGGAGGTCACGCGCAATTGGGGGGCGGCGGGGCTGCCGTTGAAGCGCACCCAGCCTTGGCGCGTCGAGTGGCGGGGGAGGAAGCCGATGGTGAGGACCGCCTCCTGTTCCGGGGGGCCGGCCAGGAGGACGGTGACCGTCACGTCTTCCGCTACGCGGTCGCCGCGATTCTGGACCGTGACCGGGACCTGAAAACCGTCGCGGCCGGGGCGCGTGGGCCCTAGCACCGCTGTTACGTCCGGGGGAAGGGAATCGGTCGCCAGGGCCTCACGCGCCAGGTAGACGATGGTGGCCAGGACCAGGATGAGGCCGACTCCGAACACCGTCCACTCGAGCGCATTCTTGTCCAGTGATTTCCTCATTGCAGAAGCAGTCTCCCCGCGGAGGCCCCGAGCGTCCCGGCCAATCCCAGCACCACGACCTCTCCGGCGATCGTCGGTAGCGTGGCGCCGTCGAGCCGGCCGAAGGTCCAGAGCATGGCGGCCGAGGCGAGGAGGGCAACGGCGTAGGTGATGACAGTCCCCTGGAGCACGGCGCCGAGCCCGCCGGCCTTGGCCCAGCCCTGAGAGCCGCGGAAGTCGCTGGAGTAGAGAATGACAGCGCCGAGCGCAATGGAGAGTCCGGCCAGGGCCATCAGCCGCAGCGGCGACATCTCGGCGCCCAGCAGCAGCACCTCCTCGGTCGGCGCGATGTTGGCGGCGAAGAGCACCGCCCCGCACCAGGCGAGCACTAACCGGCCGCCCAGGGTCACGGCGATCTCTCCGGACTTGCCGGCATCGGATTCCTCGCCGCCGAGCTGTGCGGTGCCCACCGAGACGCCGATGGCGACCGTCATCGCCGCGACGACGATCTGCCCGACGATCTCATGCACCGGCTGCTCGGGACCGATCCGGTTCAACAGGTACAGGATGAAGGTGGAAAGGATGAGCCCCAGGCCCATCTCCTCGATCGAATCTATGACCACCTCGATCCAGCTCGAATCCTGCCGCAGCCCGGCGTACCGGTTGTAACCGAGGAGCAGCAGGAGCGTGAGAAATACCAATGCCAGCATCCGGCCCACCGGCATGGCGAAGCCGGTCTGCCAGAGCTCGGCGGTATAGAGCAGTGGCAGGCTGAAGAGGAGCCCTCCCGCCACGCCGCGGCCGTACTCGCGCAATGACTCCCCGGTGCTCCGCCGAGCGGGGGAGGCGGAGCCCGACTCTACGGAGCGATCGAGCATTGTGAGCGCCGAGCGCTAGGCCGGCGTGTCGGCATCGTAGGGCTGCCGGAGTTGGACCGCCTTGGAGTGCGAGCGCCGCACCCGGAGGTTGATCAGCTCCACCCCGACCGAGAACGCCATGGCGAAATAGATGTAGCCCTTGGGAATGTGCTGATTCAGACCTTCCGCGATCAGGGTGACGCCGATCAGCAGCAGGAAACTCAGCGCCAGAATCTTGACCGTGGGGTGTTGGTCCACGAACTCGCTGATAGGTCGGGCGAACACCATCATGAAGCCGACCGCCACCACCACCGCCGTGACCATCACCCCCAGGTCCTCCGCCATCCCCACCGCGGTGATCACCGAGTCGAGCGAGAACACGATGTCCAGGAGCACGATCTGGATGAGCACGCTCCGCAGGGATGGCATCACCCGTGCCGACGCCTCGCCTTGGTCTCCCTCCAGCCGGTCGTGAATCTCGTGGGTGCTCTTGGCCAGCAGAAAGAGGCCGCCGAGGATGAGCACAAGGTCCCGTCCCGAGATCTCCTCGCCCAACACCGCGAACAGCGGGTCGGTGAGGCGGATGATCCAGCTCAGCGAGAACAGCAGGGCGATGCGCATCACCATGGCCAGCAACAGGCCGATCCGGCGCGCCCGGTCCTGCTGCTCGCGCGGCAGCTTCGAGGCCAGGATGGCGATGAAGACGACGTTGTCTATGCCGAGGACGACTTCCAGCACCGTGAGGGTGGCGAGCGCCACCCAGGCCTGGGGATCGGCAATCCATTCCATGAGCGCCTCAGTCGGTTACGTGCCGGGTGGAAAATGGAAGGTCCGGGCGCGAAACGCCACGTGAGCGCTCGCCGCGGTTTGCGCGCGGCCGAGGACGGGTGACAGATTCCGCCGTCCTTTCGGGAGATGAGGTTCAGTGATCGTGATGGATCGGGAGAACCGCTATGCTCCCGGCTGGTCCCACGTCCTCTCCAGCACCAACGACCTGGCGGAGCTGGACGCCTTTCGCCGGCGGGTGGGCGCGCCTCCTCAGGCGCTCCACGCCAACCGCCGCTGGCCCCATCTCGACCTCAAGCTACAGCCGAGGGAGCTGGCACTCAGGCTGCCGGAGGTACGGGTGTTCGAGCGGACGGCGGATATGTTGAGGTATGTGAAGGCGGTGGCGGGGTGACGAATCTACAAAATCTTCTTCCCAAACGCCGACTGCACCAGCTCCACCGCGAACACCGCGGACGCGTTGCGGTCGTCGAGAATTGGATTGACTTCCACCAGCTCCAGCGAGGTCATCGCTCCGGAGTCGGCCAGGATCTCCATGATCAGGTGAGCCTCGCGGTAGTCGAGCCCTCCTTTGACCGGGGTGCCGACGCCCGGCGCCACGGTGGGGTCCACCGCGTCGAGGTCGAAGCTCACGTGCACGTAGTCGGTGCCTTTGGTGACGTGGGCCAACGCCTTTTTCATGATCCGGTGAATCCCGTGCCGGTCAATGTCCGACATGGTGTGCACCTGCGCGCCGTTTCGCTTGAGCCGGACCTTCTCGCCCTGGTCGAGGCTGCGAATTCCGACCAGCGCCACGTTGCGGGGAGAGATCTTGGATTCGGCGGCGCCGATGCCGGTCAGCTCCTCGGGACCGTCGCCCAGCAGCGCGGCCAGCGGCATGCCGTGGATGTTGCCGGAGGGCGAGGTCTCGGGGGTGTTGATGTCGCCGTGCGCGTCCACCCAGATGAGACCGAGCTTCTTTCCCTGGCGGCGAGCGAACGCGGCGATACCCGATACCGTCCCCACCGCGATCGAGTGGTCCCCGCCCAGCACCAGGGGAAAGTGCCCCTTTCCTATGATGCTCTCCACCTTGCGGGCCACCAGCCGGGAGGCGCGGGCGATCTCGCCGAGATAGCGGGCGCGCACGTCGCCCACCTTGAGCTCCTCCATGTTCTTGATGGCGATGTCGCCGTCGTCCACCACCTTGTGTCCCAGCTCGCGAAGCTGGTCGGCCAGGCCGGCGATGCGGATGGCCGACGGGCCCATGTCCACTCCGCGCCGTCCCGAGCCCAGGTCCATGGGCACGCCCAGCAGGTGGACGATCATGCGCCGAGCAGCCCGGTGTCGTCTTTGAGTTTCACGCCGGAGAGCCGGCGACGGCGGGCCTCGGTCATGAGGTACCCCAGTTTTCCCGCGGCGAGCTCATAGCCGAGTCCTTCCGGTCGGATGTTGGAGATGCAGTTGCGGTCGGCGTCGGTGCGGCCGGGGCGCGGGTCCCAGGTGAGATAGGCGCCGAGGCTATCGGGGGAGCTGAGGCCGGGGCGCTCGCCGAGGAGCACCACCACCAGCGCGGCGTCGAGCAGCGAGCCCACCTCGTCGCCCAGCGCCACTCGGCCCTGCTCGGCGATCACGACCGGAGCGATGATGAGGTGTGCATGGGTGGCGCGGGCGGCAACCGCGCCGAGCACCGGCACGGCGTGATGCTGGGCGGCGCGGGCGGAGAGCCCGTCGGCCACGACGAACACCACATCTCTGCCCTCGTTCGCGGTGAAGTGGGAGCTCAGACGATCGCGCGAGGCGGGATCGAGCCGGCGGCCGAGGTCGGGGCGCTGCAGAAAGCTGGCGCGATCGGGGGCGGCGCTATGCACCGGGACCGAATCGAATCCCGCCGCCCGCAGGTCAGCCTGCAATCGGGGGACATTGAGGGCGTCGTGCACCGCGTCGCGGGCGCGGGCGTGGGCCAGCTGAAAATCGAGGTGCGCGGCGGTGGGGAGCCCGGCACCCGCTCGGCCCAGCGCGATGCGGGCGGGGGTGAGCGCGCGGAGCGAGTGCCAGGGATCGGGAGCGGCGACGCCGAACGGGGCGGACATCAGCCGGCCCCTCGCGAGCGCCATTGCTTTTGAGCGAGTGCGACGCGGCCGCGGCCGTCGAAGCGGATTCCCTCGCGCTGGAGCAGAGCGCGCTGAGCCAGCTCCGCCCCGGGCACAGCCCGGCGGCTGAGCGCGCCCTGGGCGTTGAGC
>JACCQZ010000033.1 GCA_013813875.1 Gemmatimonadales bacterium | reverse complement strand
GAGGCCGGCCAGGAGTACGAACGTTTTGAGATTGTTCATGACACACCTCGACTTCGTGGGGCCAAAAAATAAGCGAGACCCCGTCCGCTCCGCTTGCGCGTGGACGAAGGTCTCGCTCTGAAGCCGCCGCTTCCCGATTGGACCGTGCTCGCCGAAGCCAGCAGTCTTGACGATCCAGCCGTCCGCCTATGTAGGGTGGCGGATAAGCTACTCCCCTTCTCGAAGTCACAAATCTAAGGGGAAGGCCGGCTCGACGTCAACGCGCGCCAGTGCCTGCCACCGCCGCCCTTGACAGCCCCGCTCGGGAGCGGTTGTGTGTGACCACCAGGGTAAATACCCGTCCCCACCTACACACCAATTCCGATTCGAGGCCCGCCTATGCTCTCACGCATTGTCGCCTTAGCCGCATTGGCGGCTCTCTCTGCCCTACCCGCCCAGGTTGAGGGTCAGACGCAGAGCACCACCGTCACCGGCCTGGTTACCGACGAAGCCAGCGGCGAGCCGATAGCCGGTGCCCGCGTCTTCGTGTTCGGGACCGTCCAGTCCTCCACCACCCGCCAGGACGGCCGCTACCGCCTCCAGCTCGACCCCGGCTCCTACGACGTGCGGGTGACCTATATCGGCTACGCCATGGGACGCGACACCATCCAGGTCACCGGCGGGGAGCCGATCACCCGCGACTTCCGGCTCACTCGTGAGCCCCTGGCGCTTCAGGAGCTTGCCGTCATCGGCACCCGGGCCCAGGAGCGCACCTCCACCGAGGCACCCGTCCCGGTGGACGTGCTGACGGCGGCCGAGATCCGGCAGTCGGGGCGGACCGAGACAGCGCAGATCATCCAGTCGCTGGCGCCGTCGTTCAACTTTCCCAGAGCCACCATTGGGGATGGGACGGACCACTCCCGGCCCGCGACGCTGCGAGGGCTTTCCCCCGATCAGGTACTGGTGCTGGTGAACGGAAAGCGGCGCCATACCAGCGCGCTGATCAACGTGAACGGCACCATCGGCCGCGGCTCCGGCATGGTGGATCTGAACGCGCTCCCGGCCAGCGCCATTGACCGGATCGAGATCCTCCGCGACGGCGCCGCCGCCCAGTACGGGTCCGACGCCATCGCAGGGGTGATCAACATCATCCTCAAGGAAGGGGCTCCCAACGAGGTCGGACTGACCGCAGGGCAGACCATCGAAAGCGACGGCGGGGTGGTGCAGCTGGGCGCCAACTATGCCATTCCGCTGGGCACCGACGGCATCCTCCAGCTCGCCGGCGAGTATCGCGACCGAGGTTTCACCAACCGGTCGGCGGCCGATCTCCGTCCCCAGTTCTTCGCCGACGATCCCCGCAACACCGATCCGTCGCTCAGCGGCATCGTCAATCACCGGCAGGGCGATGCGGACACCAAGGACGGCGGCCTCTTCCTCAATCTGGCCAAACCGCTGAACCAGGCGGTGGAGGTCTACGCCTTCGGCGGCGGCACCATCCGAAACGGCGAGGCCGCGGGCTTCTGGCGCCGGTCGCTCGATGACCGAACGGTGCGAGCCGTCCATCCCAACGGCTTTCTGCCGATCATCGGCACCAAGATCTCCGACTTCTCCGGCGTCGGCGGAGTGCGCGGCGAGCGGTCGGGATGGCGCTGGGACCTCAGCGGAAATTATGGCCGCAACCTCTTTCACTTCGACGTCCGCAACAGCAACAACGTCACCCTGGGCACGGCGAGCCCGACCGAGTTCTACGCCGGAACGCTCATCTTCAATCAGTTCACCGGCAACCTGGACCTGGCCAAGAGCTTCGAGATCGGGCTCTCCTTCCCGCTCAACGTGGCGGTGGGCGGTGAGTTCCGCCGGGACGGATACCAGATCAACGAAGGCGAGCCCGACAGCTACCGCGACGGTGGAGTACGGGTGCTGGACGGCCCCAACGCGGGAGCGCAGGGCGCGCAGGGGGCCCAGGTGTTTCCCGGCTTTCGCCCCGGGGATCGGGCCGACGAAAGCCGCAACAACGTCGCGGGGTACGTTGATCTCGAGGCCCAGGTAGTGGACAAAGTCCTGCTGGGAGTCGCGGGCCGGGTGGAGAACTACAGCGATTTCGGCTCGACGACCGACGGTAAGCTTACCGCCCGCTTCGAGCCGGTTCAGGGATTCGCCGTCCGAGGCGCCGTGGCGACCGGCTTCAAAGCGCCATCACTGGGCCAGTCATTCTTCTCGGCTACTTCCACCAACTTCGTGGACGGAGTGCCATTCGAGAACCGGACGTTTCCGGTGAACACCCCCGTCGCTCAGGCGCTTGGCGCGACCGAGCTCACGGCGGAAAAATCCCAGAACTACAGCGTCGGGGTGGCGCTCAACCCGGTGAGAAGCCTCTCTATTACGGCGGACTATTACCAGATCCTGATTGACGACCGCATCGTATTCTCGGGCAACTTCAACCAACCCGGAGTGGTGACGTTCCTGGCCAGCCAGGGCTTTCCCAACATCGGCGGCGCGCGGTACTTCACCAACGCGATTGATACCCGCACGCTGGGCGTGGACGTGGTGGCAAATTACGGCCTCGCCATCGGCGCGGCCGGCACCCTCCGACTGACGGGCGGCTA
>JACCQZ010000345.1 GCA_013813875.1 Gemmatimonadales bacterium | reverse complement strand
GCCCGGGACCACAAGGTCCCGGGCCTTTCTCGTTGACTGAACTCAGGAGCGCTTGGCCGGCTCCTCGGCGTCGAAGATCTCGTCCTCCTCGGCCAACCCGGCTATGGCGGCCTTCAAATCGCACGCGAGGGCGCGCTCCCGCCGCAGTGCACCGATCAACGCCTCGGCCTGCTTCATCTGGAAAGCCAGGGCACCGGCGGACTCCAGGGCATGATCCACCACCGTCTTCTGTGCCTGCAGCGATTCGACCGTCGAGCGGATACCGATCGCCAGTGCTTCCGCCCGCGCCAGGCGCTGTTCGGCCCGCTCGAGTTGCCGCTTGCGCGCCTCGAATCCCTGTAGCGCCTCTTCGGTGGTCTGGAACCGGATCTGGGTCTCCTCCAACAGAACCCGGGTCTCTTCGATCTCCCGGCGGGCCGACCCGATCGTCTGCACATCTTCGACCGCCCGCTCGGCCATCCCGAAGACATGCTTCACCTCGGCTTCTAGCGCCTCGATGGCCGCCTGGCGAGCCAGGGTCTGCTCCAATGCCCGCGCCGCCTCCGTCTGGGCCGACTCCCAGAGGCCGAGCAGCTCCTCGAAGTGGGCGAGCGGCTTGTCTATGGCCTTGAGCGTCGCGGCGCGGGTCTCCAGCTCTCCCGCCAGCCGCTGGAGGCTTCCGGCCCGCTCTTCGGCGCGAGTCAGCGTCGTAGCGACGGTGCGCGTTACATCCTCGAGGCGGTGGGCGGTCTCGGCCGCCTCCTTACGGAGGGTGGACGCCTGGGTCAGGTGCTCGGTGGCCTTGTCCAGTGCTCCCTGGCGCTGATCCAGCTCCTGGCCGAGAAGACGAACGCGCTCTTCCACCTCATCAATCTGCTGGGTCCGATTTTCCAGGGCCCGCACCGACTGATCCACCGACGAGATGCGCTTCTCCGCGGCTTCCACCGTGGTGGTGACTCCGGCGATGGCATCCGCCACCAACTGGGCCTCTTCCGCCTGCTCGGCGAGCTGGCCGAAGCGGGTTTCCGCGGCGTCCATCCGGCCGCGCAGCCCATCGGTCCGCTCCTTGAGCTCGCCGCTGAGCGCTCCCAGCTCCGCCAGGCGCCGGTGTACGTCCTCCACCAGCTCGCGGCGCGAGCCGATCTGGTCCATGCCCTCCTTGACCTGATCCACTTCAGCGCGGATTCGCTCGACCGCGGGCTCCAGTCCGCTCAGCTCTCTCACCTGCGCCTGGACCTTTCTGCTCCACACGTCGGCGTTGGCCAGCAGGGCCTGCGTCTCACCATGGCTCTCGCGAAGGCGTGCCATCTCATCGTACGCGGCCTGCATCTGTTCCAGACCGTCGGCCAGCATCTCCCGGGTGCCCTTGAGCGTCGTGAGGTGCTGAACCGCGTCCGCCACGTCGGGGCGGAGCTGGTCTATCCGCTGCATCCGCGAGGCCAGCTCGCTGGCCACCGTGTCCAGCCGCTCGACATCCTGCCGCAGAGTGCCGGCTCGGACGGCCTCTTCCTTCAGTTGCTCCAGCTCGTCGGAGAGCTGCATCGCCTGCTCGCCGAGGTTGCGGACCTGAGTCTGCACTGCGGCGGCGCCCTGGCTGGCTCCGTCGAGCACGGCGAACCGCGCCTCGCACTCCTTGACGGCGTTGCGAAGATCGGCCACCCGCTCGCTCACCACGTGAAGCCCCCGGTTCTCCAGCTCGAACCCTTCGCTGCTCTTGCGCATCTGCTCGCGAAGATCGTTGAGCGCCTGGCGGGCGGACTGCTGCGCTTCCTCGGTCTGGGTCGCCATAGCCTGCAGGTCCTCGGAGCGCGCGAGCACCTTGCCTTGAACCGCCTGCACCTCGGTGATCTTGGCCTCGATGGCGCCGAACCGCCGAATCTGCTCCTCCTGTCGCCGGAGCCAGGCGTCGAGCTCGCGGTCGAGGCGGGTGAGCTGGGAGATCTGGGTCGAGGCGCGGTCCACCGCTTCGCGCTGCTGCTCCAGCATTCCGGTCTTCTGGGATACGGTGTCGGCCAGCGCCTTGACCACGCCCAGGCGGTGCTGGAGGTCGGGCACCGCAGTGACCGCCTGATTGACCGGCTCGAGCGCCCGCTCGACGGCCTGAACCCGGCGGACCACGTCGTCGAGACGGCCGGTAGCCGCCTGGTTTTCGAGATCGAAGGCCTCGAGCCGGGACGTGGCGTGACGGTGCGCACCGAGCGCGTCGTCATGCTGGGCCCGCATCCGGGTGACGTTCTCGGTGAGCTCGATCAGCTGCTCTCGAAGCGCCTCTGCATCAGTGCGGAGTGAAGCCACCGGGCTTTCGTGCCCGAGGAGCTCATCCAGCTGGTCCCGGAACTGGATGGCGCGGTCAATCTTGTCGCCCATGGGGCCGAGCTGACCCTGCAGCTGCTCGACGCCGTCGGAGGTCCGAGACTGAGTTTCGGCGATGCGTCCGGCCAGCTCCTCAGCCGCGGCGAGTTGGACAGCCAGCCGCTCGAGCCCGCCCATCTGCTCCTCCACCGCGACGCAGCGCTCGCGCAGAGTGTCCAGTTCGGCAGAACGGTCCATGACCGGGGCGAGTGAGCGGAGCTGCTCCGCGGCGGCCTCCGCGCGGGCTACGAGCGCCTCAAGGGCGGCGGTGATGTTGGCTCCGGTCGAATCGACCGCGACCACCGCATCGTCATCGCGGCGGCGACCTTTCAGGAAGCTGACCATGGCTTACTCCGAGGAGACTTGCGGGTGGTGATGATTGTGGAACGAGGGTGGACCGGAGCAGGGAATGCAACGGGTATGCCCGGAGGCATCGGGCGCTGAGCGCGCGCGGTGCGCGACGCTCACGCGACTTCGCAAAGCGCTGTCAGAAAGCAAGATCGCGCGATGCAGCGTGGCGGCCCGATATGGGCGCCTCTCGGTGCCGCGCCTTGGCGAGATGAGAGGGACCGGGGCAGGTCGCGGCGGGTTCAGGCGCATCACGGTGACCGCGCTCACCATGCCGGGCCCCGCCTGCGCACCCAGAACCAATGGGCCAGCCCCGCCACCAGGGCGCCGGCGAGCACCACGAGCTCGCGCTGACTCATGCGCGTGGCCATCAGCGCCGAGAACGCGATTCCGAGGACGGCCACGACGGGACCCCAAGGCACCCGAAACCACGCGGCCGGGACGTCGCGCGAGCCGCCCCGCTCTCTCCGGCGCAACACGATGAGCGCGAGACACACCGCGCCGTAGGTGGCGAGCCGCGAGACGGCCGACAGGGTGAGGTTCTGGAGGAAGCTCCCTGACGCCGCGAGGACCCACACCAGACACGCGAACAGCACCACGGAGACGTGGGGCGTCCGGAATCTCGGATGAACCGCGCCGAAACGGGCCGGCAGGTCGCCCTGCTCGGCAACCGCGTAGGTGAGGCGAGGAACGTTGAGCATGGCGCCGGCCAGGTAGCCATACACCGAGATCAGCGCCCCCACCGCCATCAGCACCGCTCCCGGCGGGCCCAGAAACACCTCAGCGGCCGCCGCGAGGGGCCGCGAGCTCGCTCCGGGATCCTCCAGTGCAACGACCACCACGGCCTGAACCAAGGTGTACAGCAGGGCGCAGATTCCCAGAGCGGCGAAGAGCCCTGCCGGCGCGTCCCGCCGAGGGTTCTTCGCTTCGCCGAGGGGCATCAGCGCCGCCTCGAACCCGCCGTAGGCAAAGACGAGCAGGAGGATCACTTCCAGCCAGGTTCCGAGATCAGGAGGCGCGAGCGGCGCAGCCGGCTGAGTGCCGTCCGCCAGCAGCAGGCCCAGCCCCGCTACCACGAACACCGCCAGCGGGAGCAGCTTCGCTATGGTGAACGCGTTGCTCACGCCGAGGCCCGAGCCGACACCGCGATAGTTGGCGGCGGCGAGTGGGAGCAGCATGAGCGCGAGGATGCCCCGGGACTCGAGCGGCCCGGTGGCCGCGGGCCAGAACTCGGCCAGGTAGATCACAAAGAGGTTGGCGTTGGTGGCGGCCGCGGTAAGACGCACGAGGTAGGTGAGCCACGCCATCTCGATTCCGGGAAGCCGGCCGAACGCCACTCGGGCGTAGAGATACGCGCCGCCCGCCCGGCTGAATCGGCTGGCCACTTCCGCGAAGCAGGCGACCACCAGCGCCATCGCGGCACCCGCGACGAGCCAGGCCCAGGGACTGGCGGCACCGAGTCGTTCGGCGATGACGGAGGGCAGCCCGAACACGCTGCTTCCGATCACCGCGTTGAGCATGAGCCCGGTAAGCGCGAGCCGGCCGATGGTAGGTGAGAGCGCGGGGCCGGCGGTCACGCTAGAGACTCACCGCAGTTCCGCCAGGATTCCATCTATGCGCTTCCGCTGATCCCCGTCGCGCACCATCGCGCGCGCCTTGGAGTAGGCTTCGAGCGCCTGCTTCTTCTCGCCCTTGGCCGCGTACGCCTCGCCGAGGCTGTCGTATGTGTTCCACGACTTGGGATAGTCCTTGCTGTTCTTGCGGAATACTACGATGGCCGAGTCCATCTTTCCCTGGCCCAGAAGCAGGTAGCCGTAGTTGTTCACGTCGGCCTCGGTGGCCAGCTCGAAGGAGCGCCGCCGGAGCTGGCCGGCGCCGGACGCGTCGCCCCGCTTTTCCAGCAACACCGCCTTGACCCGCAGGTTGGTGAAGTTCTCGTTGAGGGCAATCGAATTGTCGGCCCAGGCTATGGCTTCCTCGAGGTTCACGTCGTTGACGGCCGACCAGGCAGCGGCCTGGTTCCACGGCTGCCAGAAGAAGCGCCCCAGACCTCGGAGCTGCTGCCGGAGGCTGTCGGTGACGATCTGCCTGCTGTTGACCGAGATGGTGAAGGGCACCGTGAGCTTCCCCCAACGGAGGGTTGCGACCGCGCTGTCGGTGCCCGGCTCTATGGTGTACCCCAACCGCTCCCAGAACTCCCCCGGCATCGGCACCGCCGCGAGCCGCACCACGTCCTCGGCGGGGTTGTAGCTGAAGCTTCCCCATGCGTTCGCCTGGCGACTCACGATTACCGTCCAGTTCCGGGGGGTGGGAATCATGTGCAGACCGTATCGGCCCGCCGCTATCTCCCGGCCGCCCAGCTGTACCGGTGAGCTGAACGTGATCACGGTATTCTCATTGGCGCCGGCGCGCCAGACCGAGTCGTACGGCACCAACTTGCCCCAGATCTCCCGCCCAGCGACGGCAGGGCGGTCGTAGGTGATAGTGACGTCGGTCATGCCCAGCGTCTGGCTTACCGATGCCCTGGGACTGGCTTTGGGGAGGACGAGGGCGGGAACCTGGGCGGAGAGGCTGGGGATCGCGAGGGTGGCGCACGCCACGAGCAGCGCGGCAGCGGGGCGGACGAAACTGCGCATCGGAGAGCTCCTGTGAACGGGGGTGCACTCCTTACGGCCATCGGCGGAGAAGGTTTGAACATTGGTGCTGTGAAGGGCGCACCACAGAGGCACAGAGAGCCGCAGAGAACACAGAGGCTCGTAAAGGTTCACAGAGAAACATTTTTTTGTTTTCTCTGTGATCTCTGTGGATCTCTGTGCCTCTGTGGTGAACGCACTGGTCCTAACCCAATCGTCGCCAGAAGACCCTGGCGCGAGGGCCGGTTTCGGGGTATGTTCGGGTTCCGCTCCCTCACTCTGCCAGCGGAGCGCCACAGGAGACCCGTCAATGCGCGCCAGAGAGCCTCACAAGCTGCGCGCCGTCCGGTACGCGGGCTTGCGCCACGCGAGCGGAGTGCAGCTGAAGTACTTCCTGCGTTACCAGAACCTCACCGCCGGAATGAGCGACCGGCGTCTCGAAGTCATTCAGCGAGTCCTGGAGTACATCGAGGACGACACGTTGCCGGGCGAGATCGTGGACCGGGCTATCGTCGAATTTCTCGAGTACCGCAACAAGCGGGTTTACCTGTACCAGGCCGACCCCGCCCGCCTGTGCGCGCTCGCCTCCTCCCGTTTTGCCCGTCCTATCGGGGATTGGTCGGAAGCGCACATCGTTCTTCGGCCCGAGATACCTCGGGAGAACTACGCCTACATCAACGAAGACCACCTCCGGGTCAGCTTCAGCGAAACGCATCGGCAGCCCACCGTGAGCATGGCAACCGAGCGGGTCGGCTGGCGGCGGGTCGGCAAGGTGATCGTGCTCGACGTGGAGCGGCGCACCGGCTTTGCCACCTTGAGTTTCGATTCGCCCGGACGGGTGCACCCGCACGGCGGCCGGCCGCTCGATTACTACGGCTTCTATCGTGAGCGCGCCGAATCCCTGCTGGGAACGCAGTTGACACCCTTTCCGCTGCGCGATGCGCTGTTCAAGCTGGAGGCGGGAGATCTGGTGCGGCTGCAGCAGGGCCGCGGCTCCACCCTGGATGGACGCGTGGACATCGTGGCGTCAGGCCTGGACGTGCGTGCCATGACCGCGTTTCAGGCGGTCCAGCCCAGCATCGCGGTGCGGGACTCGGGCCGCTACGTGTGGCTGCCGACGGGACAGTCCCCCCAGGGGGGGCCGCACCTGCTCCGCGAGGTTCCGACCGAGATCTACGGTGGCACCAGCATGGTCCGTTTCACTCGGGACTCTCTGGTGCACGAGGTTCGCTATGTCCTCGAACAGGTTCGCGCCCACGTCTGAGGCTGGGGCGGACCCTTGGTGGGCCGGCGATCTCGGCAAAGTGCGGGAGGTCGTCCGCCGGGCGGCACCGGGAACGGCACTCGACCCCGCCGTGGTGGCCGGGCACACCGCCCTTCCGCTCGGCGTGGTCATCGCCCTGATGCAGCTGCTCGCGGAGAGGCGCGAGGGACGGCTCGAGCTCCGGGTGATAGACGGGCGGGGCCGGGAGGTCGGCGCCTACGCCACTCTCAGCCACATACCAGCAAGCGTCCACGACCAGTTCGGCGATATCCATCGGGTCTCGCCCGAGAACGTCGAGCTGATCTTTCGGGTCGGCCCATGAACCTGGCACAGCTTCCCGACCTCCAGCGCCTCCGCGAGGAGTGCCCCAACCCGCGGCTGCGTAAATACTACGATGACGCCATCCGGCAGACCCTGGCGGGTGTGCACGACGATCGTTTGCCCCACCAGTTCATGCGGGTGCTGCTCTGGGTGCTGTTGGTATTCTTCACCGTCTCGGGAACCATCGGCATTCTGGCCGCGGTGCGCGTCATCGAGGTGGACGGCGCGGGGCTGGGGCTGGTGTGGAAGACATTCGTGATCAGCGTCGTCGGGCTCGCGGGGGCAATGCTGCGGGCGCTCACCGCACCCGGACGCCGTCTTTCAGCACCAGCCGGACCCGACGCAGCGCGCCCGGATCCCGCGTAGGATCTCCCTCGACCGCCACCAGGTCGGCCAGCAAGCCGGGAGCCACCCGGCCGAGCCGGTCGTCTATGTGGAAGAGCGCAGCGTTGCCGCTGGTCGCGGTGCGCAAGGCCGCCAGGGGGGACATACCGTACTCCACCATCAACTCCAATTCCCGCACGTTGTCACCGTGGGCATAGACCCCCACGTCGCCGCCGAAGCAGATGGGCACTCCGGCCGCGAGCGCGGCGCGGAACGACACCCGCTTGGCCGTCACCGAGGGCGGAGGCCGGTCGCGCTCCTTGACCCAGCCCTCGAAATATCGGGCGTACGCCTCGGCAGCAGCCAGCGTGGGGCAGAGCGCCACGCCGCGTTGGCGCATGAGCTGGAACACCTGGCGCGTGCCTTCGTCGCCGTGCTCGATGGTCTCCACTCCGGCCATCGCCGCCAGGCGCATTCCCGCCACGGTGCTGGCGTGCGCGGCGACCGGCCGGCCGCTGCCGCGTGCGGTCTCCACCAGCGTCCGCAGCTCGTCGGCAGTGAACGTCGGCCGTGCCTCGCCGTTGGGTCCCCAGCGATAGTCGGCGTACACCTTGATCCAGTCGGCGCCGAGTCCGATCTGACTCCGCACCGCCCGGGCGACCTCCTCCGGTCCGGTCGCTTCTTCGGCTCCCTGCGGCGGCTGGAAGGCGTAGTCGGTGCGGCGCGGACCGTAGCTCCCGGTGGCTACGATGGCCCGGGTGGTGGTGAGGATGCGTGGGCCCGGAACGATCCCCTGCCCGATGGCCCGCCGGAGCTGCACATCGTAGTCGTGCGCCCCTTCGGTGCCGAGATCGCGCACCGTGGTAATCCCGGCACGCAGCGTCGCCGCGGCGTGCGCCACTGCGCGCGCCATCCGGAGCCCGAGCGGCTCCTTCAGCACCTGGTCGTCCCAGAGCGCTTCGTCGTAGGGATGCAGAAAGAGATGCGAGTGGCCTTCGATGAGCCCTGGAATCAGCGTCGTGCCCGGAAGCGCAATGCGTTCTGTCCCGGGCGGCTGAGCCGCGGCTTCCTCGGGCCCGACCATCTCGATGCGGGGGCCGCGCACCACCACGATCCAGCCCCGACGTGGCGAATCGCCGACACCGTCCCACACGGCGTCGGGGGCGAGCAGGATTCGCCGGCCGCTGTCCTGGGCCTCTGGTCGCTGGGCCCAGGCCGCCGGCACGGCCGCCACGAAAAGCAGCGCGAGCGTCCGCGACAACCTGGCCATTTACTTGAGCTGTACGATCTTGCCCACCGAAGGCACGTCGCTGCCGTTGAGAATGAAGAGGAGATAGAAGCCTGGCGGCGCCAGGTTGCGGCTCCCCGGCGCGACCACGTTGAGGCCGCCGCTCGCGCGGGCAAACGAGAGCCAGGTAAAGCGCTGGGTCATGTCGAAGGCATGGGTCACCGAGCCGAGGGCGATGAGGCTCACCTTCGTCACCGCTTCGGGGGCCGGCGTCCCCACGAAGAATGTCCCGCCGTAAGTGGCCGAGCTGGGAGCGCTCGATATGGTCGGACGGCCACCTCTGAACAGGTAGGGCGGCGAGAAAAGCTCCGCATTCCTCTCGTCAGGAGCAGGCTCCCCCGTCGGCTGGATGGCGTCTCCACTCCCGGCGTGAAGCACCCGGCCGTCGGGCAGTAGAAGCGAGGTCGAATGATAGGTGCGATTGACGGCATTGCTCGCCAGCGAGGTCCAGGCACCGCTGGTTGGATCCCAGATCTCGGCGACCCTCACCGCCAAGTTGGGCTCGTTGAAGCTGGTGCCTCGGCTGCCACCCGTCGCCAACACCTCGCCGGTGGGGAGCACGGTGGCGTTGAGGTGGCGGCGCGGGTAGGCCATCGAGCCGGTCCACTGCCAGGTGGGCGAGGCTTGGTTGAGGTCAATGGTCTCCGCCGTTCGGGTGGTACGCCCCCCGCCCACGTAGATGATCTTGCCCGGGGCATACATGACGGCGGCCCCGTAATCCCGAGTGCCATACTTGCGGCGGCCTACCGTGGTCCACGATCCCGAACCGGCGGGATTGAGATAGCGGGTCGTTGCCTGCTCGCCGGCGTAGAAGACCCGGCCGTCGGGTGCCAGGAAGGTGCGCGGATAGTACGGAAGGCCAAGTCGCGCGCCGGTGAGCGCGCGCCACCTGCTGCCGGTCCATACCTCGGGCGTCAGTACGTTCTTCCCGCTCTGGTCCCGCCCGGCCAGAGTGACGATCTCGCCGTTGCCTATCGTGGTCGAGGTGGGATACCAGCGGCCGAATCGCATGGGAGCCGCGCGGCTCCAGCTGTTGGAGACGGGGTTGAAGATGGTTGCGTCGGGGAGCCCATGATCGTCGCTGATGTGGCCTCCCGCCACCAGCAGCCGGCCGTCGGGCAGATAACTGTGCCCGGCGCAGAACAGCCAGGCCGGGCTGGGCACCGCGGCAAAGCCTCCGGTGGCGGGGTTCCATACCTGAGGGGCCCCGAACTTCCCCCACGTCAGCACCTTTCCGTTGCGAAGCAGGTGCACGTGCAGCGGAACGATGGGCCAGGCGAAAGGGTCGCTCCATGCTCCGGCGGACGAGCTGCCGGCCACCGAGAAAGAGGGTCCGACCGCCGGCTCGCAGGGAGCCTGGTCGTTGCTCCGAACGGCCAGGAGGCGCTCACCCTGAAAGAGCGCGAGCGCCCCGTCGTTGGAGACCGTCAGCTCCACCTCGCTGAAGGCGGGGTCGCCATCGGGAGCGGCCCGGAGAGAGCGCTCGCCGCGCTCCTCGGTGCCCTGGACCTCGTAGGTCACGGTCACGGGGTATCGCTGCGCGTTGGTGATGATGAAGCGATTGCCGCAGAGATACTCCAGCCTGACCGGGGCGTCCCCCGCCCCGGCGGGAGCGGCGGGCGCATCGGTGGGGGGTGGAGACGGAGGGGCGGAGCCTCGATCGCAGGCCGAGAGGGCGGAGGCCAGCCCGAGGAATGAGGCCGCGGGGCGGAGCGCGAAGCAAGCAGGCAACCTGTACATGGTGGCGGCTCGGGCTTGAGGGCGATCACAAGGTACTACATGGCTTTCTTCTCGACCACGTACGCCTCCATGGCGAAGTACTCCGCCAACCCCAGGCGGTCCAGCTCCCCCGCCGTCCCCTTGTTGCGCGCTTCGACCCGCTGCCAGAACTCCCGCTCGTCCGGCCCGGGAAACGGCGCGGTGTCCTTCTGGGTCTGATGCTTGAAGATCGCCTGAATCTTGAGCCGGAGCTCCTCCTGCGAGAGCGGCACCAGCCAGGTCGCCTCGGTGACCGGCCACTCCTGCCAGGCGCCCCGGTAAAGCCAGACTTCGGGGGGCCGGCCACCGGCGCCGGTATAGTCCTCCAAAGCGCGGTCAATCGCCTCCTTGCACATCCGGTGAGTCCCGTGCGGGTCCGACAGATCCCCGGCAACGAATACGAGATCTGGAGTGACCTCCTCCAGGGAGCGGCGCACAATCGCCACGTCGGCGGAGTCTATGGGGTCCTTCCTGACCCTTCCGGTCTGGTAGAAGGGAAGGTTGAGGAACCTGGCGGCACCGTCGTCGAGGCCAAGGGTCCGGATTCCGGCCACCGCCTCCGACTCCCGAATGAGCCGCTTGACGTCCTGGACCTCCGGGATGTCTACGTCGCCCGGGCGCTTGCGGGCAAGGAACTCGTCCACCCGCCGGCCCAGCTCGGCGATGGCGTTCTCCGGGATCCGGCGCTCCGCCGCCAGCCGGCGCATGAAGTCGAGGTGGCGGCGGACGTCGTGGTCGAAGACCGCCAGGTTGCCGCTGGTCATGTAGGCGACGGTGATCGCGTTCCCGTTCTCCACCAGCTTTCGCAGGATGCCGCCCATCGAGATGACGTCGTCATCCGGGTGGGGCGAGAAGCAGACGACACGCTGGTCCCGCGGCAGCTTGGAGCGACCCCGGATCCGGGCCCCCAGGGAGTTGAACACCACGCCGTTCAGCGCGCCCGGAGAGCCCGACTGGGCCACCAGCGAGGAGAGGTGGTGCTCGGCATAATCCCGCTGGGTGAGCTTGAGGATCGCCTTCCCGGTCTGCCGCGACAGCCACACGACCGCGCGGACGACCAGTTGGGGTGCCCACTCCACCGGACCCACGAGCCACGGAGTCGCCGTCCGGGTGAGATTGGCGCCGGCCGGCGAGTCGAGGTAGAACGTGGTCTGCGGGTGGCGCTGCAGGAAGGTGGCGGCGACCTCGTGATCCACCTCGCCCTCGACCGCCCGGCGCACGATGTCGGCCTTGTGCTCCCCGGTGGCGAGGATGAGAATCTCGCGCGCCTCCAGGATGGTGGCGACTCCCATGGTGATGGCCTCGCGGGGGACATTCTCCTCTCCGAAGAAGTCCGCCGCGCCGTCCTGCCGGGTCACCAGATCGAGGGTCACCAGCCGGGTGCGGCTCTCCAGGCCGGAGCCGGGCTCGTTGAAGCCGATATGCCCGGTGCGCCCGATTCCCAGGAGCTGGAGATCAATGCCGCCGGCCTCGATGATCGCTTCCTCGTAGCGGCGACACTCGTCGGCCATACGGGAGCGGGGCACATCTCCCCGGGGGATGTGCACATTGGCCGGCGGGATGTCGAGCTGGGAGAAGAGATTTTCCCACATGAACCGGTGGTAGGAGTGGATGCTTCCCGGATCCATGGGGTGATACTCGTCGAGGTTGAAGGTGACGACGCCCCCGAACCCGAGCCCCTCTTCCTGGTGCATGCGGATGAGCTCGCGGTAGACCCCGATCGGGGTGGACCCAGTGGCAAGGCCGAGCACGGCGTGGCCACCGGCCGCCTGCTTGGCCCGAATGACCTCGGCGATGCGGCGCGCCACCAGGCGGCCGATCTCGTCGTGATCGTCCACGATGACCGTGCGAATCCGCTCGCTGCCGGGGCGCGCCTCCGGTTGGGGTGCTGTCATGTTCGCTCCAAGGTGAAAGGCCCCGCCGAGTTCTGACAAGATACGACGGCTCCGTGCGGTGAGGCATCGCCTTCCGCGGCGCCCGCCTGCGCCCGTCTGGGCCGGGTAGGAGCATAGCCGCATGTTGCCCGAGCCCTACGCGGAGGTGATATTCCGCCGAACCCGACCCCGCACAGATCGTTTTCCGCTGCAGCTCCCGCTACATCTCACCATCCGAGGTCCCGACCATCGCTTCGATCACGCCGCGCCGCTACCTCTCCCGCCTGCTGACCAATCGCCCGGACGCCCGCGAGGACCTTCTTGCCGGTCCGATCCGAGGAGAGCTCCTCGGCGCCGAGCACCTCGCCGAGCGTGCGTACGCGGTGGCTGCCGCTCAGCGCGTGGCCGGCCGGAAGGCCGCCCGGAGACGAACCCCGCTCCTCGCCCGGCTCAACGGAACCCGCGGCATCCTGGTGGAAGCGCACGCTCGGCTCTCGGCGGCTTCGGAGGATGGTGCCGACGTCGGTCCCGCGGGCGAATGGCTGCTGGACAACTATCACGTGGTGCAGGAGCACATCGGCGAGGTGCGGGAGAGCCTGCCGCAGGGCTACTACCGCGAGCTCCCCGAGCTGGCCGGCGGCCCGCTCGCCGGGTATCCGAGAGTCTACGAGCTGGCCATCACGCTGATCTCCCACAGCGAAGGCCGGGTTGATCTCGACAACCTCGGCGGCTTTGTCACGGCGTTTCAGCAGGCTGTTTCCCTCACCATCGGCGAGCTCTGGGCGGTGCCGGCGATGCTCCGCCTGGGCCTGATCGAGAACGTCCGGCGGATGGCGCTCCGCACCGTACAGCGGCTCGACGAGCTGGAGGCCGCGGACACGGCGGCCGCCCGCATCTCGGAGGCCGGCGAAGCGGGAAGGTCCACCCTCGACGCCGAGCTCGAGCGCTTCGTTTCCGACCCGCCGCCGCTCTCTCCGACCTTTGTCTCCCGCTTCCTCCAGCAGCTTCGCGCCGCCGGCAGCGCCTTCCCCGCCGTGGTGCGGCTGGAGCAGTGGATCACCGAGGAGGCGCTGGGCGCGGAGGAGGCCGCGGCCCGCGCCACCCAGCGGCTCGCCCTCACCCAGGTGGTGATGGCCAACAGCATCACCAGCCTGCGCGCTATCGCCCGCATGGACTGGGAGTCGTTCGTCGAGGCCCAGAGCCGCATGGAGGCGGTGCTGCGGGAAGATCCGTCGGGCTTCTACCCGCGCATGACCTTCGCCACCCGTGACATCTACCGCCACGCCGTGGAGCGCATCGCCAAGCGCATTCGCCAGCCCGAGGAGGCCGTGGCCCGGCGGGCCATCGAGCGCGCCCGAGCCGGTCCGGCCGGGAACGGAGCCGACCCCCGGCGCGCCCATGTCGGCTACTACCTCATTGATGACGGACTCGCCGACCTGGAGCGGGAGACCGGCTACCGTGCGGCGCCGATGGAGGCGATCTACCGGTGGGTGCGCAGGCATCCCAACCTGGTGTTCGTCGGCGGGGTCATCTCCGGCACGGTCGCGGCGCTCCTGGCGGTGTTGTGGTTGGGCGGCGCCCCGGCTCGCGCGGAGTGGGTGGCGGTGCTGCTGCTGGGGCTGCTCCCGGCCAACGACATCGCCGTCAACGTCATGAATCAACTGGTCACGGCCTTCCTGCCGCCCCGCACCCTACCCAAGCTCGACCTGTACGAGCACGGCGTGCCGCCCGAATTCCGCACCGCGGTGGTCATCCCCACTCTCTTCGGGAGCGTTGATGCGGTGGTCGAGGCGCTGGAGAATCTGGAGGTCCAGTTTCTGGCCAATCGGGAGGCCCACCTTCACTTCGCGGTGCTGAGCGACTTCACCGACTCGCCGACCGAGATCCGGGAGGACGATGCAGCCATCCTGGAGGCCGCGATCCGGGGTGTACGGGGACTCAACGAACGATACTCCGGGGGGACCGAAGACTCGTTCTACCTTTTCCACCGGCCCCGCCGTTGGAATCCGCGCGAAGGCGTGTGGATGGGGTGGGAGCGAAAGCGCGGCAAGCTCGCCGAGTTCAACCGCTTTGTCCGCGGCGGGGCGCAAGACGCCTTCTCGGTTGTCGTGGGGGACCTCGAACCGATCCGCCTAGTACGCTACGTCATCACCCTCGATGCCGACACCGTGCTTCCGCCCGATGCCGCGCCGCTCCTGGTGGGCGCGCTGGCCCACCCGCTCAACCGGGCCGTGTATGATCCGGAGCTTGGCCGGGTGGTGCGGGGGTACGGGATCCTGCAGCCGCGGGTGGGCGTCTCGCTTCCCAGCGCGCACCGCTCGGTGTTTGCCGCCATCCATTCCGGGCACCCCGGGGTTGATCCCTACACCACCGCGGTCTCCGACGTTTACCAGGACCTCTACGGCGAGGGAAGCTTTACCGGAAAAGGTGTCTACGACGTGGACGCCTTCGAGCGGGCCACCCACGGCCGCTTTCCCGAGAACACTCTACTCTCCCACGACCTCATCGAGGGAAGCTACGCCCGCGCCGGTCTGGCCACCGACGTCATCGTCTACGACGACTACCCCACCCGATACCCGACCTACACCCGCCGCAAGCATCGGTGGATCCGCGGCGACTGGCAACTCCTTCCCTGGCTCATGCCCCGGGTGCCCGGAGCCGAGGGCCGCGAGCCCAACCGGCTCTCGATCCTCTCGCGCTGGAAGATCCTCGACAACCTTCGCCGGAGTGTGGTCGAGCCGGCCCAACTCGCGCTCCTGGTGGTCGGCTGGACCCTGCTCTCCGGCTCGCCGATCCGCTGGACCCTGCTCGGTCTCGGCGCCATCGCGGCGCCGTGGATCGTGTCGCTCCTGCTCGCCTTCCTGCGCCCACCACTCGACAAGTCGTGGCGCGCGTACTACGCCGCGGTGGGACGCGATGCGGTAACCAGCGCCCAGCAGTTCGGGCTCGCGGTGGTTTTCCTTCCCCATCAGGCGACTATTTCGGTTGATGCGATCCTGCGCACCTTCTGGCGGATGCTGGTAACGCGGCGCCACCTGCTGGAGTGGCAGACGGCGTCTCAGATCGAGCGCGGCACATCGGACTCGTGGGCCGCGCCCTGGCGGAGCATGTGGCCCGCGGTAGCGCTCGCGGGCGCCATCCTGGCCCTGGTGATCTGGCGCACCGGCGAAGGGGCGGCCGGCGGGGGAGTCCCACCCTGGCAGGTGGCGGTGGCGGTGTTGCCGATCGTGCTGGCCTGGATGGCATCGCCCATCGTGGCCCGCGCGCTCGGTGCGCCCGCGGTGCGGCGGGAGCAGCGGCTGCCGGGGGACAGCCGCCGGCAGGCGCTCCGCTACGCCCTCCTGCACTGGCGCTTCTTCGACCGCTTCGTCGGCGAGGAGACTCACTGGCTCGCCCCCGACAATTTCCAGGAGAACCCCGAGCCGGTGGTGGCGATGCGAACCTCGCCGACCAACATCGGCCTCCAGTTGCTCTCGACGGTGAGCGCCGGGGACCTCGGGTTCATCACCCCGGCCGAGGTGACCCGGCGTCTGGAGCTCGCTCTTCGCTCGCTGGAGCGGATGCGCCGCTTTCACGGCCACTTCTACAACTGGTACGACCTCCGCGACCTGAGCGTGCTGGAGCCGGCATACGTGTCCACGGTGGACAGCGGCAACCTCGCCGGCCATCTGATCGCCCTGCGGCAGGCCTGCCTCGCGCTGCCCGACGGCCCGGCCAGCGACCCCAGAGTATGGCGGGGCCTGGAAACCGCGCTCGGCCTGGCCGAGGAGAGGCTCCGCGCACCAGCCGTGGCCGACCTCGCCGCGCGGCAGCACCTGAGGGACGCCGGGACGGCCCTCACCGCATCGCGTCGTGCAGCGCCGTCGGCCGCCGCCATCTCCAGGGTGAGCCGGCCACTCCAGCGGGCCGAAGAGACGCTCGCGAAATCGGGCCTGCCGCCGGAGACCCTTGGCCCGGCCACCGAGTGGATCTCGTGGAGCCTCCGTCTCCTCGCCGACACCCTGGCCTGGCTCGAGGAGCTCGGCCCGGCGCCGGCGGTCCCGACCACCCTGCGCGAGCTCGCCACCAACTCGGCGGCCGCCGCCGAGCTGGTGGCGCGGC
>JACCQZ010000275.1 GCA_013813875.1 Gemmatimonadales bacterium | reverse complement strand
ACTCTGCGAAGGCTGCCGTTGTCGGTGGGCCCGCCGGCGGAATAGAGCGCGGTCAGCACCGTGCCCGCCGCCGAGATCTGGTAGGCGCCGGGACGCACCACGTCTCCCACCACGAAGACCTGGATGTTCCGGAGCCGCGCGACCGATATCTGGAACTGGGTAGTCGCGCGGGCGCCTCGGCGCACGCCGGAATAGACCCGTGAGAGCCGGGAGTGGAGTTGGTCCCGCAGCTCCCCCAGGGTGAGGTTGGCCACGTACACCTGGCCCACCTGGGGAATGACCACGAATCCCTCTCGTGTCACCTCGAGGCTGTGGGCCTGCTCCACGTCGCCGGTGAGGATGAGCACCAGCAGGTCCCCGGGCCCGAGACGGTAGCCCTCATCCACCGGTCCCGCCTGGGCCGGCTGAAACCGCGTGGTAGCTCGGCGGAAGGCCTCGAGTCCGAAATGCTTGAGACGCGACGGGCCGAGCAGACGAAGGGAGTCGGAGAGCGAGTCGGCGCGCAGGGAATCGGCGCGCAGGGCGGTGAGCGAATCGAGTCGTCGGCGGAGCGAGTCGCTGACGACCCGGACGGAGTCCTGGCGCTCCAGGGTGTCGAGCCGCTCCTCGCCCATGATGCCGAGCGCGCGCACCGCGTCGAAGGTGCGGGGACCGGGACGGAGCTGGCGGGTGGTGTCGGCGCCCTGCAGGTAGTCGTCCAGCAGGTTCTCGGGATAGCCGGCCGCGCGGAGGCGCGATCGCACCTGATCCGGCGTGAGTCCGGAGGCGCCGATCTGTTGCCGGATGCGGTCGGCCGCATCGGGACGATTCTGCATCATCTCGCGGGTCTGCTCCGGGGTGGGGAGCTGGCCCGGCGGAAATTGGCCGGTGGGTACCTGCGCCGCTGCCTGGGGGACGCCTGAGTACAGCGCAAGCGCCACGGCGCCTGCAGCCAGCAGGTGGGGGAAAGCTCTCATTGCTGCGATGGGCATTGGGTGCGAAGATCGCTCGTAAGTCGCGGGGAAGTCAAGCGCTTGCGCTCGATAGTCCGCGCCAGAATGCAACGGTCTTGAGGGCGATGGCGCCGTCGGTAAACTGGTCCATCACTCGCCGCCTGCCGGCGGCACCGAGGCGCTGATGCTCGGCCGGGGAATCGTGAAACCGCTGCAGGATCTCGGCCAACGCCGCCACGTCTTCCTCGGGAACCACCATACCGGCCGGGCCGAGCGTCTCGGGAAGCGCGCCGGATGCGCTGGCGATGACTGCAACGCCGTGGGCCATGGCATCGAGCGCCGCGCGGGGGGCCACCTCGACCCAGCGCGGCGCCGTGCGCGAAGGCAGGACGACGCAGTCGAGCCGGGGCCACACCTGGTCCACGCCCGCCCGGGGCAAGGCGCCGAGCCAGCTCACCCGGCCGGCAATGCCGAGCCGCTCGGCGAGTGCCTCGAGCTCCTCCTGCGCCGGCCCAGTCCCCACTACAGTAATGTTCCAACGGCCCACCAGCTTGACGCAGGCGCGAAAGAGAAGATCCAATCCCTTCTCCGGAATCAGCCGGCCAAGAAATCCGATGGACAGGCCGGTGTGGGCGGTTCGCTGAGGACTGACGGGAAGGGCAACGCCGAGCTGCGGCAGGACCTGGTGGGTAAGGGAGGGATGGCTCCGCGTCACCAGGCGCACCGCCAGCTCGTTCACTCCGATCAGCCCGGCCGCGCCGCTGAGGACCCGCGATCGGCGGAAACGGCCCACCGGCCCGTGAGCGCCGCTCAGGCTTTCGCGGACCAGCACGACGTAGGGCAGCTTCAAGCGCCGGGCGACCCGAGCCGCGGTGGATCCGGCCCGGGTCCAGGGCTCTTCTTCGATCTGGACCACATCGGGCCGGACGTCGGTCAGCACTCGGCGGAGGGCCGAACCACTCCACCGCGGATCAGGTCCTGCGGCGCTTCCCCGGACGAGAACCGGCACCGTGCGCACGCCGCCCTCGTCTCCCCAGGCGGTCTGCTGTTCGCTCAGGAGACCGCGGGGCAGCCAGCGATCGGGAACGGCGGAAGTCACGGTGACACCGAGGCCGGCGAGCGCCTTGAGCTTGCCCCGGGCAGCGGGGTCGGCGTAGAGCCGGGAGACAACGACGGCTTTCAGGACGCGATCTCGGTGGGGTCCATGGTCTCGGTGGATCGTGAGTAGTACGGTGCGCTGGGCGGTGCCGTAATCTGTCGGGACAGGGTGCCGCCTCCAAGGGGCGGAGCCAGGTTGACACCGGTTGCCGGTCGTGGTGAACTTGGCGGAACTCCCATGCGCATCCTGCACCTCGCGAAGTACTACTGGCCCCGCTCCGGCGGCATGGAGCGGGTGGTTCAGGGACTGGCCGAAGGCGCCGCCAGCCTGGGCCACCAGGTCGAGGTGGTGGCGGTGGAGACGATCGGCCGGACCGGGAGCCCGAGCCGCCAACGCTCCTCGGTCACCCGCGCCTTCTCGCTGGCGGCGCTGGGGTCGCAGGAGATCGCCCCGGGCTACATCGCGGCCGCCTGGAAGCGCGCCGACATCATCCACGTGCACCATCCTCACCCGCTGGCCGACGTGGCCTGCCTGCTGCGCGCCGGGCGCACGCCGGTGGTGGTCACTCAGCACGCCGACGCCCGCCGCTCGATCTATCGTCCAGCCACCCGCCTGGTGCTCCGCCGCGCGGCGGCCGTGGTGGTGCCCAGCCGGGCGCACCTGGCGCTTTCCACCGAGCTGATCGGGTACGAGGCAAAGGTGGAAGTGATTCCGTTCGGCATTGACCAGACCCGCTGGGAGCTGGTGCCGCCGCCCCCGCCGGGCGGGCGGCCGCGGGCCATCTTCATCGGGCGGCTGGTGGCCTACAAGGGGCTCGACATCCTGCTCCGCGCCCTGGAGCAGGTGCCCGATCTGCGGCTCGACATCGTCGGCTCCGGGCCGGAGGGCCCCAGGCTCCGCACCCTGGCTCAGGCGCTGGCGATCACCGACCGGGTGCGCTGGTACGGCGAGTATCCCGACGAAGATCTCCCCCGCCGGATGGCGGACGCCGATTTCCTGGTGCTGCCTTCGGTAACGGTGGAGGAGATGTTCGGCCTGGTGGTGCTGGAGGCGATGGCGGCGGGGCGGCCGGTGATCACCACGGCGCTGCCGAGCGCGGTGCGCGAGGTGAACGTACCCGGCGTCACCGGACTGGAGGTTCCCCTGCGGGACATTCCGGCGCTGGTGCGCGCGCTGGAGACCCTCTGCCGGGACCCGAGCCGCCGGCGTACCATGGGCGAAGCGGGGCGGAAGCGGGTGGCGGAGCAGTTTACCCGGTCGGTCATGGCGGAGCGGCACATCGGGTTGTATACCCGGGTTCGGGCGGCGCGGGGGTGAAGG
>JACCQZ010000274.1 GCA_013813875.1 Gemmatimonadales bacterium | reverse complement strand
GCCGGTCCCCGGCCAGCCCGCCGCCGACGTAGATGTTGTAGAGATCGAGGGAGCGCCCGACGAAGGCTATGTCGGCGGTGTAGGGGCGGGCGCAGCCGTTGGGGCAGCCGGTCATCCGGATCGTGATCGGCGCGTCCCCCAGCCCGAGGGCATCGAGCTCGGCCTCGAACCGGTCGAGGATACCGGGAATGACGCGCTCCGACTCGGCCACCGCCAACCCGCAGGTGGGCAGGGCGGGGCAGGCCATCGAGAACCGCCTTGCCGGCGACAGTTCCCCTGCGGGGGTGATGCCGTGGCCGCGCAGGATGCGCTCGACTTCATCGAGGCTCGGGGCATCGAGGTCGGTGAGGAGAAGATTCTGCTGGGCGGTGAGCCGCACCCCGGGACGGAAACGGGAAACGATCTCGCTCAGGGCGGTTTTGAGACCGAGACCAGGGCCGTCCACGATCCGGCCGCTCTGGATGAACACCCCGTAGAACCAGCGGCCGTCGGCCTGCCGGTGCCGCCCGAGATGGTCGTGAAAGGGGAGCGAGGGAAGCGGCCCGGCGGGCGAGAGCGGAAACGGCGCCCGGCGCTCGAATTCCTGGCGGAAGCGTTCGATGCCCCATTCGGCCAGCAGATACTTGAGCCGCGCGTGGCGGCGGTCGGACCGGTTGCCGTGGTCGCGGAAGATGGCGGCGACGGTGCGTACCGCCGCGACTCCATGCGCCGCCGGCACGAACCCGAGCGGCTCGGCCAGCCGAGCGGTGGTGTCGCCCTTGTTGTGGGTCATGCCCAGTCCGCCGCCGACGAGAAGGTTGAAGCCGCGGATGACGCCTCCATCGGCGATGGCGAGCAGCCCGACGTCCTGGGAGTAGATGTCCACGCAGTTGTCGGTGGAAAGCCCGACGGCGGTTTTGAACTTCCGTGGTAAATAGCGGTCGCCGTAGAAGGGCTCCTCCGATTCGGTCGAGACTTGCTTCTCGCCGTCGAGCCAGATCTCGTGATAGGCGCGGGACGCCGGCCGCAGCTCGCGTGCGAGTGCCTCGGCCACCCGCCGAATCGTCGCGTGATCGGCATCTCCCAGCGGGGCGGAGCATCCCATCACGTTCCGCTGCACGTCGCCGCAGGCTGAGATGGTGGTCAGCAGCTCGTGGTTAATGCCCGCGATCGTGTCCTTGAGATCGCCCTTGAGCACCCCATGGAACTGAAACCCCTGCCGGGTGGTGACCCGAAGGGTGCCGTTGGCATGCTGATCGGCGATGCGCTCCAGGGTGAGGTATTGCTGGGCTGTGACGGCTCCGGCCGGGATGGCCACCCGGACCATGAAAGAGTAGGCCTTGCCCAACTCCCCGCCCTCGCGCCCCCGCCGCTGGTCGCGGTCGTCCTGCTGGTAGGTGCCGTGGAACTTGAGCAGCTGAATGTCGTCGTGCCCGAAATGGGTCGCATCGGACGCGATCGTCTCCGCGATGGTGCCGCGCAGATGGCGCCCGTGGCGCTTGGCGATCTCGACTTTGGATTCGGGCATGGGAGTAGAGGTCGAAGGTCGAAGGTCTAAGGTCGAAGGCAAACGTCGAAAGTCGTAGGGTCCGAGGTTTCGGTCTGGCGGTCCTTCGACCTAAGACCTTCGACCTCATGCAATCCACACTCCGTCTTCCCGGTACCGGCCCAGCGACCGATCCGGGTGTATGAAGCAGGGCCGGCTCCCTCGACCGGGGCGGTGCAGTGGGTGCACCCGACGGTCGGATAGCCGCGCTCGTGCAGCTCGTTGTAGGGCACGTCGTGGCGGCGGACGTAGTCCCACACCTGCTGGCGATCCCACCCGGCGAGTGGGCTCACCTTCATCAGTTGGTATTGCGAGTCCCAATCGACCACGCGGATGCCGGCGCGCGAGGTGGACTGGCTCCGCATCAGCCCGCTGGCCCAGGCATCTTCGCCGGCCAGGGCCTGCCGCATCGGATCCACCCTGCGAAGGCGGCAGCAGAAGTCCGGGTCGCGCCGCCAGAGCTCGGGGCCGAAGCGCGCCTCCTGCTGTTCCGGGGTGAGGGACGTGCCGCGGTTTTCGAACCGAAGCTGCGGATAGCGAGCCACCATCCGGTCGCGCAGCCGGTAGGTCTCGGGGAAGAAGAAGCCGGTGTCCAGGTAGACCACGGGAATCGGCTGCCCGTGCCGGGCGACCATGTCAACGAGCACGCATCCCTCCATGCCGAACGAGGTCGTGAGCACCAGGCGCTGTCCGGCGAACCGGCTGAGCATCCAGGCCACGATCTCTTCCGGATGGCTACCTTCTCCGACCGAGCTCCCCGTCTCCTGCAGCAGCATCGTGATCAATTCTCCTGGTACGCACAAAACAAAAACGCCCGCAGGACACTTCCTGCGGGCTGGAGAGCAATGCGTTGGTAGCGCGAGCCGCTAGGTGGTCCGGTCGGTATGGAGGTGGGCCATACAACAACACGCGGCGCCCATAAGGGACGGGGCGGCCGAAACCGGATTGGGCAGGCGACGGGAGCGATACACCATGAGCATACGCTACCCTCCATCGCCGGCGTTGTCAACGAGGCGGAAGGCGGGTTAACCTTCGGGAGCCGCCAGGGGCATCGGGGGAGGGCCTTAGGTCGAAGGTCAAGGTCCGCGGAGACCTTACGACCTAAGACCTTCGACCCAAGACCCCTCCCGATTGAGACCGCACCCTTGGAACCTGATCCGGTTGATACCGGCGAAGGGAGCGCGGCAGGGACGCACTCTCGTCCCGGCTCCCTTTGCCCTCTCGAGGGAGTGCGTCCGATGTCTGCATCCACGCTGCCTGTCCGCCCGCCCGCGCCTCCGTCCGATTTCGGCGAGGCGTTTCCCAATTCATCCAAAGTGTACCTCGAAGGTTCGAGGGGTATTCGCGTCCCCATGCGCGAGATCGCGCTCTCGGGTGGGGAGCCGCCGCTGCGGGTCTACGACTCCAGCGGGCCGCAAGGTCACGACGTGAGGCAAGGGCTGCCGGCGCCGCGGGAGAATTGGATCCTCGAGCGGGACGTCAGTCGTGTGGGCCCGGCGCCGGACGCGAGGGGTGGGGGCAGTCCGCTCATCCCCGAGGGCCTGCGGCGGCAGGTGTATCGCGGGGACGGCCGCGTGACGCAGCTTCGGTATGCCCGGCGGGAGGAGGTGACCCCGGAGATGGAGTTCATCGCGATCCGGGAGGGAATCGAGGCCGAGCGGGTGCGGAGCGAGGTGGCGCGGGGGCGCGCCATCATTCCCGCCAACATCAATCACCCCGAGCTCGAGCCGATGATCATCGGGCGGAACTTTCACGTGAAGATCAACGCCAACATCGGCAACTCAGCCGTTACCTCCTCGATCGAGGAGGAAGTGGAGAAGCTCCGCTGGGCCACGCTCTGGGGCGCCGATACCGTGATGGACCTCTCGACCGGCAAGAACATCCATGAGACCCGCGAGTGGATCATCCGCAACTCCGCCGTGCCCATCGGGACGGTGCCGATCTATCAGGCGCTGGAGAAAGTGGGTGGGGCGGCCGAGGATCTCACCTGGGAGGTCTACCGCGACACTCTGATCGAGCAGGCGGAGCAGGGGGTGGACTACTTCACGGTTCACGCCGGCGTGCTGCTGCGCTACGTGCCGCTCACCGCCAACCGGCTCACCGGCATCGTCTCCCGCGGTGGAGCGATCATGGCCAAGTGGTGCCTCTCCCATCACCAGGAGAGCTTCCTCTACACCCGCTTTCGCGAGATCTGCGAGATCATGGCGGCCTACGATGTCTCCTTCTCGCTGGGCGACGGGCTCCGGCCCGGCAGCATCGCCGACGCCAACGACGAGGCGCAGTTCGCCGAGCTCCGCACCCAGGGCGAGCTGACCGAGATCGCCTGGGAGCACGGAGTGCAGGTGATGAACGAGGGGCCCGGACACATTCCCATGCATCTGATCAAGGAGAACATGGAGAAGCAGCTCGAGTGGTGTAAGGAGGCGCCGTTTTACACCTTGGGGCCGCTCACCACCGACATCGCCCCGGGGTACGACCACATCACCAGCGCCATCGGGGCGGCGATGATCGGCTGGTACGGAACGGCGATGCTCTGCTACGTCACACCCAAGGAACATCTCGGGCTGCCCAACCGCGACGACGTGAAGGCGGGAGTGATTGCCTACAAGATCGCCGCGCACGCGGCCGACCTGGCCAAAGGCCATTCCCGCGCCCGCACCTGGGACGACGCGCTCAGCAAGGCGCGATTCGAGTTCCGCTGGGAGGACCAGTTCAACCTGGCGCTCGATCCGGTGACCGCCCGAGCCTATCACGACGAGACGCTCCCGGCCGAAGGGGCCAAGGTGGCTCACTTCTGCTCCATGTGCGGCCCCAAGTTCTGCTCGATGCAGATTACCCAGGACGTGCGGGATTACGCCGCCGGGATGGCGGGGAAGGCGGCGGAGTTCCGGGAGCGGGGCGGGGAGATATACGTGGCGCCGTAGGTGACAAGTCCATCCTCCGCATGTCCGCCAGCAGCGCCGCGGGCGTGACCGGGCCGCCGAGGAATTCCTCAACGACTTCGCGGGTGGGCCGCTCGAGGCCGAAGCGAAAGAGGCGCGGGGCCACCCAGGCGTACCAGGTTGGGTCGCCGGGGACGAACGAGCCGTGCAGTGCCCGGGTGCGGGCGCGGATAGCGGCAATGAGCATCGAGCCCGCCGCGTAGTTCATCATGTAGCCGGGCGAGCTCACCAACTGGCCGCGCATGGCCCCACCAGGAGAGCTCGGGATGGGGGCTGATCCGCAAGTAGTCGCGGGTGAGCGCCGTCCACAGCTCGTTCGGATCGGCGGTGGGATCCCGTTGCATCCGCAGCTCGAAGATGGCCCACGCGATGTCGAGCACGATTCCGCTGTAGCGGCCGCGGAGCCCGTCGGCCAGCGGCACCGAGTCGCCCAGCCAGTGCTGCTGCCACTGCGGCTCGGCCACGTCGAGCGCCACGAAGTCGGCCACCGCTTCGGTAAAGGGATCGCTGTCGGGCCAGTCGGCAAAGGCCGGCCGGGTGCGGATGGCCGCGATGTGCACCGCGTGGCCGGTCTCGTGCAGCAGCTCACTCAGGTTGTCGAGCCCACCGGTGCGATAGGTGGCGAAGACCGACGGCTCGCCCGGTGTCCAAGCGCCACCGATGAGCCTCGGCCGGCCGCCGAAAGTACAGAAGGCGACTGGGGTCTTGCCATCGCGCGGATCCAGGTCGTATCTGATCCGCAGCGCGTTCACGTCGGCACCCAACGCCCGATACACCTCCGCGTTGAGCGCCGCCAGCCGCTCCCGCGATATCCGCGGGCTCAGCCGCCGACTGGTTCGCCCGGTCTCGTAGTACCAATCCCACGGCTCCACCAGCGTGTCAGGTGTCGCGGCGCGCCAGCTCTCCAGCACCCTGAGCAGCCACCCCTCCAGCGAGTCCGGCGGGACACCGGTGGCGCGTGCCTGGGCCCTGGCCGGCGGCTCTCGCGTTCCCCGCTCTTCAACCTCCCGGGCGATGAGCGTTCGGTACGGGCTCAGCGGTGTGTTGTCGCCGTTCATGCTGCGCCACACCGGCTCCAGAGAAAGAAAGAGTCGCCGGCGCCGCGCCGCATCATGAGTGCGGCCGAGTGCGCCGAGAACCGAGAGCCGGTCGAGGGTGTCGGCCCCGAGGATCACGTGGGATTGGGCCCAGCCGTAGCAGGCGTAGAGCCGGGTGCGCAGCGAGTCGAGCCCCGCGGGCAGCGCCGCGAGCGTTCGGGCATCGTAGGCGCAGTCGGGCCGCGTGTCGTCGGGCTTGGCCCCGGACGCCGGGGGCGCCACGACCGGGCCGAGGTCGCGGGTAAGGGTGCGGCGCATGACGCCAAAGGCGCGCGCGTCCTGTCCCGGGAGGGAGCTGGAGTCAACCGCCGCCAGACGCGGCGCGAGCCGCTGCCGGAGCCCGTCATACCGGCGGATGACGTCGCCGAGCGGGGTGCCGTCCGACGCCGTCGTCCGATCCGCCGCGACGGTGACGTCAATGCGGTCCCGAAGGTCGCGCAGGTCGGCGTACAGCGATTCGGCGGCGGCGAGCGCGGCGGGAGCCGGCGCTCGCAGCCGAGCGGTGGTGGCG
>JACCQZ010000262.1 GCA_013813875.1 Gemmatimonadales bacterium | reverse complement strand
GTGGCCGACGGGGCTGATGTCGTAGGCCACGCTGACGGTGCCCCCGAGGGTGCCCAGGTTGACGGCGGTGTACCCCGATGCGGCCGCCGCCGCCAAGCTGGCCTGAGCGGAGGGCTCCAGCGGGTCGGGCTCGGAGCCGCAGGCCAGGAGTCCAGCAACCAGACCAAGAGACAGCACCGCGTTGCGCTGCATATGGATAACTCCTCCTCGGGACCCGCGAGCGGCCGCGAATCGGGTGGACCTGCTGTCGCTACACCGCTCGGCGTAGGGATGCCGCATTGACGGAGACGATCGTAACGGCCTGCCGTCAAGCCGATCTCAAGGGGAGTTGGGCGATCTACGGCGCCGACAGCTCGCCCTTTCTCTACTTCCAGTTCTAAGCCCCGCTGCCTGAAAGTGCACCGGCGGCGTACTTAGGGCTTCTCGTCCGACATCGGCACTTTCTCTCACAGCGGAGCCCCCGATGGGTTCTCTCGTGCTCGCGGTCGTGGTTCTGGTAGCCGCGTTTCTCCTCTTTTTACCACCGCGGCCGGGCTCACCCGCGAACCCTCCCGTCCCGCGGCGCGGCTGCTCCGCGGAGCGGGGTGGCTGGCCGCGATAGTCGGCGCGCTCATCCTGGTCAGCTCGACGCTGGTGGTTATTGATGCCGGTCAGGTTGGGGTGCGCCACGCGTTCGGCAAGGTGGATCCGGTGGCGTTGCCGGCTGGCGTCCGCCTGGTTACCCCTTGGTCCGACATCGAGCGCTTCTCGACCCGGGAGGAGCAGTTTCCCAGAGGCGGCGACCAGGCGGAGCACATCAGCGCACTGTCGAAAGAACAGATGGGAATGCAGGTGGACGTGGCCGTGCGCTGGCAGATAGACCCGGCGCAGGCCCCCAAGATCTTTCGGGAGTTGGGTGGGCAGGAGCAGATCGAGAGCGTGGTGCTCAACGCCATCCGGAACGGCGTCCGCGACGGGATGGTGCAGTACTCCATCAACGACATCGCCCAGCGCAACGTCATCGCCAGCAAGATGGAGACCGAAGTGGACTCGGCGCTGGTCACCGAACCCCGCGGTGCCGGGGAGCCGTTCCGCATCGCGAGCGTCACCGCGTTCTTCCTCCGCGACCTCCAGCCGCCACCCCAGGTGGTGAAGGCGATCAACAACAAGATCGCCCAGGAGCAACAGATCGCGACCGAGCGGCACCGGGTGGAGGTCGCCCGGCTGCAGGCCGAGCAGCAGCGGCTCCTCAATCAGACCTTGACGGCCGAGGCGTTGACTAAACAATACCTGGAGGTGCTGCACGACCTCCGAACATCGAGCAACGTGGTACTCATCGTGCCGACGGAGGGCGGGATGCCGGTGCTGGATATCGGGGCGCTGCGGAGAATCTTGAGCGGAAGTAAAAGGTGCTCCCGATGATCTGCAGCAGGCGAGTGGCATGTCCCGTGCCTCGAGCGGCACGCCGAATTCACCCGCAAGAAACGGAGCGCAGGTTTCGCTGGTAGTGGCGATCTTGGTTCCAGGTGCTCCAAGCGGAGCGCGCCAACCACGGTCGCCGGAGCTCAGAATGATCAGCTATCGCTTTGCGGGCATCACCGCTGACATCGCCGACCACGTACGCAGCCACCTCAGCTCGCCTCAATACGGGCACCCGGTCCATGTCGAGCGCGCCACCGGATACGGCCCGTGCCGCGTCTGCTTGGATACCTTTCGCGAAGGTGAGGAAGACCGGATTCTCTTCACCTACCAGCCCTTTGCGGACCCGGCGGCGCTGCCGTCACCGGGACCGATATACATCCACCGGGAGAGTTGCCCACGATTCGACGCTCCCATGGTCCCGCCAGCCCTGCGCCGGCTCCCGTTGGTTCTCGAGGGCTACGGTCCACAAGGCAGCCTTGTGCGGCAGGAGCGGGTAGGCGCCCGCGAGCCTGGCGGGCTACTTGACGAGCTGTTTGAGGACGCGCGGCTCGAGTATGCGCATGTCCGCAACGCCGAGGCCGGTTGCTTTATCGCTCGGGTGGAGCGGGTCTTCGTCTGTGGGTAGGTACCAGTGAAATGCAAGAGGAGAATGGGCCCTCTGGGATTCGAACCCAGGACCGACGGATTATGAGGGCGACAGCAGCCGATCCGTCTAGGTCCAGCGACAACCATTACTAGTCGTCCAAGAAGAACCTACCGCATTTCGCTGGCTCACGCAGGACCAACCAGAATCGCCCAGATCCACAGAGTCTAGGTACCAGTAGGTACCGAACCTGGGATTCCACTCCGCCAGCGGACCCGGCTGACCAACCTGTTCGTGGTTCCCTTGAAGGAGCTGTGGGTGGCCGGTGCCGAGGCGCGCGCCCTGCGCCTGGGAATGCCCGGGGCCGGGTAGCCACGTATATACGGGAGAT
>JACCQZ010000242.1 GCA_013813875.1 Gemmatimonadales bacterium | reverse complement strand
ATAGGTGCCCAGCCCCACCATGATCTGGAAGGCGGTGTGCACGATGGGCACGTTGGGCCAATCCTCCCGGGGAAACTCCTCCAGCCCCTTTACTTCGGCGTTGAAGTCGTGGAAGGCCAGCCAGGAGAGACCACCGGGAATCCTGATCGCGTAGCGCACTTCCCGGGCATCGGATTCGGGCCAGCCGCCGATGATGAGGGGGACCCGCCGCCCGGTCTCGAAGTGGGCCTCCATGGCCGCCAGCTTGGCCGGCTGCCATCGGGCGACGACGCGGGCGCTCAGGTCGCCGGAGATCGGCTGGAGCAACGCCGCCGGCGCGCCGATCGCCAGTGCGACGCCCAGCGCGCGCCGGTGGAAGCTGTTCTCCCGGTCGCGCAGCAGCAGCAGGGCGTGAATGCCGGCCACGGCGAACCCGGTGGCCGCGTACGAGGCCAACGTCATGTGGAGGGTCTGTTGGAACGCCATCGGGTTCATCATGCCGGCAATGGGATCTATGTTGACCGGCTGCCCGGCGACCAGATCGAAGCCGGTGGGCGAGTTCATCCAGGCGTTGGCGATCACCACGAAGATGCCCGATGCGGCTCCGCTCACCGCCACCAGGACGCCGGACCAGAGGTGGGCGCGGGGAGAGATCCGGTCCCAGCCATAGAGGTAGATGCCGAGAAAGATCGCCTCGGTAAAGAAGGCCAATCCCTCGAGCGAGAACGGCATGCCGATGATGGGACCGGCCCACTCCATGAATCCGGGCCAGAGCAGGCCCAGCTCGAAGGAGAGCACGGTCCCGGACACGGCGCCGACGGCAAAGAGAATCGCGGTCCCCTTGGACCAGCGTTTGGCCAGCTCGAGATAGATCCGGTCACCCGTTTTCTGCCAGCGCCGCTCCGCGACCACCATTAGGACGGGCATCCCGATGCCTACCACCGCGAAGATGATGTGAAAGCCAAGCGAAACGGCCATCTGCGAGCGGGCGGCGAGGAGATCGGACACGATGCACCGGCTGGAGGAGTCTTGTGAACGTATTCACAAGCGAGGTGGGGACACAAGTGGCGGCATGAGCGGCGGCTGGCACACCCCCGCTTCACCCACCGGCACCACCTCGTCCTCCGCCACGATGAACAGCCGCTCTCCGCCGACCAGGTCCACCGAGACCAGGCCGGTAAAGCTTCCGAATGCGGGCAGCACCGCCAGCCGCGCTCCGAAGATGAAGCAGGGTAGGCGCTCGCGCTGCAGCCCCGGACCGGTGAGCACCAATCCCGGATGCACATGACCCGCCAGGGTGTAGCCGGCCGCTGCCTCATGAGGCTCGTGGCGGAGGATGAAGGGAGGGATGAAGGCCGGCGCGTTGACGCAATTGATCCGCAGATGGTCGGGCGGGTCGCCGGCGTGGCGGTCGTGGTTGCCGCGCACCAGGAGAATCTCCAGCTCGGTTCGCAGCCTTCGCCACCGGCGCAGATCGGCGACGGTCTGAGTGGCCACCCGACCCGCCCTGGCATGGAAGAGATCGCCCAGCACGACGAGCCGCCGCGCCCCGGTCCGGTCGAGCGCGGTGTCGAGGCGGGCGAGGTCGCTGCTGGTGGTGCCCCCGGGAATAGGGATGCCCGCCGCACGAAAGGTCGCCGCCTTGCCCCAATGGAGGTCGGCGGCCACGAGCATGTCGCCCCGCGGCCAGAAGAGCGCTCGCTCGGGGAGCAGGTGGATCTCCTCCCCCGCCACCTGCAGGCAGAGATCGCTCACACCCCGCTCCGAAAGCCGCGGCCCTTCCCGCGAGTGAACCGGATACCGTCGGCCGCCCGCTCCAGCGGAGCCACCATCCGCCGGATCCGATCGGTCAACTTCTCCGAGCTGACCTGCTCCCGTGCGCGGTCAACCAGGAGTGGAAAAGCGAGCGGGGTGGGCCGCTCTACCTCGAGCACGGTGATCCGTCCCCCGAAGATGCGCTCCAGCGCGCGACCCAGCCGGCTATGCTCGAGTTGCCGTTCCAGCACCTCGCGGTGCGCCTGGAAGAGGAGGAGGTTGTCCGGATCGTAGCGGGCGAGGACGTCGTAGAGGAGCTCGCTCGATGCTTGAACCTGTTTCACCGATTTGTTTACTCCCGGATACCCCTGAAAGATCAATCCGGCCACGCGGGCGATTTCCCGGAACTGGCGCCGGGCCAGCTCGGCGGCGTTGAGGCTGGCCGGGATGTCGTGAAGCAGGTGGGCCGGCGAGAAGAGCCCAGCCTCGATGGCCAGATCGAGCGGCGCCGGATCAGGAGAGAGCAACTCGAGGCCATAATCGTTGGCGGCGAGAGTAAACGAAAGCGGCCCGTGCTGCGCGATCCGGTAGGCGAAGAGCGCGGCCAGTCCCTCGTGCACCAGCCGTCCCTCGACCGGATAGAAGAAGATGTGGTGACCCTCTCGCGTCCTCACCCGCTCCACCAGAAGCTCGTCCTGAGCCGGCAGGGCGGACCAGGCGGCCTGCAGCTCGAGAATAGGACGTACCGCGGTCATCTCCGCGCCGCGGTAGACACCCTGGCGCGCCTCGTCCAGCTTCACCCGGACCGCGGCGGCAAGCTCGGTCGAGATCGGCATCCGCGCTCCGGACCAGTGCGGAACGATGGCGCTCTTGCCGGCCGATTTCCGCACGTAGGCGGTCATGTCCCGCACCCGCACGAACTCGAGCACCCGTCCCGCAAAGGTGAAGATGTCGCCCGGCCGCATCCGCGCGATGAAGGTCTCTTCCACCGTGCCGATGGTGCGGCCGCGAAGGAACTGAACCTTCATGGCCGACTCGCTCACGATGGTCCCGATCGAGAGCCGATGGCGCATCGCCACCAACCGGCTGGCCACGCCGTACACTCCGTCGCGCTCGACCACCTTGCTGTACTCGGGATAGGCGTGCAAAGCGTGCCCGCCGCGGGTGATGAAATCGAGGACCCAGCCCCACTCGGCGTCGGACAGGTCGCGATAGGCCCAGGTGGTCCGCACCTCAGCGAGGAGCTCGTGGGACCGGAAGCCTCCGCCAAGCGCCACGGTCACCGCGTGCTGTGCTAGGAGGTCCAGGGGACGCTCGATGGGACGGCGCGCCTCGATGGCGCCCGCCAGGAGCGCATCCCGCGCGGCGGCCACGTCCACCAGCTCGAGGGCATTGGTCGGTACGCAGGTCAGCCGGCTCACCGCCCCCGGGCGGTGGCCGCTCCGGCCGGCCCGCTGGATCAGCCGCCCCACCGCCTTGGGACTTCCCACCTGGAGCACCCGATCCACTGGAGTGAAGTCCACGCCGAGGTCGAGGGTCGAGGTGCAGACGACACAGCGCAGCTTCCCTTCGCGGAGCCCGTCCTCGACCCACTCGCGCGTACTCCGATCCATCGAACCGTGGTGCAGCGCGATGATTCCGGCCCAATCCGGCCGGGCGCCGAGCAGCGCCTGATACCAGATCTCGGCGGTGGCGCGGGTGTTGGTGAAGACCAGCGCGCTCTCACCTTCCTCGATGGCGCGGACCACGTCGGGCAGCAGCCGCAGCCCGATCTGTCCCGACCAGGGAAAGCGCTCCATCGTCTCTGGCAGCAAAGCGTCCACCTCGAGCGTCTTCGGGATCAGCCCCTGGACCACGCGGCCAGGGCGCGGGGCCCTGGCATCTATCCCCAGGAGCGCATCTCGGGCCACGTCGAGGTTGCCCAGGGTGGCGGAGAGGCCGAGCGTGCGCAGCCGAGGCTGGAAGCGGCGCAGGCGGGCCAGCGCGAGCTCGGTCTGCACTCCCCGCTTCGAGGCCATGAGCTCGTGCCACTCGTCCACCACGACCAGCTCCAGCTCGGCGAACCGGCGGGACGCATCGTCGCGGGTGAGGAGGAGCGAGAGGCTCTCGGGTGTGGTGACCAGCGCGGTGGGCAGCCGCTCGCGCTGGCGCGCGCGCACTCGGGCAGGCGTGTCGCCGGTGCGCGACTCGACCGTCCAGGGAAGCCCCAGATCTTCGATTGGAGCCCGGAGCGCCGCTTCGGTGTCGGCGGCGAGAGCACGGAGCGGCGTGATCCAGAGCACCCGCAGCGCCGGCGCGGGCGGGCGCACGCCGTGGGGCCCGGGATAGTCGCGCAGCCACTCCAGCACCGGCCCGATCCAGGCCGCGTAGGTCTTTCCCGTTCCGGTGGCGGCGTGGATCAGCGCGCTCTCGCCGGTGAGGTACGCCTGCCAGACCTCCTCCTGAAAGGGGAACGGCTCCCAGCCGTGCTGGCCGAACCACTCGCGCACGCAGTCGGCCGGCTGACGGCCGCGGCACTCCACGGTGCGGGTGCGCCGGCGGGGCGCTGGTGTCGCGGTCGAGGCATCGGCGGCGGCCTCGGCCTTGCGCCGCGCCGCGCGGGCGCGGCGGAGATCTACGGCGAGCGCGGAGCCACCGGCTCTGGGCTTCGTCACGCTCGGAGAC
>JACCQZ010000208.1 GCA_013813875.1 Gemmatimonadales bacterium | reverse complement strand
CTGGGCTGGTTCTATAGTCATGCTGAACTTCAAGGATCTGTGGGATGCCGGGCTGAGTTTCGACGCCTTTGTGGCGGAGAGCGGGCAGCATCGCGGACTGTGGGAAGGGATCTACGGGATCGCCCGGGTTCCCGATTGGGCGGTTTCCGCGCTGCCGCCGGGGATCGAGCGGAAGTTCCTGGTGATCGCGGAGGACTGGTGCGGCGACGCCTCCAACTCGGTGCCGGTGCTGGCCAAGCTGGTCGCCGCGGTGCCCGGGCTCTCACTGCGCATGATCCTGCGCGACAAGAACCCCGAGGTGATGGACCGCTATCTCACCAACGGCTCGCGCTCCATCCCCATCGTGATCGCGCTCGACGCGGAGTTCCACGAGCTGGGCCACTGGGGGCCCCGCCCCTCCGCGCTGCAGAGCTGGGTAATGGAGCGTCGGCTGACGGTGCCCAAGGCCGAGCTCTATCCGCAGGTGCGGAAGTGGTACGCCCGCGACCGCGGGGAAACCACGATGCGCGAGGTGCTGGCGGCGGCTGGCGTGCCCGCAATGAAGGCGGCGTAGTCAGAACATCCACCCGTTTCCGACCGAGAAGTTGAACCCGTCCGGTCCGCCCGCAAAATTGAAGGTGAAGATGGTCGAGCGGAGGATGCGGAGGCCGATACCGCCGCCGCCGCCGACGTGCATGTCCTCGGTAGTCAGCCGGAACGACTCCTGCTCGAACACCCTCCCCGCATCCACGAAGGCCATCAGGGTGATCGCGCCGAGGTCACCGAATGCCAGGACGTCGTGGCGCACCTCGAGGTTGCCGATCAGGGTGCCCCGTCCCGCCAGCCGGCCGAAGTCAAAGGAGCGGTGCGAGTATTCGCCGCCGAGCACCGGCACGGTGCGCTCCCACCCGGGGAGCGTAAAGCGCGCGTTGAGCGGCGGAGTGCCGCCGGTGCCGCCCCCGGCCAGCCGCAGCGCCACCACGGTGCCCTCTAAGGGGCTGAGATACCCCCGGAGGATGCTGTAGAGCCTGGTGTAGCCGTCGCCGCCACTGCCCAGTTGCGCGCCGGCCTCGAGCAGCAGGCCCTGGCGGGTGTTGTACTCGTTGTCCCGAGTGTCGTAGAGGAGGGCCAGCCGACCGGACACGTCGCCCTGCTCGAGCTCGCCCGAGGGAAACTCTCCCACGAACACCGAAGGTCCCGGCAGGGAGGTAAAGCGGACCTGCTCGGCATCGCCCTGGAGGGCTAGGTGGAGTGGCCCGCTCAACTGCCGGGTCACCTCGGCCTGCACCTTGTATCGGGCGCGGCGTACCCGGTAGAGGAACGGGTCCGTCTCGTCCACCAGGTCATCGTTCTTCTCGCTGTCATTCCCCAGTCCGAAGTACCCGTAGCGGGCTGAGCGCTCCAGCCATCCGAAGGTGCGCAGCCGCCATCCTTCCCACAGCTCGGGCGCCTCGAATTCGGCCCGAAAGTACCGGCTTCCCCTCGACGTGATGCCGGCGTCCAGATTGAGCGCCGCCGTGGCGGTTACCCGTGATTCGTATTCCGCCGGCTGCCAGTGGCGCACCCGGGCGGCGAGCACCGGGCCGTCATTGATTCCGCCCGTTATGTATGGGAAGTAGCTGGTACGCCAGGGAACTCCGGGGTCGGCCTCCTCCAACTCCTCGGGCTCCTGGGCGCTGAGTGTCGAACCGGCCAGCAAGGCGAGCAGAAATAGGCGAATTGCCCGCATCAGCTAGACCTTTGATACAGATGAGCCGTGTCACGAAGCGTGCCGGCTTTCCCGTCGTGCGCGGCATAGCGGCCGGGGAAGAACGACGCCGCACCGGAATCCCCACGCTTGTTGACCGCGTAGAAGTTGAGATTGAAGCTGGGCCGGCCATCCGGGAGAAGCAGGCGCGGAGGCGTGGCGCGCAGCACCCGCTTCAGGGTTTCGAGACAGGCATCGGTTGGTGCCATTCCGCGGCGCATGTGCTCGACGGTGAGGAATCCACCGCACACCATGATCACCGCCTCCCCCCGGCCGGTCGAGCCGGCGGCGCCGATGTCGTTGTCGGTGTACTGGCCCGCGCCAACCAGCGGCGAGTCGCCGACCCGGCCCGGGATCTTCCAGGCAAGCCCGCTGGTGGTGGTGACCGAGGAGACGTCGCCCCTGGAGTTCACCACGTTGAGGTTGATGGTGCCGGTCGGGCGCGCCACCAGCCGCTCGTTCTCCGGCACGTTCAGCCAATCGTCATCGTTGCCTCGGTTGGCGCGCCAGGTCAGCCACAGCTGCCGCGATTCCGGTGTGAGGAGCTCCTCTTCCCGAAATCCGTAGGAGAGAGCGAAGCGCTTGGCCCCTTCACCTACCAGCAGAATGTGGTCGGTGTACTTGAGGACGAGACGGGCGACCTCGCTCGGCGTTTTGATCCCCTCGAGTCCCGCCACCGCCCCGGCCCTCCGGGTAGGCCCGTGCATGCAGGAGGCATCGAGCTGTACCACCCCGTCCTCATTGGGCAGCCCGCCGTAGCCGACCGAGTTGTCGGCGGGATCGAGCTCCTGGATCTTGACGCCTTCGACCGCGGCATCGAGAGTGTCGGTTCCGCCGGCAACGAGCTCCATCGCGCGGGTGACGGCACGCAGGCCGTTCTCCGAGCTCACCGCGGCCGCGCGCGCGGCCCCCCCGGGGCGGAGGGGGAGCGCTGGGGAAGGCAAGGCCGCCGCGACTGCAGCTCCTCCGGTCACTCCGAAAAAGGTACGGCGGGAAAGACGGTCCTCCATGTCGTAAGCCTCCGGGCCGGCGGGAAGGTGGGGCGGTGTGCCGGGATTTAGGGCTGACTACCTCCGATGTCAATTGCCCGGCGCAGCCTCATTCCCGGCTGCCAATGGTGTGATCCAACGCACAGCATGACCTTTTGACCCCTCTATCTTGACCACAGTGAGAGCATGGCAAGACGGCGAATTGCGAGACGTCCGAACCAACCCTGAGTCCCCTGCTCTGCGGCCGGATGAGCCGCTCGTTCCTCTGCTCTCGCTGCTTGTTCCTCTACCAACCCCTTCTAATTATATCTCGCGGGAACGGGCGTCAGCGCCCGTTCCACCCACCTTGCCCGGCAGCGTCAACCGGCGCGATTGCCACCTGTGATCCGCCCCACCGCTACCCCGTTTGGCGCCCGCGATTATCCCACCGTCCGGAACGCACTGACTGCCATCTCACTCGAGCAAGGAGGACAGCACCATGCCGCGAGGCGACAAGTCGTCCTACACCGGCAAGCAGAAGCGCCAGGCCGAGCACATCGAAGAGAGCTACGAAGGCCGAGGTGTCTCTGGCAATGAGGCGGAACGCCGAGCGTGGGCCACTGTGAACAAGGAGAGCGGTGGCGGAAAGAAGAGCGGGTCCGGCCGCGGGAAGAAGACCTCGAAGGCCTCGTCCCGGAAAGGCGGCCGCAAGGGTGGGCGGGCAGCCACGCGGGCCAAGTCATCCCGCTCCACCTCGGCGCGGAAGGCCGCCGCGACCCGGAAGCGGAAGTCTACCAGCCGGACCAAAAAGAGCGCCGGCAGCCGGGCCAAGAAGAGTACCGGTAGCCGAGCCAAGAAGAGTACCGGCAGCCGAGCCAAGAAAAGCACCCGCAGCCGGGCCAAGAAGAGCACCCGCGGCCGGGCCAGGAAGGGCAGTGGCAGCCGAAGCCGGAAGAAGAGCTCACGCCCCTAGGCGCTGGCTATCTGGTGGCCCTGATCACACTCTGCCGGGCCCCTCCTCACAGCGCCCGGTGGCAACCTCGCGACATCCTTTGAGGAGTCGGGCCACGTGCCCGGTTCCTTCCGCGCTCGCACGCGGCCCAATCCCGTTCACTTGTGGAGCCCTTTCTATGGCGATCCTGAAGCGTTACGCGAAGGTTTCGGCGCTGCTGGCTGCAGCCGTGGCAGTCGTCGCCCTTCCGAGCCCTGCCTCGGCTCAGGGTGGCGTACAACTCGTTCCCTGGGTGGGGGCCTACATCCCGACCCGGAATGAGTTCTCCGATCTGGACAACGCAGTGTTCGACCGCGACATCAGCGTAATTGGAGGCGCGCGCCTGACGTTCTGGGGCACCGGGCGGCTCGGGTTCGAGGCTACCGGAGGCTACGCGCCGGCCAGAATCGGGGACGAGACCATCAACGAAACCGGCAACACCGATCTTCTGCTGGCCAACGCGCGCCTGTTGTTCGCGCTAAGCCCGATTACCAACAGCGTCGGGTTCTACCTCGCCGGAGGACCCGCGCTCCTGGTGCGAGGCACCAATCCATTCGATGACGATCGGAGTGGCACCGACTTCGGCGCCAATGTAGGTATCGGGCTGCGCTTTGCCCTCGGTGAGTCCGGCCGCACCGCCATCCGCTTCGATCTCGAGGACTACCTCTACGATGGCGACTTCGGTACCGGCGTGAGCAGCTTCCAGAACGACATCGTCGCCTCCCTGGGCCTGTCCATCGCGCTCGGCGGGAACGCGGACTCGAACGACCCATAACTCGCCGTAGCAGGTAACCGTTGTCACGCTG
>JACCQZ010000202.1 GCA_013813875.1 Gemmatimonadales bacterium | reverse complement strand
CTGCTGGTGTGGCTCGTGGTCTATCCGCTGGTGCTGGTACTGATCGAGGGGGTACGGGGGCCGGAGGGGTGGACGCTGGAGTACGTGCGCCTCTTCCTCGAGCGGCCCACCGAGTGGCAGGCGCTTTGGGGCAGTCTCTGGATATCGCTTGCCAGCGTGGTGCTGGCGGCCCTCATCGGGGTGCCGCTCGCTTTCCTCTTTTCTCGCTATGACCTGCCGGGCGGCCGGATACTGAGCGGACTGGTGGCGCTGCCGGCGGTGCTGCCCCCGCTGGTGGGCGTCATCGCCTTCATGTTCCTCTATGGCGAGACCGGCTTCGTGAGCCTGCTGGTTCAGCAGCTCCTCGGGCTGCAGGAACCGCCCTGGCGGCTCCAGGGTGCGGGGGCGATCCTCCTGGTGCACGCCTACTCCATGTACGTGTACTTCTACCTCTTCCTGGGCGCCGCGTTGGCCGGGCTCGACGCCTCGCTTTTCGAGGCGGCAGCGAGCCTCGGTGCCGGCCGCTGGCGCACCCTCCGGCGCGTCGTGCTTCCGCATCTCTACCCCGCCCTCGGCGGAGCGGCGCTGCTCACCTTCATGACCTCGCTGGCTTCCTTCAGCGCGCCGTACATTTTCGGCGGAGGCTTCCGAGTCATGACCACCCAGATCGTGGCCACCCGGCTCAACGGCGAGAATGCCCTGGCGATGGTGGAGACGGTATCGCTGACCGGGCTCGCCCTGGCGGCGCTCTGGCTGCTGCGCGGCTCTCAGCCGTCGAGCAGCACCGCCGGTGGCCGCAAGGGGACCGCGCCGGAGCGGCTTCCGGTCCGCAGCCGGCCGCTCCGACTGGTGCTGGCAGCGCTGGCGTGGGCGCTGGCCGGAGTGCTGCTGCTGCCCCATCTCACGCTGCTGCTGGTCTCCTTCGTGCCTCTGGGCACCTGGACCACCGAGCCGCTGCCGCCGGAATACACCCTACGGAATTATCTCACCCTGGTGCAGGATCCGGTGCGCGCGCGCCCCCTGGTGAACAGCCTATGGCTCGCCACCGTGGCCACGGTCGCGGCGGTGGCGCTCGCGCTCCTGGGGGCCATCGTGAGCGTTCGCCGCCGGATTCGAGGCGGCCGGTTGATCGAGGGGCTGCTGGCGCTGCCGTGGGCGGTTCCCGGTACCGTGTTCGCGATCGCGCTCGCCACCGCCTTCAGCGTCAACGCGCCGCAGGCCGGACGGTTCCTCCTGGTGGGAACGCTCTGGATCCTTCCGCTGGCCTATCTCGTAAGGAACCTGCCCATCACCAGCCGCGCGATTCTGGCCGGCGTCCGCGCCCTGGACCCTTCGCTGGACGAGGCCGCCGCCACCCTCGGGGCCCGCCGCTGGCGCACCCTGCGCCGGGTCACCCTGCCGCTCTTGCGGCCCGCGCTGCTCGCGGGGGCGAGCCTCGCGTTCGTCACCGCTTTCGGAGACTTCGTGACCTCGATCATCCTCTACACCTACGACACTCGGCCGATCTCGATGGAGATCCTCTCCAGCTTGCGGCAGTCGGATGTCGGGGTGGCGGCGGCGTACGGGGTGGTGCTGATGCTGGTGAGCGGCGCCGTCTTCGCGCTGGGCGCGGAGCGGGGCAGCGGCGGGTGACCGGGCCCAACGGCGGCTCCGGAGCCAAGTTCAGGCGGCTCGCGGTGCTGATTGCCGTGAATTTCGTGGACATGATCGGCTTCATGATCGTGCTCCCCCTGCTCCCGTTCTATGCCCTCGAGCTGCGGGCCTCGCCCGAGACGGTCGGTCAGCTCATCGCGTCGTTCTCCATTGCGCAACTGCTCGCCGCTCCGCTATGGGGCCGGGTGTCGGACCGCTACGGCCGCCGCCCGGCGGTGCTCATCGGCCTCAGCGCTTCGGCGGCGGCATACGTGGTCTTCGGCTTCGCCGACAGCGTCTGGCTCCTGTTCGCGTCCCGAATCGTGCAGGGCGCGGGGGGCGGCACCACCGCCGTCGCCCAGGCCTACGTGGCGGACACCGTCGAGCCCAGGGATCGCGCCCGCGCGCTCGGCTGGCTCTCCGCCGCCACCTCCGCCGGTGTGATGGTGGGCCCGGTGCTCGGCTCTTTCGCCGCTCACTTCGGACAGGCGGCGCCGGGGCTGGTCGCGGCCACGCTGTGTCTCATCAACGTCGGGTTCGCCTGGCGCTGGCTGCCGGAGTCACGCAAGCAGGAGGAGGGCGCACCCAGGCCCCGGCGTCCGCTCTGGTACCCGGCGGTTTCGGTGCTGCGCGATCCCGGCGACCCGGTCTCCCGGCTGATCTGGATCTACGCGGTGGGGATGCTGGCGTTCTCCTCGATGACCTCGGTGCTGTCGCTCTACCTCGGGGCGGAGTTCGGGCTCGACGAAACCACGATCGGCTATGTATTTCTTTACGTGGGCGTGCTCTCGTTCGTCATGCGGAGCGTGTTGCTGGGCCCCATCGTGGACCGAATAGGGGAGAGCTCCGCGATGCGGATCGGCACCGTGATCCTGGTGCTCGGGCTGCTGCTCTACCCGCTGCCGAGAAGTATCTGGACCCTGGCCATCGTCATTCCCCTGGTCCCGATCGGCACCGCGCTCCTCTTTCCGGCCACCACCTCGCTCATGTCGCGCTTCTCCGACCCGCGCGAGCTGGGGACGACGATGGGGGTGGCTCAGACGTTCGCCGGCCTTTCGCGGGTGGCGGCGCCGCTGATCGCCACGATCGCGTTTCAACGGCTGGGTCACGGCTGGCCGTTCTACCTGGCGGGAGCCTGCGTCGCACTGGTAGGCATCATGGCGTTTCAGGTGCGTCCCAGCCCGAACGTCCCTGCCGCGGCCGCGGCGGGGAAGGAGGCGGGAGTCCCATGAACAGAGACGACGACACCATCGGGGTGAGCGCACCTTCTGAGGAGCTGGGATCGTCATGCCGAACGAGTACAGCCGCCGTGAGTTCGCCGAGTCGCTGGCGCTGGCCGCGCTGGTGCCACTGCTCGGAGGGAAGGTCGAGCCGATTCGACTGGGCTGGGGGGAAACACCGGCGGGCTCCGCGGCCGATCATCCGGGAGCGCTGGCCCGGGCGCTCGCCGATGTGATCCGGGTGCAGTACGGCTCGCGTCTTCGCGAGGCCGACCTGGCCACTATCACCAACCAGATTCAGAACAGTCTGGAACGCTCGGAGCAGATACGAAAGATCGAGCTCGCCAACGGCGACGAGCCCTTCACCTTTTCCGCGCTGCCGCCGAGCCGAACGCCGTGAGCGACCCGTCCTTTCTCTCGGTAGCCGAGCTGGGCCGCCTCTTGCGAGCGCGGCAAGTGTCCGCCGTCGAGCTGACGACGCACTTCCTCGACCGGCTGGAGCGGCTGGGGCCGACCTACAATTCGGTGGTGACGGTGCTGCGAGAGCGGGCCCTCACTGAGGCGCGGGAGCGCGATCGAGAGCTGGCCCGAGGCCGGGATCGCGGCCCCCTTCACGGCATTCCATACGGCGCCAAAGATCTCCTGGCGGTCGAAGGAGCGCCGACCACATGGGGTGCCCGCCCCTATCGCGATCAGATGCTTCAGGGAGACGCGACCGCCATCCGCCGTCTGCGGGATGCGGGAGCGGTTCTCTGCGCCAAGCTCGCGATGGTGGAGCTGGCGGGCGGCATGGGATACAATCAGGCCTTTGCGAGCTTTACCGGGCCGGGAAGATCTCCCTGGGGACCCGCGCGCTGGTCGGGCGGCTCCAGCAGCGGCTCCGGAGCCGCGGTCGGCGCCGGACTGGTTCCCTTCGCCATCGGCTCGGAGACGTGGGGCTCGATTCAATTCCCGGCCGCCTTCTGCGGAGTGAGCGGCCTGCGGCCCACCTACGGCCGGGTAAGCCGCCACGGCGCCATGGCGCTGAGCTGGACTATGGATAAGCTGGGACCACTCGGCAGGACAGCCGAAGATTGTGGCCGCGTGCTCGGGGCCATGGCCGGACCCGATGCCGCCGACCAGTCGGCCCTGGCACAGCGCTTTCACTATCCCCCGCGAGTCCGCCCGCCCAGCCGCTTCCGGCTCGGGGTACTGCGGGGCACCCTGGACAAGACTCAGCCCGAAGTACGGCGGAACTTCGAGGCCTCGCTCGCGGTGCTCTCGGAGTTTGCCGAGGTAGAGGAAGATCTCGAGCTCCCCGACTTTCCGTACGAGGCAATGGCGTCCGTCATCATTGACGCGGAAGCGGCCAGCGCCTTCGAGCCGCTCTTTCAGAGCGGACGCATCACCGAGCTGACCGCGCCGGAGGACCGGATCGGCGGATACTCCGGTCAGGTGGTGCTGGCCAAGGACTACCTTCGGGCGCTCCGGCTGCGGCGTCCCGCGGCGGCGGCACTCGACGGGCTGCTCGGCCGGGTGGATGCTCTGGTGGCCCCTTCGCTTCCGACGGTGGCCTGGCCGATTGACGCTCCCTTCGACAAGGTGTACCCCGACTATCCCGGCGGGACCAGTATCAGCGGAGCGGCAAACCTGTGCGGCGCTCCCGGTCTCTTCATGATGAACGGGACCGGCGAGGGCGGCCTACCCACCAGCCTGCAGCTCACCGGGCGCGCTCTCGGCGAGGGCACGCTGCTCGCCATAGGCGCCCGATACCAGCAGCGAACCGATCACCACCGCCGCCGCCCGCCGGGATTGTGACCCGGAAGCCACCCGCGTATATCTCCTCCCCGTACCGTACCACCCCCGCTCAGGAGTCATCGTGACCGTATCGGTCCTGCCCTCGTCGCCCGCCGCCTTTGCCAAGGCCCGGTGGGAGGACGTCGCGCCCTACTACGACGAGTTGGTGGAGCGTCCGCTGGACGAGTCCACCATCGAGGGCTGGTTGCGGGCATGGTCCACGCTCGAGGAGCTGATCACCGAGGCCGCGGCGCTCGCCATGATCGCCTACACCATCAACACCTCCGACCCGGAAAAGGAAGCGGATCATCTTCGCTTCTCGACCGAGATCCTCCCCAAGGCGGAAGAGCAGAGCGTCGAGCTGGCCAAGCGGCTGGTGCGCTCAGGCCACTCCAAGCCTGAGCTGGAGACCACCCTCAAGCGCTTCCGCACGTCCATCGAGATCTTTCGAGAGGCGAACGTCCCCATCTTCGCCGAGCTGGAGGAGATGAGCGCCCGCTATCAGCGCATCACCGGCTCGATGACCGCGCCGTGGGAAGGGGAGGACCGCCCGCTTCCCCAGCTGCAGCCGTTTCTCAAGAGCCCCGACCGCGCGATCCGGGAACGGGCATTCCGTGCCGCCGCCCAGCCCTACATAGACCAGCACGACGCCCTCGCCGATCTCTTCGACCGGATGTACCGGCTCCGCCAGCGGGCCGCGCGAAACGCCGGCTTCGCCAATTTCCGGGACTACATATTTCCCGCCAAGTTCCGCTTCGACTACACCCCGGACGACTGCGAACGCTTTCACGCCGCGATCGAGCGCACCGTCGCGCCGGCGGTCGAGCGGATGCTCCAGGTACGCCGGAGCCGGTTGGGGCTCGACCAGCTGCGGCCCTGGGATCTGGCCGTTGATCCCCATCGCGGCAGCCCGCTGCGCCCCTTCGGTGACGTCCAGGAATTCGTGGGCAAGGCCAGCACCGTCTTCGACCGGATTGACCCGGTGTTGGGACGGGAGTTCCGGACGATGATAGACGAGCGGCTGCTCGATCTGGACAGCCGCCGGGGCAAGGCTCCGGGAGGATATTGCGAGACGCTGCACTTCCGCGGGCGTCCCTTCATCTTCATGAACGCGGTCGGCCTGGTGGACGACGTCATGACGCTGCTGCACGAGGCCGGGCATGCCTTCCACGCCTTCGCCTCCCACGCTCAGCCGCTGATCTGGCAGCGCCATCCCGGCTCGGAGGCCGCCGAGCTGGCATCCATGTCCATGGAGCTGCTTGCCGCGCCGCACCTCGCGGCGCCGGCCGGCTACTTCAGGTCCGACGATCACCGCAGCGCCTGGCTCGAGCATCTGGAGGACATCCTCCTCAGCCTGGTCCACATTGCGTCGGTGGATGCCTTTCAGACCTGGATTTACACCAGCGGCAGCGGCGGCGATGCCGCGGCCCGCGATGCCGCCTGGCTCCAGATCCGCAGCCGCTTCGAGCGTGGGGTGGACTGGCACGGACTGGAGCGCGAGCGGATCGCCCGCTGGTATCGGCAGCTCCACATCTTCATGTATCCGTTCTACTACATCGAGTATGGCATCGCCCAGGTCGGCGCCCTTCAGATCTGGCGCAACAGCCTCCAGGATCCGGTCCGTGCCGTGGCCAAGTATCGCGAGGCGCTGGCGCTGGGGGCGGTGCGCGGCCTGCCCGAGATCTACCGTGCCGCCGGCGCCAGGCTCAGCTTCGATGCGGAGACGATCGGGCCGCTGGTGGAGTTGGTGGAGTCGGAGATCGAGAGGGTTCGGGGAGAGCTGCCGGAGCAGATGGCTTCTTAGGGCGTGCCTTGCAGGAAGCGGGCGGTGTGACTACAATGTAATTACCGTCTTCAGGAGGCCCGATGAAAACTCGCATCGTTCGTATCGGTAATTCCCGCGGCCTGAGGCTGCCGAAACTGCTGCTGGATCAGACGGGCCTCTCGGACGAGGTGGAGGTCGAAGCCCAAGGCAACCATCTCATCATCCGGGCGGCCCGGGCGCCCCGCAACGGCTGGGCAGAGGCATTCGCTGAAATGGCCGCTGCGGATGAAGACCGGCTGCTCGATCCGGAGCTCCCGCCAACACCCTTCGACAGGCATGACTGGACATGGTAGCACGGGGAACGCCCCGGCGCTTCGACGTGTACTTGGTCAGTCTTGATCCCACCGTGGGTAGCGAAATCAAGAAAACACGGCCCTGTGCGGTGGTCTCGCCGGACGAAATGAACCGGCACATTGGAACAATTATTATGGCTCCGATGACAACCCGGGGTCGCCCCTACCCCACGCGAGTCGGCTGTCGCTTCAAAGGCAAGGCAGGGCATGTCGTCCTCGACCAGTTGCGTACCGTGGATACCCAGCGATTGGTGAAAAGACTGGGAACTCTGGAGACGGGCACGCAGCGCGAAGTGCTGGGAGTACTGGCGGAGATGTTTGCCCTTTAGCCCATCGGGTTGCTTCCCGGCCCCCGGGCGGCAAGATTCTACGCCCAGCGGCTCCGGCGGTCCCGCCGGA
>JACCQZ010000175.1 GCA_013813875.1 Gemmatimonadales bacterium | reverse complement strand
CAGCCGGGCGCCGATAGTGACATATTTCACCGATGGCTGATTCCATCCGCGATCTCATTTTCGGCGCCACCTCCTCCGGCCGCGAGCTGGTGGAGACGATTGCTCCCCGGCGCACCTTCGACGACGTCGTCCTTCCCACCACCACCCTGCGCGCGCTCAACCACGCGCTGGCACTGGTCCGCAAGCACGACCTGATCTTCCACCAGTGGGGGCTGGCCGAGCGCCACTCCACCGGCCTCGGCCTCGCCTTTCACTTTGCCGGCCCGCCTGGCACCGGCAAGACTATCTGCGCCGAAGCGCTGGCGTTTGCTCTCGATAAGCGGCTCCTGGTGGTGCGCTACGCCGAGCTGGAGTCTCGCTGGGTGGGGCAGACTTCCAAGCACGTCGCGGCGGTGTTTCGCGCGGCTGCCCGGGAGGACGCGGTGCTCTTCTTCGACGAGGCGGACGCCATCGCCGGGCGCCGCTTCGCGTCCATCACCGCTGCCTACGAGCGTGAGGCCAACGCGGTGGTGAACGTGCTGCTGCACGAGCTGGAGACCTTTCCCGGCGTGGTCATCTTCGCCACCAACCTGGCCGCCAACATAGATCCCGCCTTCGAGCGCCGAATCAGGACCCACATCCTCTTCGAGATGCCGGATGTCGAAGAGCGCGAGCGGATCTGGCGGGTACAGCTTCACGCCCGCAAGACGCCGCTGGCCGACGACATAGACTTCCGCGCGCTGGCGGAGGCCTATGCCCGGAGCGGCGGCGACATCAAGAACGCGGTGCTCAAGGCGGCGCAGATCGCCACCACCGAGCCGGGCCCCGACTCCGGCAAGCGGATTCACCAGCGCCATTTCATCCTCGGCATGGAAGAGGTGATCTCGGCCGAGGGGGTGATGTCCCAGTCTCTCTTCGACGGGGCTTCGGGCGCGGGCAGCGGGGCGGTGCTGGAGCAGATCGTCGAGGGGCAGGAGCAGTTGCGGGGCGAGCTGGGCCTGGTGGCCGAACGGCTCGACGGCCTGGAGCGGGCCCACAAGAGCCATACCTCCCGGCAGGAGGCCGGCAGCGCGGAGCTGGAGCGCCGGCAGACTCAGGCGCTCGAGGCCGCGGAAGCCGGCCGCAGGCGGGAGTCGCGCAACTTCAAGTACCTTGCCGGCGGCGCCCTGCTCCTGGCGGCGGTCGGCTTGGTGCTGTCACTGCTGCAGGGCTAGCCTCGCGGGGCGCCGTTCACTACCTCGTGCATAGCTGGCTTTTTCTTTGGTGCGTTACGCTGAGCTCCTACGGCCATTCACCACGACCTTCCGTTAACAAAGAGCAGCGATCCCACCACAGCCCCCGATGACCATGCCCGCCCGCCCAACGCGGGGCACGGCGGCATCTCCCAGCCCTACCCCCCGGTACTCTGCGCGCAAGTCACAGTGATGTGCATCGGCGTGTAGATGCCGAGCGTCAGAAAGCCGACCAGCTGGTTCACGAAGGAGTGCTCGGTTTCAACCCGGGCGGCCCCGCCCGGACACTGGCTGGCCGTCTGCACCGTCTTGGGCGGGACCAGCCCGTAGATCCAGCTCGACGCGAAGGTCTGCTCGATGACTTGGGTGGAAGGGCTGAGCCCCGTCTCGATCGTCGCGTGATAGCACGCCCCCAGCGGGACGAGTGCCAGAAGGATCGCCGCTGCACCGCTGACTTTCATGGGACCTCCAGTGAGAAGGACGCCTGCACCAGACTCGATCGAGCCTGCCTGAGTCCGTCAGTATGCACCTTCCCCCGCGCCCCGTCGAGAGTCCCGCGCTACCGCTTCCGCAGCAGCACATCCTCGCTCCTGATGTCGGCCCCGACCAGCAGCACCAGCAGCCGCGACTCGAAGCCGCTCGCCGTCACCCGCACGTACTGGGTCCGACACTGGTCCACCAGTGAAAGGTCGAAGCGGAAGCGGTACTCCCCGTCGTCGTCGGTGAAGCTGACGTAGGGAGTTCCCACCATCTGCAGGTGTGCCCCCGCCAGCGGCCGGCCGTTGTCCTGACGGAAGATTCTCCCGACTACCGTGCCCAGCTCCACCGGTCCCGCGGAATCGCTGAGTTCCGGCTGCCGGGGGATGCACTCCTCGGGCTGATCGGGCGCGTACGCCTCCATCGGTCGGGTGGCCACCGGCCCGGCGCCCGGCGGGGTGCGCGGCCGGCGCCGGCCGAAGATCCGCCGCGCCTCAGACTCCAGGGTGGGTGCCGCTTCGGGCACCGGCTCGCCCGCCGGGCTCTTCGCTTCCGCGGGTGCCTCCTCCCCCTCGGCCCTGGTCGCCTCCGGCGGGGCGTTGGCTCGCGGCTCCGGGATGGGCTGCCTCGCCGGCGGTGCCACGGTGCGGGGCGGCGTCGGGGGCACCGGCTCTGTAGGAGCCGGCGGCTGGGGTGGCGGTGGGGTTTCCGCGGGCGGTGGTGTGGGCGGTGGCGGCAGGTACACCATCTCCACCCGCCGGGGTGCGTCGCTGGGCGAGCTCTGCGGCCGGGGATCTGCTGATTCGGGTTGCCGAGAGAGCACCAGTGCGAGCGCGATCAGCGCCACGTGCAGCGTGGTGCTCGCAGCGACCGAAGTCCAGGAACGCTTTGGAGAAGGGGGGCCCGGCGGCTGTAGCAACCCGCACTATCCTCGATGATGTGGCTGGCGAAAGATAGCGGGGCGGGTGGGCGGCGGGTCTTGTTGTCACCCTGATCTGTCCCTAAACCGGCAGCGCCTCTCCCGCGCTCCAGCCCTGGGCCCGCGCCGAGTCGAGCAGCGCGAGCACCGGAGCCCGATCCTGGTGGAGAGCGAATATCAGCAGGTCACCTCGCCGCGCCCAAGCGAGCGCCTCCCGCACCGCCGGCACCTCGGCGCCGGGCTGGGAAATGGCCTCACCCGGTATCCCCAG
>JACCQZ010000168.1 GCA_013813875.1 Gemmatimonadales bacterium | reverse complement strand
CGGTAGCGCGCGACTCGGCTGAAGATGGCGTCCGCGGTGCAGCGGTCGTCGAACAACACGCTGGCGGCGCCGGCGGCGAAGGGAAAGAGGAGATTGGAGCCGGTCGCGTAGCCGAAGTAGAGCTTGGACACCGAGAGCGTCACATCGTCCTCGGTGTAGCGGAGCACCTGGCGGGCGTAGCACTCGGCGGTGTTGACGAACGAGCGATGCGGCTGCACAGCGGCCTTGGGCCGGCCGGTGGTGCCACCGGAGAAGAGCCAGATGGCGGGGTCGTCGCGGTGGGTGGGAAAGTTCCGCCGGGTGTCCGGCGCCGACTCGAGACGCGATGCCCAATCGCCCTCGCCCACGACCAGCAGGGCGGGCGCGTGGGCGGCTCGGCCGGCCGCGGGGCGGAACGCGTCCGCCCGCTCCGCGGCTACCAGCGCCACGGTGGCGCGGCTGTACTCGAAAAAGTATTCGATGGCGTCGGGCTTGAGCTCCGGGTTGACCATCACTACGACAGCGCCGATCTTGAGGACGCCGAACAGCGCCGCCACGTAGTCCGGCCCGTCCGGCAGGGCGATGATCACCCGCTGTTCCGGAGCCACTCCCGCCGAACCGAGTACGTTGGCATAGCGATTGGCCAGCGCCTGAACCTCACGGTAGCTCAGGCGTCCGGCGTCGGTAATCAGCGCGGTCCGGTCTCCCCGGCCCTCGCGCACCCGGGCATCGAGAAAGTAGTCGGCGATGTTGAGATGGACCGGAAGCTCGGCGGTCATACTCGGGAGCATGTCGCGAAACCTCACCCATTGTCACCCTGAGCGAAGCGAAGGGGGCATAGTCTGAGGCATGCCCCCTTCGCTGCGCTCAGGGTGACAGCGCTGGGGCTGGCGGAAAAAAAAGACCGGTGAGGACACAATAACCGTGCAGCCGCTTGCCGCAATGACCTGGGAAGAGGCCCGGGACGCCGCCGGGCCGACTTCCGTCGCCTTTCTACCAGTGGGCGCGATCGAGGCCCACGGCCCGCACCTGCCGCTGGAGACCGACGTGATCATCGCCGGGGCGATGGCGCGCTCCGGTGCGGCCCGGCTGGCGGCGCGGGGGTTAAGCGTGGTGGTGCTTCCCCCGCTGACGTACACCGCGGCAGCGTTCGCCCAGGGGTTTGCCGGAACGCTTTCGCTGCGGCCGGAGACGGTCATGGCGACGGTGCTGGACATCGCCGGCAGTCTGAGCCGACATGGATTCGGAGTGCTGGCCATCGCCAACGCCCATCTCGATCCGATGCACCTGGCGTCGCTGGAGGCGGCCGTGAACGCGATTCGGCGCGACCTCCTGCTAGTAGTGGCATTTCCCAACCTGGTCGAGAAGCCGTGGGCCCTCCGGCTGAGCGACGAGTTCAGGAGCGGTGCGTGTCACGCCGGGCAGTTCGAGACTTCGATCGTACTGGCCGAGCGCCCGGAGCTGGTGCGCGAGGCGACCATGGCGGCGCTGCCGCCGAACCCGGCGTCGCTTTCCCGTGCCATCCGGGACGGCAAGCTGAGCTTCGAGGAGGCGGGCGGCGACCGGGCCTACTTCGGGTACCCGGCCCAGGGCACCGCCGAAGAAGGCCGGGCGACCGTCGAAGTGCTCGGCGCGATTCTCGACGAAGCGGTTCAGGCCGAACTGGCATGAATCCCCCGGCTGGTCGGGTGGCGGTGGTGACCGGCGCCGGCCGGGGGATCGGAGCTGCTACCGCCCGAGCGCTGGCGGACGCCGGCTTCGATATGGTCGTCGCCGCCCGCAGTAGAGATCAGATCGAGCGGCAGGCCGCCGAGCTGACGGCCATGGGACGCCGGGCCAAGGCGGTGGTCTGCGACGTGACCAGCGAGGCGAGCGTGCAGGCCTTCGCTCGCGAAGCGGCCGAGCTGGGACCGGTCGCGGTGCTGGTCAACAACGCTGGCGCCGCGGGTTCGATGTCTCTCGCCCGGACTTCGCTGGAGGAGTGGAACCGGCTTATCGCCGTCAACGCCACCGGCGCGTTCCTCTGCACCCGGGTTTTTCTTCCGGGGATGCTCGAGCGGCAGTGGGGGCGCGTGGTCAATGTGGCGTCTACGGCTGGGCTGAGTGGGGGCAAATATCTCGCGGCCTACTCCGCCGCCAAGCACGCACTGGTGGGGCTCACCCGGTCGGCCGCGGCGGAGGTGGCGGGGACGGGGGTCACGGTGAATGCGGTGTGCCCCGGGTTCGTGGATACCGAGATGACGGCCGAGTCCGTGGACCGGATCGTGGCCAAGACCGGGCGCACGCGGGAAGAGGCGTTGGCGGCTGCGCTGGCGTCGGCGGGCCAGACCCGGTTGATCTCGGCGGCGGAGGTGGCGGCGGCGGTGGTGGCGCTCGCGAACGGAGCGGCCACCGATCCACCGAACGGGGAGACTCTGGTGCTGGACGGGAGAAACCCGGTGAACGGCCGCTTCGCGATCGTCAACCCAGAAGAGCTCGGCGCGCCGCGGGGTTGGAACAATGGGATGCTGGCCACCGCGGGGAGCAGGACGCTCTTCATCGCGGGGCAGACCGGGCGGGACGGCTCGGGACGAGTGCCGGCCGCGGACTTTGTGTCGCAGTTCGATCGGGCGTTGGGCAACGTGCTCGCGGTGCTTCGCCGGGCGGGGGGCGAGCCGGGGGATCTCGGCCGGTTCACGATCTACGTCACTGACATGGCGCAGTACCGCGCGAGCCTCAAGCCGTTGGGCGAGGTGTACCGGCGGCGGATGGGGGCGCACTTCCCGGCGATGGCGCTGGTGGAGGTGACGTCGCTGGTGGACCCGCAGGCGGTGGTGGAGATCGAGGCGACGGCGGTTCTTGGTTAGTAAGAGCGTGTTGCGAAACCTCACCATTGTCACCCTGAACGTAGTGAAGGGGGCATAGCCTGAAGCATGCCTCCTTCGCTTCGCTCAGGTGACAGCAGCCGAGGAGCATGGAGCCCATTGATGGCCCTCGATCCCAAATCGTTCCTCTATCGCGTGGACCCGGCGACCTCCGTCGCGACCATCACCCTCAACCGCCCCGAGCGGCTCAACGCGCTCACCTTCGAGGTCTACACCGAGCTCCGGGACACCTTCCGCGCCCTCGACAGCGAGCCCGGCGTTCGCGCCATCATCATCACCGGCACTGGCCGAGCCTTCTGCACCGGGGGCGACGTCGAGGACATCATCGGCTCGTTGTTCTCCAGGGATCCCGCGGGGCTGCTCGAGTTCACCCGGCTCACCGGCGATCTCATTCTCTCCATCCGCCAGTGCCGCCGCCCGGTCGTCGCGGCGCTCAACGGACCGGTGGCCGGCGCGGGGGCCGTGATCGCGGCGGCCAGCGACATCCGGATTGCGGCGGAGAGCGCCAAGATCGCCTTTCTCTTTTCGCGGGTGGGCCTCACCGGCGCCGACATGGGAGCTGCCTGGCTTCTGCCCCGGATCGTTGGCCTGGCGCATGCGAGCGAGCTCCTCATGCTGGGGGACTTCATCACCGCCGAGCGCGCCGCGGAGATCGGGCTCTACAACCGGGTGGTGCCGGCGGAGCGCTTGATGACAGAGGCGACCGACATCGCCACCCGACTGGCGCGGGGACCGTCGCTGGCGTTGGGCGTCACCAAGCAGGCGCTCAACGAGGAGGCCGCGATGGATCTGGTCTCCGCGATCGAGTGGGAGGCCCGGGCCCAGGCCGACTGCATGCAGAATCCCAACTTCCGCGAAGCCTATGAGGCCTTCCGCGCCAAGCGCGACGCGAAGTTCGAGTAGGTCATGCCCGACAGGAGACTGATCCGCACCTTTCTCGAGCCGCACCACACGTCCCTCGCTGAGCGGGCCAGCGCCTTTGCGACGGGAGAGGTGGCCACGCGGCCTGAGCCGGGCGACGATGCCGCTGCTCGGAGAGAGGCCCGGGCGCTACTCGAGCTGCTCGGCGCGGGGGGCTGGCTTCAGCCGATTCTCGACCTCGATCTCCGCGGGTGCTGCTTGATGCGGGAGGCGCTCGCGGAAGCGTCACCGCTGGCCGACGCAGTGTTTGCCCTGCAGGGGCTGGGCACCACGCCGATTCTGCTCGCCGGATCGCCGGCCCAGAAGGAGCGGTGGCTTGGGCCCATCGCCGGGGGAAGGGTGATGACCGCGTTCGCGATGACGGAGCCGGAGGCGGGGTCGGACGTGGCGGCAATCGCCACCACTGCCCGGCGCGAGGGATCGGACTATGTCCTCGATGGATCCAAGACCCTGATCTCCAACGCCGGCATCGCCGATCTCTACACCGTGTTCGCCTCCACCGACCGAGCCAAGGGGGCGAAAGGGATCAGTTGCTTTCTGGTTCCGGGAGATGCCCCCGGACTCCGGTTCGTTGGGCCGCAGGTGCTGAGCGCCCCGCATCCGTTGGGGGAGATCGCCTTCGAGGAATGCCGGGTTCCGGCGGACGCACTGTTAGGCGCCGAGGGACGCGGCTACGGGCTCGGCCTTGCGGCGCTCGACCGGTTGCGGCCGACGGTGGCCGCCGCGGCGTGCGGGATGGCCGCGCGGGCGCTGGCCGAGTCGCTCGTCCATGTGAAGCAGCGGCAGCAGTTCGGGAAGCCACTGACGCAGTTCCAACTGGTGCAGCAGAAGCTGGCCCGGATGGCCACCGATCTAACGGCCGCCCGGCTCCTGACTTATCGGGCGGCGTATGAGAAGGACCAGGGCCAGGAGCGGATCACCAGTGAAGCGGCCATGGCCAAGTCCTTCGCCACCGAGATGGCCCAGCGCGCGGTGGACGACGCGGTGCAGCTCATCGGTGGACGGGGGGTGCTGGCCGATCACCCGGTGGACCGGCTGTATCGCGCGGTGAGGGCGCTGCGGATCTACGAGGGGACGACGGAGATCCAGCAGTTGATCATTGCGGGGGAGTTGCTCAAGTAGGGGTTAGGCCGCCGGCGCTCGGATCTCGTCGCACGACGCCGCTACCCACGCGCTCGCGGGAACGTGTCGCTATGGCTGTGGCCTACCACCGCGACGATGCGCACATGATCGGCGTCGCGAGACAGGAGCACCGCTCCCCGTCGTCTGCACGAGACCGCAATCACGACGTCGTTCCAGAAGTTGCGCTGCTCCAGCTCGGGATGCGCCCCCGCTTGCGCCGCCAGCGTCCGGATCGCGTCCCCTGCCGCCAACAGGTCGGCAGCGTCGGGGATGATGAGGCGGTCCGGTTTGAACCGGGCGATGATTCGTTTTCGGACCGCCTT
>JACCQZ010000157.1 GCA_013813875.1 Gemmatimonadales bacterium | reverse complement strand
ACTTCGCGGAGGGCGTTGCGCAGTTCGCCGGCTACCGAGACCGGGTCTCGAGTCGAACGCACCGCGAGAGACAGCGCTGAGGGAGTTTCGGTGCTCTGGGCGTAGAGCTGGTAGACCTCGGGCTCGGGTGGGAGGTCGAGCGATTCGAATCGCTCGTCGCTACGACCCCCACCACCGTGAGCCGGGGGAATCGGAATCCGGCCGGCAGGGCGGACGAGATCAGGTGCTCGGGCGGCCCCAGCCAGAGCGTCTTGCCGATCGGATCGGCGCCCGGCCAGAACCGCCGCGCCATGGCTCGATTGATAACGGCGGCGCCCGGACTGCCGGCCCGATCCTGCTCTGGGCACCCGGGTGGCGCCGGTCGTCCGCCGGGAGCTCGAAGCGGAGCGGAAGAGCCCGCTTCGGCAGGCGGTACTGACAACTTTGCCTCTGTGGTGAAGCGCCGCAGAAGCCCCACAAAATCCTACCATCCCACCCCGTAATCTTCCCCATAGTCACTCGACGCCCCCCACATCGTCCCGTGCGCCCGGTCGAACAGGATCGCGTTGATCGGCCCCGACGTGCGCTCGTCGAACTCGAGCGTATACCCCATCCCGATGAGCCGCGCCCGTACGCTGTCCGGCGTGGACGCCGCCACCAGCATCCGTCCCGGCCGTGCCTCGTGCGCCCCGAACGACGATCGCATCTGCTCGCTGTTGATATTCGGCGCTTCGACCGCCTGCTGCGGGGTCATGCCGAACTCCACCACATCAAGGAAGAACTGCAGGAGATTCTGGTCCTGCCCGTCACCACCCTGAACCGCGAACGAGAGAAACGGCAGCCCACCCTTGAGCGCGAGCGTCGGTGTAAGCGTGACGCGCGGACGCTTGCCCGGCTCGATGACGTTGTAGGGACCGTCCTCCGGCCGGGTGACGAAGCTCTGCGCCCGCTGGCTCAGACCGATGCCCGTGCGTCCGGCGATCACCGCCGGCACCCATCCCCCGCTGGGCGTGATTGATACGACCCAGCCGGCGCTGTCGGCGGCCTGGATGGAAGTGGTGCCGCCGTAGAACTGCGCGTGAAAGGCCGAGTCGGACAGGACGGGCGCGAAGCTCGAAGCAGGGCGGTCCTGCTGGCCGCTCTTCTCCAGACTGTCGGGGGCGGGGACGACCGACCACCGCTCGAGCAGGGCCGCGAAGGGATTGGTGCCGCCCTGATAGGGGTAGGGGTCGCCGGGCTTCACGGCCGGATCGTTGCGGGTCCAGTCAATCCCGGCAAACCGTGCCTTGGCGTACTCCTTCGAGAGCAGCCCCCGAACCGGCTCGGCCGGCGCAAAGTAGGGGTCTCCGTAATAGAAGTCGCGGTCGGCGTAGGCCAGGTTCATCGCCTGGTACAGCGCGTGAATGTACTCGGGAGAGTTGTAGCCCATCCGCTTGAGGTCCACGTTCTCCAGGATGTTGAGCGCCTGAAGCATGACCGGACCCTGCTGCCAGATGGGAAGCTTGAACACGGTGATGCCCTTGTACGACGTGCTCAGCGGCTGCTCGATGCGCACTTTCCAGCTCGCGAGGTCCCGCAGCGTGATCAGCCCGCCCTCTTCCCGCACTCCGCGCACCAGCTCGCGCGCGATGTCTCCCTTGTAGAAGCGGTCGTACGCGGCGTAGATCGCCTGCTTGCGATTGCGACCCGCCGCGAGCGCCGTGCGTTCCGCCGCCACCAGCTTGCGGAGCGTGACGGCGAGGTCGCGCTGCACGAAGACTTCGCCGGCCTCAGGCGCTTCCCGCGTCCCGCCGCGATGCGGGAGGTAGACGCCCGGCGAGTAGCGCCATTGCTTGATCTGCTCTTTCTCTCGCTCGATGGCGTCGGCGGTCTGCGCCTCGATGGGGTAGCCGTCGGCCAGCTGGATCGCCGGCGCGAGCACGTCGGCCAGGGAGAGCGTGCCATACTCGGCCAGCATCGTCAGCAGGCCGCCCGGCGTGCCCGGGGTAACCGCCGCGAGCGCACCGTACTCCGGCGGGTAGCGGTAGCCGTGCGACCGATAGAACTGGGCGGTAGCTCCCGCCGGCGCGACGCCGAGGGCGTTGATGCCGATGACTTTCTTGAGCCCTGGGTGATAGATGAGCGCCTGGGTCTCTCCACCCCACGACAGTACGTCCCACATCGTGGTGACGGCCCCGAGCATGGCGCAGGAGGCGTCCACGGCGTTCCCGCCCCGGGCGAACATCAGCGCGCCCGCCGTCGCGGCGAGTGGCTTGCCGGTAATGGCGAGCCAGTGCTTGGCGTGCAGCGGAGGCTTGGCGGTGCGTTGGGCAGAGAGGGGAGCGACGCTGCAGCACAGCGCGCCGAGAACGAAGCAGACGCGCGAAGGTGAGACGGTCATCGGTGTTCCCTTGGCGGTGTTGGAGAAACTACCCTTGGAATGCCGGACTGCTTCCCCGGCGGTTACCTTGGACACTCCCTGGCGACAAGTCCCTCAATACCGGCGGATGCCGAGCACCGAGAGGGCTCGCACGACTTGAGGGTCGGTCTCGCGAAGATGTTCCGGCGCCCCGAACTTGACTTCACCGGGGCGCGCTCGGTCGGTGAAGACCACCACCGTGTGCCACGCGCCGGTCAAAGCCGACCACCAGCGTAACCCGGACGGGCTGCCCGTCGCCGCTCCGAGATCGTGGAGTCGCCGAGCGATGGCCTGCGTGAGCGAGCGGTCGTGATGGGCCAGTTCATCCGGCTGGAGGCCGAGCGCTTTCAGGACCTCCGGATCGGTGCAGTCGGGAATGCGCGCGACGAGCGATGGTGCCAAGCTCACCTCAACCAACGCGAACTGATGTCCTCCCTGTCGGAGGTATGCCGAACGAAACCGGGTGCCGCGGAATGGACCCAGCGCTTCGCCCAGGGCGTGGTCGGGAGACTCGGCGAGGTAGCGAACCGGCGGACGATCCTGCAGGTCGAACCGCCCGATGGTCTGTCCCGGAGGCAGATAGCTGCTGGAGAAGGGTGTGCCATCGCGCGCGCCCGGGTCCCACGGGAAGCATCGCCACGCCTTCCGCGCGGCCTCGCTCACGCATACGCGCCGGTGCGCGCGGCCTGCACCGCCGCCATGACCGCCGCCACGTCACCCTCGGCCAGGACGTCGAGCGGGCGGCGATCCCGCAGCTGGGGATTGGCGCCGTGCAGCCACCCGGCTACTGCCTCCGGCTCGTAGATGCCGAGCAGAGCGGTGACGACTGCCGCCAGCCCGACCACCCGCCATCCCGCCTCGCCCCCGATCTCCTGACCCTCGGCCGCACGGGTGATCTGGCTGCGATGACTCCCGGCCCATTCCGCCAGGGCAGCGCGGCTCCCGAACACGACCTCGCCGGCGTCCACACTTGCCTGGGTGAGAGCCAACCGACGCTCCCGGAGAGAATGTTTTCGCGCCATGCGCCACTCCTTTGCTTGCAACAAATATGTTGCAGATTGCTCGACCCTGTCAACCCTCGTCATTCCTCACTGGGGCTCGCAAAGATGAACCTCGACATTGACCTGGGGAACTCCCTCGGCAAAGTCTCCGGCATCCTCCGCCGTCCCCCGGACGCGTGGGTCGGTCTGGTCCTTGCCCACGGCGCCGGCGCCGGGATGCGGCACCGGTTCATGGAAGCCATCTCCGAGGTGTTAGCTCGGCACGGGGTCGCGACCCTGCGGTATCAGTTCCCCTACCTGGAGGCCGGTGGCCGGCGACCCGACCCGCCCGGCGTTCTTCAGGCCACGGTGCGGGCGGCGGCCGCGGAGGCTCGGCGGCTGATGGTTGACCTGCCGCTGGTGGCCGGCGGCAAATCGCTGGGTGGCCGCATGACATCGAACGCGATGGCTCGACAGCCCCTGGAAGGGGTGTCGGGTCTCGTGTTTCTGGGCTTTCCGCTCCACCCATCCAAGCAGCCCGGCGTGGCCCGGTCCGACCATCTGGCTGAGATCGAGCACCCGATGCTCTTCCTCCAGGGCACCCGTGACACTTTGGCCGAACTGGAGCTGATGAGGACGGTCTGCCGCAGGCTCGGCACCAAGGCGACGCTGCACGTGGTGGAGGGCGCGGACCACTCATTCGAGGTGCTCAAGCGATCCGGCCGCACCGGCACCGACGTACTCGAAGAGCTGGCCCGGACCACCGCCGGGTGGTGCCGCGCGCTGCAGCCGGGCTCAATGTGATGGGCGTCCTGTCCTAAAGCCTACGGCGGCTATACCATAGCTACATGACATCTCTCCGACTGCTGACCCGCTTCCTGGTGCCTCTCTCGGTTCTGGCCACCGCCGCATGCCAGTCCGACGATCTGCTGCTGCCGTCGGACGGCGGAGAGGCGCAAGTCCAAGTAAATCGGGGCGATGAGCAGGTGGGTCTCCCCGGAGCGCAGTTGGCCAACCCGCTGATCGTTCGGCTGGTGGATCGGGCGGGGGTCGGGATCCCCAACCGGGCAGTGCTCTGGGTGGTGAACGCCGGGGGCGGGAGCGTCAATCCTGCCACCGGCATGACGGACGCCGAGGGCTTTGCGTCGGCCGAGTGGGTTCTGGGGCCATCGGCCGGCCCGAATACCGTCGAGGCTCGAGTCCCCGATATCGGAGTGGTGACCTTTACGGCCATCGGGAGCCCGAACGGCGGGGGCGGCGGCGACGGCGGAGGCGAGCCCAGCGACAGCCGTTCTACAGTGACGGCGGAGCCGGCGACGATTGAGGCGGGGCCAGCCATCTCGACGGTCCTGGTCATGGTTCTCGATGCGACGGGTGCCCCGGTGGAGGGCGCGACGGTCACGCTTCGGGCCACCGGTGAGGGGAATACGCTGACCCAGCCCACCGGGGCCACTGGCGCGGACGGAATCGCGGTGGGCACCCTGCAAAGCTCGGTGCCGGGCCAGAAGGTGGTCTCGGCGATGGTGAATGGGTCCCTCGGGCTGACTCAGACGGCTACGGTCACCGTCACCGCCCCTCCTGCGTCACGGGTCGAGCTGATCGAGGGCGATAACCAGACGGCTCCGGTGGGCGCTCCGGTGCCGGTTCGCCCCGCCGTCCGGGTGACCAACGACCGCGGAGCGCCCGTGGCCGGTATCCAGGTCACCTTCGTGGTGACGGGCGGCGGTGGGAGCGTGGAAGGCGCTACCCAGACGACGAACGCCGATGGGATCGCCCGGGCCGGCGGCTGGACCCTTGGCGCGGCCCCGGGCAACAACAGGTTGGAAGCGAGGGCGGGCTCTCTTGTGGGCAGCCCGGTGGTCTTCAGCGCGGAAGGGACCGCCGCTCCTCCGGCGGAAGTTGACCGTCTGGTATACCTGGTGGGGCCTCGCGACGTGGAGCGGGACCAGTCGTTCTCGGTGGAAGTGGCCCTGGTGGACGCCGCGGGCAATGTGGTGCCCATGTCCGGGGTCTTCATCTATCTGGGCCTGTTCCCCGAAGGGAGTGACAGCCCGACCAACGACCATCTGGGTGGCGAGCGTTTCGAGAACACCGATAATGGAGTTGCGGTGTTCAACCTGAGCGTGGAGAAGAAGGGACGCTACCGCTTGCGCGCGCTGACCGATGACTTGCCCGAGCTGGGACCCAACGGGCCGGAGCCTTTCCTGTTCAGCAACGTATTCGAGGTGGACTGACCCCGGAGGAGCCGGCTACCGGGGCCAGAGCCAGCCAAAGGTTCCCGCCGTCAGCAGACCGTACACCAGCCCGTCGAACACCTCTTTCGCCGTGACCCGCCACGGCTTCCCCATCCAGATCGCCGCCGGCACCTGGCCCGCGGCATAGGCGAGGAACGCGGTGGCCCCGACCAGCCGGAACACGGTCAGGTAGGGCGCACCGGGGCCGAGGGCGACGCCCGCGATGTACGCCACGAAGAGCGACACCACCAGGCTGAACATGAACCACTGCCCCAGGTACGGTCCCATGTTCACCGGACCCGGCTTCCGCAGGTACACCACGCCCACCGGTCCCTCGGCGTACTTCTGCTTCACTTCGGGCTTCTCCATCTCTTTCATGTCCATGACATAGGGCGTGACATACTGGCCCGGCGGGGGATCGCCGCTTCGCAGCGCCGCACGCACCGCGTCCTCGTTGGGCAGCTTCCTGTAGTCGGTGTTGTGGTACTTGAGGACCATGTGGATGACCGAGCTGGCGATGAAGACGAGCACGGCGGCAAGCAGGATCGGAAGCCAGAGCGCACCGAGGCTGACCATGGGTCCTCCTGGAACGGGTAAGACGCTAACGGGAATGGCGAAGAAGCTATCTTCGGAATCAGCATCGCGCGAGCGGCGGCTTCTCTACGATATCCGGTCTCGTGTTTCTAGGTTTTCCACTGCACCCATCGAAGCAGCCCGGGTGACTCGGGCCGAGCATCTGGATCGGGTGGAGAGTCCGATGCTATTCCTGCAGGGCACCCGTGACGCTCTGGCCGAGCTGGATCTCGTGAGGGAGGTCTGTCGCCGGCTCGGCGCCAAGGCGACGCTGCAGGTGGTTGAGGGCGCGGACCACTCGTTCGACGTGCTCAAGCTCTCCGGCAGAACCGAGAGTGACGTCATGGAGGAGCCGGCGCGGACGATTGCGGTCTGTGGCCGCGCACCTATAGACAGGGATCGAGAATTCTAGCGTGGCTGGACTTGACCAATCTGGTCAAGCAGTACAGATTCCCGGTATGTCACCACGCTCCCCTCGCCAGAGCGAGGTCCGGGAAACCGTGAGCCTCTACCAGGCCAAGACCCAACTCTCTCGACTGGTAGATCGCGCTGCTGCCGGCGAAGAGATCGTCATCTCGAAGTCGGGCCGTGCACGGGCACGCCTGGTACCGATGGAAGACACGCGGGCCCTCCGAGTGCCTGGCAAGGGGAGGGGGCGTTGGAAATTGGGTAAGGTTTTCGATGCGCCGCTCCCGGATGACCTGCTGGCCGATTTTGAGGGCGCGGGGTGAGCCTCCTGCTGGACACCCACGTCTTGATTTGGTGGGACGAGGGCCGGAGGCTTGCGCCGCAAGCCCTGCGCGCCATCCAGGAGGCTCAGGAGGTCTACGTAAGTGCCGCATCCGCCTGGGAGATTGCCATCAAGACCGCTCTCGGGCGGCTCCGGCCCGAGCGTACCGTCATTGATGCGGTCCTGGAGTCAGGCTTTGTAGAATTACCGGTCACCTTCAGGCACGCCGCGAGGGTCGCGTCCCTGCCGCCGCATCACCGAGATCCATTCGATCGACTTCTGGCTGCTCAGGCCGAGGTCGAGGGCTTCATCCTGGTTACTCGAGATCCGGCTTTCGTGCCTTATGGCATCAAGCTGCTGAGGGCTTGATCGACCTTCAATCACTCTTGCGGCCTACGCGGCTCACTCTCTTCGCGTAATCCGCCTTGAGGTCCCGGCTGGCCATCGCCCGCGCGCCGTGATACTTGCGATCGACGGCCTCGTACTCGCGAGCTTCCAGGCGGACGGCCTCCGCGTGCAGATCCTGCATCTCATCCGCACTGACCGGGACGGACTCGCAGGCCGACATGCTCACCAGGGCCTGGCGCAGGCTCGCTGCGGCCCCTTCGAAGTGCCCCACATCAGCCAACCGAATCGCTTCCTCCCGTGCCTTGGCGGACCGAAACAGCAGAAAGGTCTGCTCGACCGTCGGCTCGATACGGTCTTCGCCATCCAGGTTCGCCACCAGTGGCATGATGGTCGTCCGGTGCTGAGGTCATAGACCGTTACAGCTTAAGTAGGGGATGTGACAGGTGGCTGATTCAGGTGGGACTGCTTGTTCAGATGGGACTATTCAGCGTACCGGGTACTCCCGATCACAACTGCCGAAGCACCCGATATCTGCGGCGGCGAGACTCGTGGACTGATGGATTGTTGGGATACTAAAACGGGGCGAGCCCCGATAATTGCGAACATACGCTCTTCAAAGGCCGTGGGGAAGACCAGATCAGAGGGCTGACATCGTAGACTCGGGCCGCATAGGTGACATCGCTGCCCGCCGCCCGGTCTTGCACGCGCCCCGCACCGGACACCCCCCGCACCGCGCCACCCGCGCCGTGCACACCAGCGCTCCCAGCTCCATGATCGCCTGATTGAAGGCCCAGGCCGTCTTCCCGCGCGTCGGAACGATCGCCGCGGCGGTCTCCCAGAGGCGGCGCTCGGCTCCCAGTCTCGCCAGCCGCGGGTGAAAGGCCCGCCGCAGCACCCGCCCCACGTTGGTATCCACCGCCGGCGTCGCCCGCTCGTACGCAAAGCTCGCCACCGCACCCGCGGTGTAGCGCCCGACGCCAGGCAGTCGGAGCAGCGTGGCCGGATCCGCCGGAATCACCCCGCCGTGCTCCCGCATCACCTCCTGCGCCAGCCGGTGCAGGTTGGCCGCCCGCCGGTAGTAGCCCAGCCCCTCCCAGCTCTCCCGCACCACCTCCGCCGGTGCCCCGGCAAGCGCCTCGACCGAGGGATACCGCTCCAGAAACCGGTGATAGTACCCCTCCACCCGCGACACCTGGGTCTGCTGCAGCATGAACTCCGAGACTATGACCCGGTAGGGATCGCGCGTTCGGCGCCAGGGCAGGTCCCGCCCCTGCCGGCGGAACCAGGTGAGCAGCTTCCGGCGGAACTCGGCGGCATGTAATGGAGCGCGAGGGGTAGACTTACGTGGCATGGGGGAGCAAGATAAAGGTCTTATGGCCGCTGCGACCACTTTCGACATCCGCCAGATCACCGGCCGCTGGATTCTGGACTCGGCCTCCCAGGTCGGGCGGCTCAGCTATTTCGTGGTCGAGGCCGCCCGCGGGCTCGGCGAGGTGCGGATCTGGTGGCCCCGGATGATGGTGGAGGCCTGGAACATCGGCGCCGGCAGCTTCTTCATCGTCATGCTGATCTCGGCCTTTGCCGGGGCGGTGACGGCGCTGCAGACCGGCTACCAGTTTACCGGCAGCAT
>JACCQZ010000123.1 GCA_013813875.1 Gemmatimonadales bacterium | reverse complement strand
GAGGGAACGAGAGCCAGGGTCAGCAGCGCCCCTATCTGGTCCGCCCGCCATACCCTGGAGACTTGGGATGGGTGGTGCAGCGTCATGGGCTCCTCTACGCCCAGGAATATGGCTGGGACGAGCGGTTCGAAGCCCTGGTCGCCGGTATCGTGGCCGAGTTCGTCCAAGGGTTGGACCCCAAACGGGAGCGCTGCTGGATTGCCGAACGGGACGGGGAAAACCTCGGCTGTGTTTTTGTGGTGCGGAGCTCGGATTCGGTCGCACAGCTGCGGCTGCTGCTGGTGGAGCCCGCGGCGCGGGGCAGCGGTATCGGACGCTGCCTGGTGGGAGAGTGTGTGCGGTTTGCCCGGCAGGCGCGGTACCGCAAGCTCACCCTGTGGACCAACAGCGTGCTCCACGCGGCGAGGCACATCTACCAGGAGGCCGGATTCATCCTGGTTCGGGAAGAGCCTCACCACAGCTTCGGGCGGGACCTGGTGGGGCAGACCTGGGAGCTCGAGCTCTGACGGCGGGCCGCCCGACCTAGCGCTTCCGCCGCGCCAGCAGAAAGCCGAGAGCCACCGCCGCCACGCTCACCAGCGCTACCTTCCCGACCGCCGCCGGCACCCGGGTCCAGGAACTTCCGCGCTTCAGCACCTCGAGCGACGTCGTCTCCAGTTCGGCCATCACCCGCGCCTTTTGGGCCAGCCACTCGGACACCAGGCCGGCATGCTCGGCACCGGCAGGATTCTCCGCCAGACGGGCGCGGACTTCGTCCTCTCCCATGTCGTCGAGCTCGTGCCAGACCTGCTCCCGGGTTTTCCGCGCCATTGGTCCGTTTCTGAAGGGTTAGTCGCTGACCCGGCTGCGAGGGCCCGGGCGCATGGCGGATGCTGGGGACTCACCCCGGAATTCGAAGTGCCGCTCGTCCAGCAGCCGTCCCTGAAGGAACTCAGCCGAACTCCGTTGTCCCAGCAGCCGGGACGATAGGATCGTGTCGAGCAACTCGCCGACCGGTTTCCACTCGCCGGGTCCGACGCCGGGGTACAGGGCGGCGTGCTCCGGTTTGAGGCGGGCTTCTCGATGTGTCTCGTTCATATGCCACCTGGCTGGCCACCGTACAGAGCCTACCCATGCGGCCCTCCGTGCGCCAGTTCACGCGCATTGGGCCAAGCTCAATGTTACCACCGTCACAGCGGGTCTGGCTGCGCCGTTCTAAGGTTAGCCCTTGCGGAGGGCGTGGCGCCTCCGGCACAATCTACCAGAACTCTCTTGGTGGGGAGGGGCCGAGACAGCCGCCGGTGCTGCCCAGGAGTCTCCCGCATGTCCACACCCGAAGGCCTCCGAACCGAGTGTACCCCCAATCTTCCCGACGCCCCTCGGGCCAGTGCGTGTTCCTGCTGTCGCCCGCCAACTGCGCCGGCAAACGTGCCGACCTTCTGTATAACGACGCCGCTCAATTTCCGCTGGCCCGTCGCCTGCGGAAAGGGGGGGCCGGCCTGGCAGAGGTGTTCAGCTTCATCAGCGGGCTCTACTTTCGCGGCAAGCTCACCTACGCGGAGCGATTCGCCACCCCGCCTCCCGACGTCTGCGGAGTCCAGGTCATCACCACCAACCACGGACTGCTTCCGGCCGACACCCCGGTCGGAATCGCCGAGCTTCGCGCCTTTGGAGAAGTGGATATCCGCTCCGATGACCCGCGCTACCGGCTGCCGCTCGAGCGGGATGCGGCTGGTTTGGCCCGCTACCCGGAGCTCGACGTCGTTCTGCTCGGCAGCATCGCCACCGGGAAGTATGTGGATGTTCTGGGTCCCGCCCTCTCCGGGCGGCTGCTCTTCCCGGTGGAGTTCGTGGGCCGCGGCGATATGAGCCGCGGAGCATTGCTGCTGCGGGCCGCGCGTGCCGGCACCGAATTGGCTTATGGGCCGGTGGAGGGCACGCTCAAGCGAGGAACCAGGCCCAGCAGGCTCGGAGTCGCCGAATGACCGCGGCGCGGGTGTCTCCAGCTCAGGTGCGGATCCCGGATGACCAGGAGAACGTGCTGCTCGGGCTGGGTCGGCGCACTGTCCAGCTCACCAACCTGCACAAAATGTTCTGGCCGGCTCGCGGGCTCACCAAAGGTCACCTGCTGCAGTACTACGCCGACGTCTCCGGCGTGCTCCTGCCGCACCTCAAGGACCGGGCGATGGTGATGAAGCGTTACCCCAACGGCATTCACGGCAAGTGTTTCTTCATGAAGCGCACGCCTTCGCCCCGGCCCGAGTGGCTGGAAACGTGTGAGATCATGCACCGGTCGGGCAACCTCATCGCGTTTCCGATGATTCAGGATC
>JACCQZ010000095.1 GCA_013813875.1 Gemmatimonadales bacterium | reverse complement strand
GGCCGAGCGCAAAGTCGAATGGGGGCTTGCTCTCGGCGAAAGGGTATTTGATCGGCAGATCCTGCGGCATCCCGAACTGCTTGCCCTGCTCGCGGACCTGGGCGACGACCCGATCGCGATCGCCCTGCGTCACCGGCTGCCTGGCATACTCCTGGCTCTTACCCACAGTCCATTTGCCGTCCGGTGAGCGCCAATCCACTCGGTTCTCGCGGCCACGCGCCACCCACGCGGTCCCGTTCGGCAGAACACCGAAGAAATCATTGGGAGCGAAGACCTTCGCGGCCTGCTGTGTCTGGTCGCCGAAAGTGGCGTCGCCAAACTCGGGTCCGGCCAGCCGGGCCACGGTGTCAACCGCGCCGCTCCGCAGATTGATCCGGAGCACCGGAATGCTGTCGGGCCGGATGGTCTGCCCCGGCTCGCCGCCGCCCAGGATCGTCTGATAATCGATTTTGTATCCGTGCCCGACGGCGTCGTACACCAGCACCGGCGCGCTGCCGGCAACCGGCGCGATGGTGAGCTCGCGAAGCGACCGCCCCTGTTCGTCCCAGAGCGTGGTGCGCTGGGCGCTGAAATCAACCAGGGCTACCGTGTCACCGGCCAGGTGCGCCACCCAGCCGGGAAATTTGTACTGTGCCGCGGGCGCGTTCGGCGGCAGCGAATCAACCCGGGTACCCAGCGTGTCCACCTTGCCGCTGGTGAGGTCGGCGCTCAGGAACAGCTTGTCTTTGGTTTCTGCGAACATGACCCGGCCGCTGCCCAACTCCACCACGTTGCTCAGTTGGGCATAGCTGGTGGGAAGCTTGGCCTCCAGGGTCATGCCACCCTGGCTTTCGGCTGAAGAACAGGCGGTCAGTCCCAGCAGTGCCAGTACACCGAGCGAGTGCGACACCTTCATTCGAAATATCTCCAACGACAGGTAAAGAGCGTCATCCGACAGGTAGAGCCGTCATCCGACAGGACGGAAGCATCATCGCGAAGGCAATGCACTGCCATCCCGGGCCGAGAGAGACATCTTATCGGCCGGCCCCGGAGGAATCGGGAACCGGCGGAAGCGGGTGCCTTCGGTCATTCGCTCGGCTACCAGAGCGGCATCGGCTCCCAGTGCCACGATACGTCCGGCGCCCGGAACCCGGACGTCACGCAGCAACTGTCCCTCGCGGTCCACCACGTGATAGCGCCGCGTGGAATCGGCCGGTGCCCGGCTCTTTTCCAGCCAGACCTCGCCTGAGGAAGCGGTGAACCCCGCTTCGAAGGGCGGCTTCACCGGAGCGAAGGGGAGCTGCTCCGCGGTGGCCCTGAGCTCGGGCGGAAACCGGCGCAGGAACACCTCGCGATCGTAGCGGGTAACTTCGAGCACCCGGTCGGGCAACGCTTCGCCGCGGGTCCAGTCGCCATCCGGGTCGCGCCAGTCAACCCGGTTCTCGTACACCCGCGCCACCCAGAGCGAGCCATCGGACAGAACGCCCCACCGGTCGTTCCCACTGAAGACCCGCCGCTCGAAGCGTCGTCCCGCGTCCCCCATCACCTCGGCCACGTCGAGCGGGGCCAGGCGCGCGATGGTGTCGACATCCTGGCCTCCGGGACCCGCTCGAATGACCGCGGCCGAGTCGCGGTTGCCGCTGCCGTCCGGCCCCGGAGGAGGCATCAGCTCGTAGTAGTAACGGCCCTGAGCGTCGCGGCCCCGGGGCAGCGCGCCGCGCGCCGCATCGAGGGCGGGAATCGCCCGCACCAGCCGGCCCTCGAGCGTCCAGAGGGTGGTGCGGCGGACACCCCAGTCTCCGACGTACAAACTGTCGCCGGCGCGGAAGATGGTGGAGGGATTGCGCAGCTCCTTGCCGGCCGCGGCGCCACCGAGCGGCATCACCGTTCCCGCCGCCGGCTCCACGACCCCCACGACAACATCGAGTGGAGCCACGACCGCCCACCGGCCGGCCCCGAGCCAAACGCCATCCGGCACCTCGGCGTAGGGCGAATCAACGCTGTCGGTCGCGGCCGGCAGCTGGACGACGGGAGCCGGGGGCTCCGGGCCGCCGCAGGCCGTCAGGGCCACGCCGATCAGGGTGGCACGGAGGGGCTGGAAATGTAGGGTCACTCTGGGAATGTAATCGGGCAGGATTGCCCCGACGGCCCGTACCGCCCCCCCGTCTATCGCAAATAGACCAGTCACGCGGGGAATGGATGGTGCCTTTGAACGTTCCCGACATCCATCCGATTCATGTTCCATCCGCCGAGGCGACGCAATCTTCGACTCCCCGGCTACGATTACACCCGGCCGGGTATCTACTACGTGACGGTGTGCACACGCCTACGGCGTCATGTTTTCGGCCGGATAGAAAAGAAGGTGGTGATCCTGCCCTCCCTACCTATTACGGATTCCACCAATACGCCACCTTCACCAGAAAAATGTTATCCCCCGCCGCCCGCCCCAGCCGGCTCAGCCCGCGGCCGGTGTCGAATCCGCCGATCGTTTCGGTGTCGGAGCGATTCTGGGTCCACACCACAAAGAAGGTGGATCCCGGCGAATACTCCCACCTGAGCACCGCATTCCCCCGCAGCGAGGCGAGCGAGAAGTTGGGGTCGTCTGTCTCTTCGGCCGGGGCCGGCCCAGCCGGGCCGTCGGGATCTACCACGATGCGGTCCGGGTCCTCGGTCGGAGTCGGATCGGGATACGCATTGAACGCGTAACTTCGAGCCCGCGCCAGCTCCTTGAAGCCGGCATACCGGCCGGAGGAGAGCAGCGGCTGGGCATAGAGCTCCAGGCTCAGCTTCGGAGTGAAGGTCCAGTCCAGCCGGAGGCTGGCCGACAGCGTGGTCTGATCCAGCTCCGCGAACACGTAGCGGTGCCCGAAAGTGCCGGTGGCGAGTGGATCGTCGAACGTGTCCACGTACTGCGCCGCGGTCCTGCTCCGCTGCAGCTCGGGCACCAGCTCGAGCGAGAAGCGGCCGCCCGGCTTCCACGCCAGGCTGGGCCGGATGCTCCAGCTCTGGTCGGCTCCGCGGCTATAGTCGAGGCCGTGCAGCGCCAACCCCACGATCCAGCGCCGGTTGGCGTCGGATGTCAGTTGAAAATCCCATTCGACTCCGGGTGGATTCAGCATCAGCGGCCCGCCCCGGCTCTGCCGGTCGCTGAACGACGGGGGATTATAGGCCACGAACCAGCGCCCGTCGTAGAAGTTGTTGAGCTGGTACACACCGGTGAGAAAGTAGCCGTCCCAGGTAAGATCACCGCCAAAGTTGTAGGTTCGAAAGGTGGCGAGGTTGAGTCGGAAGCTCCTGAAGTGGCGGCTCGGCTTGGTCCAGCGGCGGCCCACCACGACGCTGCCGTTGAGTTGATCGCCGCGGCTCTGGAAGCCGAGGTCGTTCACCTCGTAGCGGGGATCCACCAGGCCGAGGGCGGAGTTGAACATCCAGTCGCCCTTCTGCTTGTTGAGCGTCACCCGTCCCGCAAATCCGGCCAGCGAGGTGGCGCTGGAGTCCACGCCCAGGTAGCCGGCGTCAGGCCGCTGGAAGTAGTGCACCGAGCCTTCCTGCAGCCGTTGAAGTCGTTCGCGGCTTCCCGCCACCCGGCTGGCTCCAGCCCACCCGGTCACTACCCAGACCCGGTCGCGGTCGAGCGAGGTCCAGCCGTCCACCCCGAGCGTAAACGCGGTAGAGCTCAACTGGTCTCGCAGCGGCTCCGAGTCGAAGGCTCGGGCCGTCGTGGTGGCGATAGCCCCAAGCCCCCGGGTTCCTCCGTCAAACTCCTTCTGTGCGCGATAGACCCCATAGTACGCCGGCGGCTCCAGCTCCTCTCGCCATTGCCGGTCGCCGAGCGCGAAGCTCCCGTGTTCCCGGCTGGTGACCGCGTTGAGCGCGCCCAAGCTCCACGAGCCGACCTTTCCGGAGAGCTTGGCCGCCCCGATGATGTTGGTGCCGGCGGGCACCTCGGTGTAGTCCGCGTCCGGTTCTTCCGCCTGCGGCGCGCGTCCGATCCGTCGGGTGTAGAGGAAGGTGGGGTTGGCCCAGTTGAATCCCCAGAAATCGTTGGCTCCGCCGTAGCCGAATTCGAAGATGCTCGCCCCCTCGATGAAGAAGGGCCGGCGCTCCTCGAAGAAGGTCTCGACGTCGCTCAGGTTGACCACCGCGGGGTCCACCTCCACCTGGCCGAAGTCGGGATTGACGGTGGCCGCCAGCGTCAGGTTCGCTCCCAGCCCCAGCTTGAGGTCTGCACCCGCGCCCGCGGCATACCGGGAGCCATCGTTGAATGGGTCCGCCGCCTCATGACCGAGAAACTCCGCCCGGGTGGTGAAGTAGGGCAGCAACTCCAGCCGTGGAGGCGGGGTCACATCCTGCATGCCTTCCAGTGCGACAAAGCGGGACACGAACCCGCTGCCGTTGCTGGGCCGGTAGACCAGGTAGTCGCGTTCGTTGCGGCGGGCGATCTCGCGGGCGAAGTTGATTCCCCAGCGATAGTCGCCGCCCTTCTGGAAGCGAAGCTGGGAGTAGGGGATCCTCAGCTCCGTGCTCCAACCGAGGGAATCCCGCACCGCCGAACCATCCCACACTCCGTCCCAGGTGTCGTCGTCCCATTCGTCATTGTAGAGAGTGCCGTCGTAGAGCGTGCCCGCGGCGTTGACGCCGAAGAAAAAGCCGGTGCGCCCGTCATGATAGGAATCGAGGTAAACGATGAAGCGGTCCGACCGCGCGACGCGATCCCGCCGGGCCAGTTGCGAGGCCACCGAGTCCGGCGCCCGGTCGTAGAGCCGGGCCCCGATGTACAGCGCGTCGTCGTCGTAGAGCACGCGCACTTCGGTGCGCTCGGTGGCGGCCGTCCCCTCGTATGGCAAGAGCTGGATGAAGTCGGTCACCGGCCCCGCCGTCTGCCAGGCAGCTTCAGACGGGATCCCATCCACCGTGAGCTGTCCGGCCAGGCGCGTTGCCCGGACTGCCGGCGCGCGAGTGACGGCGCTGGCGAGCGAGTCCTGCGAATTGGCTTGAACGGCGGGTGACACCGCGAGAACCGTGAGGCAGAGCTGGGCGACGATCATGACTTCCCCTGTTGAGTGCGCGGATTAGACAGGGGAAGCCACCAAAGGGTTTACTGCAGCAGCTCCTCGAACAGGGCGAGCGCCCGTGGATCTTCGCTCTGACCCAGCCAGAAGAGAGCGGACTTGCGGATCTCGGGATGGGGGTTGCTTCGGGCGATGTGGATGAGCACCGGCACGCCTTCTTCCTCAGGCCGCTGAGAGAGCGCGAAGACCGCCTGCTTCCGCACCTCGATATCCCCGCTATCGTCCACGGCAATCGAGTCGAGCCCCCGCGCCGCCGCCTTGCCCGCGGCCTGTCCCAGCCAGAAGACTGCCTGGCGACGGGTCTCGAGGCTAACGCCCTCCTCCCGGGCAATGCGGAGAAGGGAGGGCCAGACCGTAGCGCTGTCCGCGAGCGTTGCCGCGGTGATGAGCTCGCCGCCATCCTCCCCGGCGCGCGGCGCGAGTGTGAGGAGGTACGCGGACGCCTCGCGCGCCGGCACTGATCCCAGGTCGTTCACCCTGCCGCTTCCCTGGCGCCAACGGCCCCCCACATAGGAGTGAGCCTCTGTCACCCGCCCCTGCCGCAGAGTGAGCGACACTCGTACCGGTCCCCGATCGCAGTTGGCCACCCAGTCGTCGTCGTGGCCGTCATGGATGGTGATGCTGCCGCTGCCGCTGCCGCAGACCCCTTCGCGCGCCGCGAAGCTCATCCGTACCGTGCCATCTCCCGCGGCCTCCACTCGCCGGGCCAAGGCCTGGGCGCCGAGCGCCTCCGGAAGCAGGAGCAGACTCACGGCGGCCACTCTTCGGATAATCGTCATGAAATCCTCACTGCTCGATGATGTCCTGAAGGGCCTTGGCCGCGCGCGGATCGTCGCTCTGGCCCAACCAGAAGAGCGCCTTCTTGCGAAGCTCGGTGTCGGGGTCGCGCCGCGCGATGTCGAGCAGCCGGTCAACAGCCGCGGGCTCGTCGCGCTGGGAGTAAACGAAGATCAGCTGCTCGCGCATCTCGCGGTCGAGGAGGGTACCGTACAGCGCTCCGAGGTCGGCCATGGAGGCGCCGCTCTGTCCCGCCCAGAACAATGCCTGCTTGCGCAGCTCGACCGGCTGGGCCTTGTCCCGCACGATCTGCAGGAGCCAGCGCTGGTTCTCCTCGCCTCCCATCTGGGAAAGCGAGAAGAGCACCTTCTTCCGCAACTCCTCGCTCTCGAGCTTTCCGTACAGCGCGCGCAGGAACGCCGCATTCTCCCGCCCCTCGCTCTGGCCGATCCAGAAGATCGCTTTCTCCCGGATGTCGTCCGGCAACTCGGACCGCTCGGCGTAGGTTCGCAGCGCCTGTCGCGCGCGAGGGCTGTCGTGCTGCGACAGGGCAAACACCGCCTTCTCCTGCACGCCGCGGTCCTTGGAGGTCCTCAGGATCGAGTCGAGCGCGCTGACCGCCCGCTCGCTTCCGACCTGTGAGAGCCAGAAGACGGCCTGCTCCCGCACCTCGGCGTCCGGGTCGCTGCGTGCGGCATCCAACAGGATGTCCTCGACCCCTTCACCTCCGCCCTGCGCAACCAGGAAGACGGCTTTCCGCCGGAGGCAGGCTGTCGCCGCATCCCGCCGGGCAAGCACCCGGCGAAGTATGGGACGGGCCCGTTCGTCGTCCATGTGGATCAAGGCGTTGAGGGCCGCCACCTTGGTGTCGTTCTCGTCGTCCGCGCACTCCCTCGCGTGGCTGCCGGGCGTGGGTGGAGTCGGCGGCGTGGGCGGAGTAGGAGGAGTAGGAGGAATAGGCGGAGTGGGCGGCGTCGGCGGCTCCGGGGGAAGTACTCCGGCCGCCGCTCGGGCCACATCGGCGGCGGCGTCGGGATCTCCCTGGCGGGCCAGCTCACCCTGAATCCGGCGCTCGAGTGCGGCTGCATCCCCTCTCGTCGCCGCTTTGGGAAAGCGTCCCCGCTGGGTTTCCAGCGACTGGAGCGCTTCCCGCAGCTGCCTCTCGCCCCCTACGCGGTAGAGCGCGAAGGCTCGCCAGTAGAGCGCGTCGGCCGCATAGCCCGAGCGTGGAAAGCGGCTGGGCAATTCGGCAAAAAGCTCGGCGGAGCGGCGATACTCACGCCGGTTCAGCGCCTCCCGGGCGGCGCGATACAACGAATCGGCCGGGTCACCCTGGAGCCACGGAGCCGGAGGAGTCCGGTCCTGTGGCTCGCCGGGAGGGGGCATCCACCAGCCGCCGAGGCCGGCCACCGCTGCCAGCGCCAATCCGAACGGTATGCGAAACATCAGAGCGCTCCTTGCATTGAGTTCGGGCCCGCCGGTACGGCGGTCCTGAGACGAGGCATCATGTCGCCCCGCTCGATCCCTTCTCTGATCAACTGAAGATCCTGTTCCCGCGACTCCAGGGAGAGTTGAGCGATCTCGGCCAGGATCAGCTCGAGGTCCTGGAGCAGCAGCCGAGCCCTGCGGTCTTCCGCCGCCGGTGAATCGAGCAGCAGCCGGTTGGTCGCCAACAGTTGCCGGGCCGACGCCGACGCCAGCCGCTCGTTGCCGCCGGCCACGACCGAGGTGCGGAAGAGGGTGAGAAAAGCCTCCGACTGGCCGAGGTGCTCCATGGTGGCGAGGCGGTAGGCGGTGGGGTTCACCTGCGGCGCTCGGCGCTCCGCCACCTCGGGCACAACGGTCTCCGGGCTAACCGAGAGCCGGCCGAGCCCTATTCCCGCCGCGAGCACGGCGGCCGCGGCGGCAGCCCAGGGTACCCAGTACCGGGGAGAAACGACCCTGCGGCCTTTGCCCCGCTGCGCGCCCAACCGCCGACTCGCCTGCACCCGGGCCCACATCTCCTCCTTCGGAGTGTCGGGCGGTGCGTTGTATTGGCGAGCGGCATCGCGGATCGGATCGTCCAAACGGTCATCGTCCATATTCAGTCCCTGGCAAAATCGGCGAGCGCCGCGCGCAGCCGGGCACGGGCGCGGGAGAGCTGGGCCTTCGAAGTTCCGGGCTGCACGCCCAGGGTGTCCGCGATCTCCTGATGGGTGTACCCCTCGACGTCGTGCATCACGAACACCGTGCGATAGCCCTCGGGAAGCGCCTCGATGGCGCGGGAGAGCCGGACCTTGAGGTCGGGATCGGCCTCCCGGACGGGCGAACCCGCCTGCAACCCATCGTCCAGCTCCGTTTCCCGCTCGTTGAACCTCCGGACCTTGCGCAACCCGTTCAAAGTGATCGAAATCGCGATCGAGCAGAGCCAGGTTGACAGCGCCGACTCGCCTCTGAAATCCCCCAGGCGGTCGAAGCCGCGGATGAAGGTCTCCTGGACGTAATCCTGCGCCCGGTCGAGGTCCCCGGCCATCCGGTAGACCAGCCGGAACACACGGTCAACGTGCGCGTCATACAGCGCGCGCTCAGCACTCGGGTCCCCTGCCAGCACTCGGCCGATCAATTCGCGGTCGTTCACGGGCTCCGGAGCATGAGGGTCGCTGGATCAGACACGGATGGGAGGGAAAGGGTTGGCTGGTGGGAGTCGAAGGTAGAAGGTCGAAGGTCGAAGGTCTGAGGCTCGGACGCTCGGTGCTGCAGGACCTAAGACCTTAGACCCGAGACCTTCGACCTCCACCCAGCCAACCTTTTCCGCCTCCGCCCCATCCTAGCTACGTCCACATTCGATGCGCTGCTTCAATTCGAAAATGGAGTGAGTCATGGTCCAGCTCGCGAGAAGGGAGCCGGTGGCGGTATATGAGGTGCTCGACGGGGAAGGGCATCCTATCGGTCGCGTGGTGCAGCCCGCGGGCGAGCCGGTGGTGGCGAGGATGGCGGCTACCGTCTTTCTCAGCCGGACATCGTAGCGCCGGCCCCGCTGAAACGTTTCGGGGCCGGCTCCGGTAGTGGGGGCGACAACCCACTCTCCATTTTTTCTCCGGGCGGCCCTCATGCGAAGGTCCTGGCTCCTTCCGTTCGTCCTTTTTCCGGCCTTTGCCGCCTGCGCGGGCTCCCGTGCGGCGGACTCGCCCGCTCCCCGCGGCGCCACTACGGCGGCCATTACTCCCGCCGATCTGCGGGTGCGGGCCTCGATCTTCGCCCATGATTCCATGCAGGGCCGGCGGACGGGCACGCCGGGGAACGTGCGCGGCAACGCCTACATCACCGGTGAGCTCGCCCGGCTGGGACTCAGGCCGGCCGGCGACAGCGGGACCTACCTGCAGCAGGTCCCGCTGTTGCGCTACACCGTGGACACCGCCCGCGCCACGCTTCGCGCCGGGTCGGCGCGACTGGAAGTGTTCGAGGAGTACTATCCCTATCAGGCGATCTTCGAGGTGCCGGTCCGTCCCATTGATGGCGCCCAACTGCTCTACATCGGCGGCGCGGCCGACACCGCGGGGCTTCCGCCGAGGGAGGAACTCGACGGCAAGCTGGTGGTCTTCCGGAGCGAGGCGAGCGGCAACGCGCTCGGCGCGCCCGACCTCAGCCCACAGGGGCGACTGGGACTCATCGCCGGAATTGCGATAACCCAGATCGATCCGCTCATCGCCAACTTCGCTCAGTCTCTCGCCGAGCCGCAAGTGAAGTTGAAGCAGGATCTCGCCGTCCCGCCCGGAGCCACCCAACCGCGCATGCTCTTCGTTCCCACGGGATCGGTCGAAGCGCTCTTCGGCAGGACGCTCGACGCCTTGCGGCCCGGCGATACAGGGCCCGCCATCCAGGGCGAGGTCGCCTTCGACGCGGGCGACGTGGGCGCCTCCAATGTGGTGGCGGTGCTGGAGGGCTCGGATCCGGCACTCAGGGGTGAATACGTGGCCTTGGGAGCCCATAACGACGCCATCGGAGTGGTAGAGCCGGTCGAGCACGATTCGCTCCGGGCCTACAACACGATCATGCGGCCCCGCGGGGCCAACGATCCGCCGAGCGAGCCCTCCGAGGCGCAGTGGGGCCGGATCCGCGGCATCATAGACAGCTTGCGAAAGCTGCGGCCGGCTCGACTGGACTCGATCGTCAACGGTGCGGATGACGACGGCTCCGGCTCGATGGGCCTGCTGGAGGTAGCCGAGGCGGCCTCCCGCGGGAAACGTCCCCGGCGCTCGCTGCTGTTCGTGTGGCACACCGGAGAAGAGGCGGGGCTGCACGGGAGCCGCTGGTTTACCGATCATGCCACGGTGCCTCGTGATTCCATCGTGACGCAGATCAATACCGACATGATCGCACGGGGCAATGCGGAAGACGAGCAGAAGGGTGGCGCCGGCTACGTTCAGGTGATCGGCTCCCGCCGGCTGTCCACCGAGCTCGGGGATCTGGCGGTGTCGGTCAATCGCGACGGCAAGCATGGGCTGGCTTTCGATTACACCTACGACGCCGACGGCCACCCCGACAACTTCTACTGCCGCAGCGACCACTACATGTACGCCCGCTACGGGATTCCGATCGCCTTCTTCAGCACCGGCGGGCACCGCGACTATCACCAGATCACCGACGAGTTGGAGTACCTCGACTTCGACAAATTCACCGCCGTCACCCGGTTTGTGGCTGATCTGGCGAACCGGGTGGCCAACCTGGACCGGCGGCCGGTGGTGGACCAGCCGAAGCCCGATCCCGAGGCGCCGTGTAAGCAGTGAGGGGGGCGGGGGGAGAGGGCTCGGAGCGCCGCCAACACTGTCATCCCGAGCGGAGCGAGGGATCTTTTCCGCTCATCTCCGGTACCCGCGAGCAAGATCCCTCGCTCCGCTCGGGATGACATGTCGCCCCGCTCAGTTCCTCGCTTTCACAACTCTTTTCCCATCCCTAACCCCTTACTATCGCCTCACTTCCACCCCCTCCGCACGGTTGCGTCGGGCCCCTGATCCCGGGTATATTCCCCGGTCACGCAACGAGCCGAGACCAGCCCAATTCCCTGACACCGAAGGCCATGACCGCACCCAACTCGCGCGAACGTATTCTGCCCCGGCTCATTGACGAGGAGATGCGGCAGTCGTTCATCAACTACTCGATGAGCGTCATCGTCTCTCGGGCGCTGCCGGATGTCCGCGACGGCCTCAAACCGGTGCATCGCCGAATCCTGTACGCCATGAACGAGTTGGGGCTGGTGCCCGGCCGGGGTTACAAGAAGTCGGCGACGGTGGTTGGCGATGTGCTGGGGAAGTACCACCCGCACGGAGACAGCTCGGTCTACGATGCGCTGGTGCGTATGGTGCAGGACTTCTCGCTCCGGTATCCACTGATTGACGGTCAGGGCAACTTCGGCTCGGTGGATGGCGACCCCGCCGCGGCCTACCGCTACACCGAGGCTCGGCTCACCCGAGTCGCCGTCACGATGCTGGAGGACATTGACAAGAACACCGTTGATTTCCAAGCCAACTATGACGATCGGCTGCAGGAGCCCACCGTCCTGCCGGCCAAGATTCCCAACCTGCTGGTCAACGGCTCCAGCGGTATCGCCGTGGGCATGGCAACCAACATCCCCCCGCACAATCTGCGGGAGGTGGCCCGGGCAATAGAGCTTCTGATTGACAACCCCGAAGCCACCATCACCGATCTGCGAAAGGTCATCAAAGGTCCTGATTTTCCCACCGGCGCCTATATCTACGGCCGGCAGGGAATCAAGGAGGCCTACGAGACCGGCCGCGGCCGGGTGATCATGCGCGCGCGGGCCCAGATCGAGGAGAAGGAATCCACCGGCCGCTCGCAGATCGTGGTGACCGAGATCCCCTACCAGGTCAACAAGGAAAATCTGGTCCGGGCCATCGCGGAGCTGGGCGCCGAGAAGAAGATCGAGGGCATCAGCGGGGTCAACGACGAGTCCGACAAGGACGGCATGCGGATCGTCATCGAGCTGAAGCGCGACGCCATTCCCAACGTGGTGCTCAACCAGCTCTACAAGCACACCTCGATGCAGTCCACCTTCGGTGTGATCATGCTGGCGCTCGACAAGGGCGCGCCCAAGGTCATGGACCTCAAGACGCTGCTCGAGCGCTATATCGAGCACCGCCACGAGATCATCGTCCGCCGGACCCAGTTCGACCTCGACGCCGCGCTGGCGCGGGAGCACATCCTCGAGGGTCTCAAGATCGCCGTTGACAACATTGACGAGGTGATCAAGATCATCCGGGGCTCGGAGGATACGCCGCAGGCCGACGCTCGCCTGCGCAAGCGCTTCGGCCTGAGCGAGAAGCAGACCGACGCCATCCTCAACATGCGGCTGGCCAAACTGACCGGGCTCGAGATCGAGAAGCTCGATGCCGAGCTCAAGGAAGTCCGGGCCACCATCAAAGAGCTCAAGGGGATCCTCGCCTCCAAGCCCAAGCGGATGCTCATCCTCAAAGGGGAAATGGAAGAGGTGGTCGAGCGCTTCGGCGACGAGCGCCGCACCGAGATCGTGGCCGACCAGGGCGAGTTCACGGTGGAGGATCTGATCGCCGAAGAGGACATGGTCATCACCATCTCCCACACCGGCTACATCAAGCGGATCCCGGTCTCCTCCTACAAGCGGCAGCGCCGCGGCGGCCGGGGGCTCAACGGCGCCGATCTCAAAGCCGACGACTGGGTCGAGCATCTGTTCATCGCGAGCACGCACGACTACCTGCTCTTCTTCACCAATACCGGCCAGCTCTACTGGCTCAAGGTACACGAGATCCCGCAGGCCGGGCGCGCGGCGCGGGGAAAGCCGGTGGTGAGCTGCATTGCCATCAAGCCCAACGAGCAGGTGGCGGCGCTGGTGCCGGTGCGCGAGTTCGCCGGCGACCGGTGTCTGGTCTTCGCCACCCGCCTGGGGACGGTCAAGAAGACGCTGCTGTCGGCCTACGGCAACGTGCGCAGCAACGGAATCTGCGCCATCAACGTCGAGGACGACGACGAGCTCATTGACGTCCAGGTGTGCGACCCCAACAGCGACATCGTGCTGGCTACGAAAGACGGGATGAGCATCCGTTTTCATCAGGGCGACGTGCGCGAGATGGGCCGGGCCACCACCGGGGTCAAGGGAGTCGAGCTGGAAAAGGGGGACGAGGTCATCGGCATGGTCGTCGTCCGGCGGGACGCCACCCTCCTGGTGGTGAGCGCCAAGGGTTTCGGCAAGCGCTCCGAGCTGGTGGACTACCGGGTGCAGAAGCGGGGCGGCAAGGGGATCATCACCCTCAAGAAGACGGACAAAACCGGACCCATCGTGGCTCTCAAAGAGGTGATACCCGATGACGAGCTGATGATGATCACCCGGCAGGGAGTCATCATCCGGTTGCCGGTGGACGGCATCAGGGTCATCGGACGCAATACCCAGGGGGTCAAGGTGATGAACCTCGATGCCGGCGACACGGTGGTGGGCGTCGCCCGGGTGGTCAAGGAGGACGAGGCCGGACCGGGGGATGTGCCGGGTGGCGACGAAGTGGCGCCGGCGGCCGCGGAAGAATAGGGGCAATGGGGGCTTCGACTCGAACCGCACAGGGGCTTGATTAATCAAGCCCCTGTGCGCATTTAGCTAGATCTATATATGGCTCTGGCCACTGAACGGACCGGTGCGGTCTCCCTTGACGCCGTGCGGGCAGCCGCCCGCGGGCTCGAGGGGGTCGCGGTTAGCACACCGACACTCGAGGTCCCCTCGGTCTCGTCCCGAGTGGGCGTCCCGGTTGCCCTCAAGTGTGAGCACCTGCAGCCGACCGGTGCCTTCAAGATCCGCGGTGCCCACACCGCCATCGCCAGGGTAGCGCTCGCGGGAGAGGTGTCCGGCGTGGTGGCCCACTCCAGCGGCAATCACGGGCAGGCGGTGGCGTACGCCGCACGGAGCTTCGGTCTCCGGGCCGTGATCGTCATGCCCGCTTCGACGCCGGCCATCAAGGTGGAAGGGGTGCGGCGCTATGGCGGCGAGGTGGTGCTGGCCGGCGCCACCCGCTCAGCCGAGCAGCAGCGGAAGGCGGAGCAGCTGTCCCTGGAGCAGGGGCTGGCCATGATCCCCCCCTATGATCATCCCGACATCATCGCGGGGCAAGGAACCTGTGGTCTCGAGATCCTCGAGCAGCGGCCCGACGTCGAGACGATCCTGGTTCCGGTGAGCGGCGGCGGGCTCATCGCCGGCATCTGCGTGGCGGTCGCGGCGCTCAAGCCCAGGGTGCGCGTCATCGGGGTGGAGCCGGAGGGGGCCGCCAAGCTTTCCGCGGCACTCGCGGCGGGAGAGCCTCGGACCCTGGAGCGCACCGCCAGCATGGCCGATGGGCTGCTGGCGCGGTCGGTGGGAGAGATCACCTTCCCCATTCTGCGGACCGTGGTACGGGAGGCGGTGCGGGTCTCGGAGGACGATATCGCCGCCGCGGTACGATTGCTTCATCGCGAGGCCGGGCTCTCGGTGGAACCCTCGGGTGCGGTGGCCACGGCGGCGCTACTCGCGGGACATGTGCGCCCCACCGGTCCCACGGTGGCGGTACTGAGCGGCGGCAACGTGGATCCCGAACTCTTTCAACGTCTGGTACGTGCATGACGCTCGCACCGAAGATCCTCGTCGCCGACGACGATCAGGCCCTCTCCCGCACCCTCTCCTGGATCCTGAAGGAGAACGGGTATGAGGTGCTCACCGTCCCCGGCGGCGAGCATCTCTTCGAACATCTCACGACCGATCAGTTCGATCTTCTTCTGCTCGACATCATGATGCCCAAAGTGGACGGGCTTCAGCTGCTCCAGCGGGTCAAGTCCGATCCCCGCTTCAAGGACCTGCCGGTCCTCATGATCTCCTCCATGCCCCCCGAGGAGGCCACGGTGCGCTCGCTCGGCCTCGGCGCCGCCGACTTCATCCCCAAGCCGTTCCGGGTGCGCGAGCTTCTCGCGCGGGTCAAAGCCCACCTGCGAGTGGGGCGGGAGCTCAACCAGGCGCGAGCGGAGGCGCGCTCCCGGTCCGAGATGATGGACATCATGCAGGAAGTCACCGCCTCGCTCAAGCCGGAGGAGATCTACCAGATCCTGGTACGGCGGGTGGCCCACGGGCTCAACCTCTCTCGCTGCTCCATCATCACCGCGGGCCCCGAACAGGGGAGCGGAACCGTGATGGCGGCGTTCGAGAACCCCATGCTCCACAACCTGTCGGTGGATTTACGGCGCTACCCCGAGATCTGCCGAGCCCTGGAGTCCGGCGAGGTGGTACTGGTGCGGGACGTGCTCACCGACCCGCTGTACCAGGAGGTGCGAGCCGAGTGGGAGGCGGCGGGACGGCCGGTGCCCACCCGGTCGGCTATCGCGATCAGGTTTGCGCTGCGGCAGCAACCCGCGGGCGTCTTCTTTCTTCGCACTACCACCGACGACGCGCCGCTCAACGAACAGGACGTCCGTTTTGCCGAGCAGGTGATCACCGCCGCGGTGGCGGCTCTGGAAAAGGCCTACGACCTGGAAAACGCGGTGATCGGCCAGGAGCAGATGCGCCATCTGGCCGAGACCGATCCGCTGACCAGCTGCTTCAACCGGCGCGCGCTGATGGACAAGCTGGAGCAGGAGATGGATCGCGCCGCCCGGTACGCCACCATGCTGACCGGGATGATGATAGACATTGACAACTTCAAGCAGATCAACGACACCTACGGACATCTGGTGGGCGACAAGGTGCTCAAGCAGCTCTCCTCCCTGCTCAAGCGGGAGCAGCGCTCGGTGGATATAGTGGCGCGCTACGGCGGGGAAGAGTTCGTCGTACTCCTGCCGGAGACGACCAGCGCCGAGTCGCGCAACTTCGCCGAGCGCATCCTGCGCCGGGTGGCCACCCACGACTTCGGGGAGGCGGGCCACCCGGTCCGGGTGACCATCAGCATCGGGATCGCCTCCTATCCGGACGAGCAGGTCACCGACGGGGAGTCGCTCCTCCGGCTGGCGGACAACCACCTCTATCGGGCCAAGACCGACGGCCGGAATCGGTTCCGCGATTGAGCGATCGGCGGTGCCCGCGCTGCCAGGCGACTTACCCGCCTCCCGCCCGCTATTGTGTCAAGGACGGGTCGCCGCTGGTTGATGAAGGTGGCCAGCGGGTGGGAGCCACCCGGGCGGCAGCCGAAGCCCACGCCGCCGTCCTGAATCTGCCGGCCAGTCCCGCTGCGTTCGCCGCTACCCTCACCGGCCAGACGCTCGACCAGCGCTATCAGATCGGCCAGCGGTTGGGGGAAGGCGGGATGTCCTACGTCTACCGCGCCCACGACCGGGAAACCGACCAGCCGGTCGCGGTGAAGATCCTGATCCCGCGGCTCTCCCGAGACCCCGCATCGGTCGAGCGGCTCCGGCGCGAGGCCACCATCGCCATGCGGCTGGACCACCCCAACGTCTGCCCCATCCTCCGGTTGGGCGAGACACCCGAACGCCTCATCTACCTCGTCATGCCCTACCTCGAGGGCGAGCCGCTCAGCGAGCATGAGACCCGCCGGGGACCCTTTCCCCTCGCCGAGGGGATCGCGCTGCTGGTGCAGATGTGTCAGGGGCTGCAGCATGCGCACGAGCTCCAGATCATCCACCGCGACCTGAAGCCCGAGAATGTCATGCTGGTGCCGGGTGAGAACGCGGCACCCGATGCTTCGGGCTGCCGCGCCGTGGTCATGGATTTCGGTCTGGCCAAGGAGCGCCGGGCGGGGCCCGAAGTGGCCAAGCTCACCGCCACCGGAATCGTGCTCGGCACCCCGGAGTTCATGAGCCCGGAGCAGATCCGCGGCAAGCAGCTCGATGGCCGCAGCGACATCTACGCGCTCGGCGTGCTCGCCTTCGAGCTCTTCACCGGGCAGCTCCCCTTCGCCGGAAAATCAGCTCAGGAGACGATGATCGCCCGGCTGCGCGGCGCCCCGATGCAGTTGCGGGAGGTGCGCTCGGAGCTTCCCAGCAGGCTGGAAGGCGTCATCGCCAGAACTCTGGCCGTGGATCCCGCCGAACGCTACGGCTCGATGGCCGAACTGGCCCACGCCTTCGAGGGGGTGGTGAGCTCGGGCGTCCTTGGCAGATTGTTCGGACGATAGACCATCCACTAGTGAGTGGGAATACCGACTCGGCTTCCTCACCGTGCCTTGTTTGCCCCACCAGGTGGGACCATGAGCGTGAGGAGCACACAATGGTTCGGTCATATTTGCCATACCGGTGCCTTCAGGGCGCTGGAGGATTCGATTACCCGCGACCTCGATGGCGGGCCCGGGAGCACGGGAGGACCTGACACCGACCGGCTGGCAGAGCAGCTGGCGCGAATGGATCGGCTGATCGGGCTCTACCAGCAGCAGGTGCGCCTGGCGCAGCGGTAGCGGAAAGCCTACTCGGCGGCGCGCCGAAACCGCGCCATGAAGCGGCGGTCAATTCGATCCTTGAGCACCATGGCCCACCTCGCCCACAGCGCGACCGGGCCGTAGGAGAGGATCGCGCTTCCATCCCCGGTGTTGAGCAGCGCGAGAAACCGACGCTGTGGCCGATAGGCGCGAGAGCTGCCGGGTGTTCCCCTCAAGGCCGCGGCAAGGTTGTCACACAGCAGGGCCCCCTGGCGCACGGCGTAGACCCCCGCCTTCGGCGTGTCCGGATAGCGCTTCAGGGTGGCGGCATCCCCGGCCGCGAACACCGCCGGGTGCGAAACCGACCGAAGCGTCTGGTCCACCAGAACGAAGCCGTCCCCATCGGTGGCGAGTCCCGCCCGGGAGAAGAGTGCCGGCGCCGATGCGCCGGTTGCCCAGATCGTGAGATCGGCGGGTAGCTCGTCCCCGCCGGCCAGGCGGACGGCACCGTCCCGCACCTCTGCCACCTCGGATCCCAGCCTCAGCCCGATGGCGCTCTCGTTCAGCGCCCGTCGGGCCAACTTCGCCGTGGCGGCGGAGCGGTCGCGAAGCAGGTGGGGGTGGCCATCCACGATGGTTATGCGGGCGGGCGCGCTGGAGAGCAGTCGGTGGCGGGCCCGAAGGTTGAAGGCGATCTCGACACCCGCCGCACCGCCACCGACGACTACGATTTCCACTTGCCGCCCGCGCACCTGTTCCACCGCCCGGGCGAGCTCCGGCCCCACTTTCAGCGTTCGCTCGATCGGCTTGACCGGCACCGCGGCCCCCACTCCGGGAATCGAGGTTCCCGAAGGCCCGGCTCCAACCGCAAAGGAGACTATGTCGTAGGGAAGGCGTTCCCCGCTCTCCAACTCGATCGCTTCGGCGGTCAGGTCTATCCCGGCGGCCGATCCCTGCACGAATCTCGCGCCTGCCCAGCGGGCGAGGGTCTCCAGATCGAAGACCACCTCCTCGGGCCGGTACCGCCCGCCGATCAGGCCCGGCACCATCCCGGAGTAGGGGTGAAGCCGCTCGGGAGCTACCAGAGTGGCCTGCACGCCGGCCGGAAACCGTCCGCGGCCAAGCCCCTCCAGCACGAACAGATGAGCGTGGCCCCCACCCACCAGAAGAAGGCGGCCACCGGCGTCGGGCCCACGTGGCAGAATCATTCCTCAACGTACCTGGGTCTGACTTCGGAGGGTGAGCTGGGCCATAGCCTGGCACATCCAGCATCCATATTGAAGTCATGCAGACTCAGTATGGGCGGCCTTGCAGGTCCCGAGCCTCCCGGGTGCTACCCCGGGAGGCTTTCACGTGATGCACCAGCTCTCCCGAGGTCTGCGCATGGCCAAGAGTCGGAAGCCGAAGCTGCTGTGGCTCGCGGGGGTGGTGGTGCTCACGACCACCGCAGTCCTCATCGTGCTCAACCTGACCTCGAGCGAGAAGCGGTCGAGCGAGCCATTCCGCATTCCTACTCCGTCAGCGACTCCCAGTTCAGCCGCTCGATGGGCGTGCTGCTCGGCCCGGCTCTCCAGGACGGCAACAGGGTGTCCGCGCTCATCAACGGAGTCGAGATCTTCCCCGCGATGCTTGCCGCCATCAGCTCGGCCCGACAGACGATCACCTTCGAGACCTATATCTACTGGTCCGGGGAAATCGGACGGGAGGAATCGCCGACGAGTGGCAGGGCGATGCCCAGGATCCGGAGCACTGGCGCGATTCCCACTTTCAGGTGGAGGGGCCGGTCGTGGCCCAGATGCAGGCCGGGTTTATGGACAACTGGCTGGAGACCCGAGGGTCCGTCCTCGACGGCAAGCAGTATTCCCCGATCTCGATCCGGTGGGTCCGCATCTGGCTCAGCTCTTCCAGAGCTCATCGGGTGACGGAAGCCAGAGCGTCCGGCTCATGTATCTGCTCTCCATTGCCGCGGCGGCTCGCAGCATCCGGCTCTCCAATGCCTATTTCGTTCCCGACGAGACCTCGATCGAGATGCTCTCCGCCGCGCAGCGCCGCGGAGTGCGGGTGGAGATCATCGTGCCCGGCCGGCACATTGACTTCTCCATCGTGCGGAGAGCGTCGCGGGCGCTGTGGGGTCCACTGCTCCAGGCCGGCGTGGCGATCTATGAGTATCAACCCACGATGTACCACACCAAGGTGATGATCGTGGACGACCAGTGGGTATCGGTGGGGTCCACCAACTTCGACAACCGGTCGTTTCGGCTCAACGACGAAGCCAACCTCAATATCCTGGACGAGGAGTTCGCCCGCGGCCAGGCCGTCGTCTTCGAGCGGGACATGGCCCGAGCTCGCCGCAGCACGCTGGATATGTGGCGGGATCGGCCCTGGTCCGAGAAGGCTCGCGAGTGGCTGGCGAGCCTAGTGAGCTCCCAACTCTGAAGCGGTGACGAGGCACTAGTGTCCGCTGTCACCCTGAGCAAAGCGAAGGGGCCATAGCTAAAGTCATGGCCCCTTCACTGCGTTCAGGGTGACAACCATTGGGCAACGAATCCCCGACCCAGAACATTTGGCGGCCTTCGCTCCGTATTTCTACGTAGCCCGGCTCCGTGGGAACGCGGATTGCTGCCCTGGTGGCCCCGCTGTACCGTTCTCACGTGCCGCCAGAACTGTCGTTCCATGTCGTTGGGGTGAGCCACCATACGGTCGGGCTGAAAGTGCGGGAGCAACTCGCCTTCGCTCCCGCCGATCGGTCGGTCTGGCTGGAACAACAGCGCCGGGCCGGCCGCGCCGCGCTGCTGCTCTCCACTTGCAATCGCTTCGAGCTCTACTGGACCGGAGACCACGACTACGAGGCGTGGTTCCGGGAGCTCGCCCTCTCGCGGGGCGTAGACCACGACGGAGCGGTGACCCGGCTCGACGGCGTGGAGGCGGTGCGCCACCTCTTTCAGGTAGCCGCCGGCCTCGACTCCCAGATTCTCGGGGAAACCGAGATCCTGGGCCAGGTCCGGCGCGCCTTCGACACCGCGCGCGCCGCCGGCACCACCACGCGTGAGCTGGACGCGGTTTTCTCCGCCGCCCTCGCCGCCGGGAGGAGGGTACGCCAGGAAACCTCGCTGGGCCGGCATCCCTCCTCGGTCAGCTCCGCGGCCGTTGACCTCGCCGCCAGGCGGTACAACGGGATCGAGGATCGTCCCATCCTGGTGCTCGGCGCCGGGGAAGTGGCGGAAGGGGTTTTACGGCGATTGCACGAGCACCGGGCCACCCGGGTAACCCTCGTCAGCCGCAATCCGGATCGCGCCCGGCCGCTGGCCGCGGCTTGGGGGGCCGACATCCGGTTGTGGACCGAGTTGGACGCTCTGCTGGCTGCGGCGGACCTGGTCCTGGTCGCCACCGCCGCGAGCAGGCCGCTGCTTTCCGCGCTGCAGTTGGCCGAAGGGATGACCGCCCGCGGTGGACGCGGACTGATGGTGATGGACCTGGCCGTTCCCCGCAACGTCGAGCCGGCTGCCCGCGCGATTCCCGGAATTCAGCTCCTCGATCTCGAAGACCTGCAGCGCCTCTGTTGCCCCGTGGCCGGAACCGCCTCCGCCGCGCCGGCCGGGGCCGAGCGGGTGCTGGGCGAAGAGATCGCCCGGCTCGATCTCTGTTTCAGGGGACGCGCGGCCGCGCCGCGCCTCACCGAACTGCACCGGCTTGGCGCCCAGATGGCGGAGCAGGAGACGGCCTGGGCGCTGGCCCAGCTCGAGGAGTTATCCGAGCGCGAGCGCCAGGTGGTTCGGGAGATGGCCGACAGGTTGGTGAGGCGGGTGCTGTATCCGGTCAGCCGGAGTGTGCGAGAGGACGGCCGACCCGAGGGAAGGTAGCAAAGCGGCGGCGGGCGCCCGCACTCGACCTATCTGCCCACCGTCAGCCGCTCTTGTCCATCGCCCGCCTGCTGCGCTGCTGTAACGATCGGGTTCAGTATGTTGCGACATTGCGGATTGCTGCAGCCCGCGCAACGCTCCCGGTACTGGGAGGAGTAGGGCAGTCCCGACGCGAGATGCTCGCGCACGATGTCGGCCAGGGCATCGAGGAAGCGCGGCCGATCGTTCAGCGCCGGGGCCCGTTTGTAGTGGCTGATCCCCGCCCGATGGGCAACCTCACCGTATTCCCGATCCAGCTCTGAAAGCGTCTCGATATGGTCGCTGGTAAAGGCGATCGGCACCACGAGAACGCGTTTCTCTCCGCGGGCACCGAGCCGGCGGATGACCTGCTCGGTGCTGGGACCGAGCCACCGGACCGGCCCCACATCCGACTGGTAGGCGAGCAGGTACGGATTGGGCGCTCCCAGCCGCTCCACCACCCGCTGTACCCCCGCACCCACTTCCTGCGGGTACGAGTCGCCCCGATCTATCACATCGAGCGGCAGTGAATGGGCGCTGAAGAGGATCACGGCCCGGTCGCGATCGGCGGGATCGAACTGTTCCAGCCCCTCGCGCACCGTGTCGGTCATGGCGGCGATGAAGCCGTCGTGCACCGGCCACCGGTCTATCACACTCCACTCGAATGCGTCCCGCAGGCCGGTGCGGGCGGCAGCGCGCCACAGCTCGTTGAGGCTCGAACCCGTGGTGCTGCAGGAGAACTGGGGGTATTGGGTGAAGGCCACCGCTCGCTTCACTCCGTCGGCGTGCATGGCGCGCAGCGCGTCCTCGCTCTTGGGTGGGACGTAGCGGAAGGCCACGTAGAATCGGTGGGGCGCGGTGGCGGGTGAGAGCCGGTCGAGTCGCTCCACCATGCCGCGGCCCTGCGCTTCGGTGTAACCCAGAATCGGCGAGCCGCCACCGATACTCTGGTACAGCCGCTTTACCTTGGGAGTGCGGCGGCGGGCTATGAAGGGGCCGAGCCAGCGTTGGAGCGGCAGCTGGATGATTTCCCGGTCGGCAAAGAGCTCGAGCAGGAACGGCTCCACCTGGTCGAGGTTGGCCGGTCCTCCCAGGTTCATCATGACGATGCCGGTCTTGGCCTTGGTCATCGGCGCAATATAACCGTCAGGGTCCGATCACTCGGGACTCGAGCGCGAAGCGGGTGAGCTCCGCCACCGTCCTCAGCTTGAGCTTCCGCATCAGACTCTCGCGATGGGTCTCGACCGTGCGGTGACTGATCCCCAGCTCAAGCGCGATCTCCTTGTTGGTGAGCCCGCGAGCCACTCCCGTCAGGACCTCCCGCTCACGGCTGGTCAGCAGGCCGAGCATGCGAACGCCGGTTTCGGCAGCCGGCCCGTCCCGCACGACGGCGCTCAGCCGGCTGGCGATGGGCGGGCTGAAGTACGACTCGCCGCGGCACACTGCCCTGACCGCGCCGCGCAACTCGGTCGCCGCCGAGTCCTTGAGGATGTAGCCGTGGGCGCCGGCCCGTACGCTTTCCAGTACATACTCGGTGTTGTCGTGCATGCTGAGAATGAGTACCCGGGTCTTGGGGGAGTGCCGCTGGAGCTCCGCTGTTACCCGAAGCCCCGACACGCCGGGCATGGAGATGTCCAGCACCGCCACGTCGGGCCGCAACTCTCCAGCCAGGGCAAGAGCCTCCTCACCGTTCGACGCCTCCGCCACCACCACGAACCCCGGCTCTCCTTCCAGCACATGCCGGATTCCGGTGCGAACGATGGCGTGGTCATCGGCCACGAGGACCCGGATGGGTGTCTCCGTCACCCGGTCCCCGTCGGTCCCGCGGGCACCAGCACCTCGAGCGATGCGCCGACTCCCGGAGCCCCCTGAAAGCGCACCGTACCCCCCAGGGCACTGATCCGTTCCCGCATCCCGGCGAGGCCCATGTGTCGGTCGAGCCTCAGCCGGTCCGGGGCGCTCTCATCGGGGACGCCGCGGCCGTCGTCCCGCACCTCGAGGAGGATACCGGTGCTGCTCACCGAGATCCCGATATTCACCGACCGAGCTCCCGCGTGACGCAGCACGTTGGAGAGCGCTTCCTGCAGGGCGCGGAACAGCGCCAGCTCCGCTTCCTTGGAGAGCGGTGGCAGCGACGGCGGTGCGGCCAGCCCGGCCCGGATGCCGCTGCGCTCGCTGAAATCAGCGACCAGCGATCGGAGAGCCGGCAGCAGACCGAGGTCGTCCAGCAGCGATGGACGAAGGTCGTTGGTGACGCTGCGGATGCTCCGGATGCCGGTGTCAATCAGCCCCAGCACATGGTCGAGTCGTGCCGCGGGGGCCGGTGCGGCCGCCTCGCGCAGCATGCCCAGCTCCATCTTCACGGCCGAGAAGACCTGCGCGGTTTCGTCGTGCAGCTCGCGGGAGAGCCGGCGCCGCTCCTCTTCGTGCTGCTCGATCATGCGGGCGGAGAGCCGGGCCAGCTCGACGGTGCGGGCCTGCAGCCGGCTGTAGAGGTCGGCCTGCTCCAGCGCGGCGCCCACCTGCTGTCCCAGCGCGACCAGAAAGCGGTCATCCAGCGCGGTAAAGGGGTCGCGCGCCTCTCCCACCAGCACCAGCGCGCCGATAACCGCGTCCTCCCGCAGCAGCGGCAGCACCGCGGCGTAGGGGTAAGCGGCCGATCCGCCGGCCCGCTGATCGGCCCAGTCACCCGAAACCTGGGGCCGGCCCGTCTCCAGCGCCCGGCCAAGCACCAGCGCCGCCGGTCCTGCCGGTTCGGTGCCGACCCAGTCGGTGCAGACGCCCGCGCCGCGGACGAAGCGGGCCCGGCCGCCATTGAGCAGAGAAAGCGCGCTTCCCTTTACGGCTGGGAGGGTGAGCGGCCGCGCCAGGAGAACGTCCACTACGTCCTGCTTCCTGCCGGCGTGCTGCAGGTCGCCGGAGAGGGCTGACAGCGCCCCCAGGCCACGACGAAGGTCGTCGAGCACCAGGAGGAGAATCCCGGCGCCGACCACGAGGGCGAGCAGGATGTCTATGTAGTAGCCCCAGGGAGCCCACGCGCCGCGCGCCCGCAGAAAGGGGTAGTCGAGATGGTGCAGTCCCCAGAGAGCGAAGGCCACCGTCAGGAGAGTGGCGCCGCTGGAAGCAACCTGGCGCCGGTAGCGGAAGAACACCCATCCGGTCCACAGAGTGGAGAGGCTCAGAAAGAGCACCGCGGGCCCCGCGGCGGCGAGAAAGTTGTCCAGCCGGTAGATGGCTATGTAAGACCAGACCGGCGGGAACAGGACCATTCCGAGATACCACCAGCGCCAGCGTACCTGCTGGGAGAAGAGGAGGGCGGCGTACAGCAGGGCGAGAGCGGTCCAGCCGGTGAAGACCTGGTGCCAGTAGAGCCAGGCCCAGTCGGAGGTGAGCAGAAAGCTGGAGATAGCGCCCACCCGCAGCAGGTACAGCCCCCACGCCCCTGCCCACCAGGCGAAGTATGGCTTGCGGTAGCGGTGGAAGAGAAAGGCGCAGAGCACCGCCAGCGCGGCCGTGATGGCGGCCTGAAGCAGGGCGGCGTCCAGCTCCATCTCACTCCCGAGCGTGGTCGCTTGCATGGGTCGAAACAAACGGGAAGATTACGGGCCGCGCAACGTCGGTGTCCTTCCACCAGGCAGGTTCTCTGTGACTTCCCGGTCCGGCCGCGGAATTGTTGCCGCCGCAGTGACTCTCTCCCTCGCCTGCAGCACCGGACAGCCCGCTCCCGCGGCTCCCGACTGGGACCGGTTCGTCGCCGGCTTCCTGGAAAGCTACTTCAGGGCCAATCCCCCCTTCGCCGTCAACCAGGGCCGCCACGAGTTCGACGGCGGGTGGCCCGATTGGAGTGAGGCGGGGCTCGAGGGGTGGGTGGGGCGGCTGCACGCGCTTCGAGACGGCGCCGTGGATTTCCGACTTCCTCCCGCCGACTCCACCCGGCGCCTCGAGCGGGACTATCTCGTCTCCAGAATTGACGACGACCTCTTCTGGCTCGAGCAGGCCGACTGGCCCCGGCGAAACCCGGAATGGTACTCCGATCAGATTGACCCCAACGTCTATCTTGCCCGCGAATATGCCCCGCTCCCCCAGCGGATGCGCGCTTTCATCCGCTATGCCGAGGGACTGCCGCGCGCGCTGGCCCAGATGCGCTCCAATCTTCGCACCCCTCTGCCCAAGGTGTACGCCGAGATCGCGCAGGGACGGTTCTCGGGGCTGGCGAGCTACCTGGAGCAGGATGTGCCCACCGTCTTCGCGCCGGTAACCGATGCGGCGCTTCGCGCCAGCTTCGAGGTGGCGAATGCGGAAGCTATCCGGGCCCTCTCGGCCACCGGTCAATGGTTTGCGGCGGAAGCCAAGCGAGGGACGGACGACTTCGCCATGGGCGCCGAGCTCTTTCAGCGCATGCTGTGGGAGACCGAGGGGGTGGAGGTTTCGCTCGAGCGCCTGGAGGAGGTCGGCCGCGCCGACCTGGAGCGAAACCTGGCGGCCATACGGGCGGCGTGCGCCCGATTCGCGCCGGGCCGGCCGATCCCGGAGTGCGCTCAGCGGGTCAACGCCAACAAGACGGCGGGTGGACCGGTCGCCGGAGCGCTGCGGCAGCTCGACACCCTCGAGCAGTTCCTGCGCGAGCGCCAACTCGTCTCGATCCCAGGGACCGAGCAGGCGCTGGTTCGGGAGTCGCCTCCGTATCAGCGGTTCAACTCGGCGTACATTGACATTCCGGGCCCCTACGAGAAAGGGCTGCCCTCCATTTACTATATCGCGCCGCCGGACCCGAGCTGGTCGCTGGAGGAGCAGCGGGCATACGTGCCCGGTGCCGCGGAGCTGCTCTTCACCAGCGTGCACGAGGTGTGGCCGGGGCATTTTCTCAACTTCCTGCACTCCAACCGTGCCCGCTCGACCTTCGGCAAGGTCTTCGTGGGCTACGCCTTTGCCGAGGGATGGGCGCACTACACCGAGGAGATGGTGTGGGAGGCGGGGCTCGGGGGTGGCGACGCCGAGGTGCACATCGGCCAGCTCCTCAACGCCTTGCTGCGCAACGTCCGCTACATGTCGGCCATCGGCCTGCACACCAAGGGGATGACGGTCGCCGAATCGGAGCGGATGTTCCGGGAGCAGGGTTACCAGGACGCCGGCAACGCCCGCCAACAGGCCGCCCGCGGCACCTACGACCCGGCCTACCTCAACTACACCCTCGGCAAGTTGATGATCATGAAGCTGCGGGAGGACTGGACAAAGTCTCGCGGCGGCCGAATGGCCTGGCGCGAGTTCCACGACCGCTTTCTCTCCTACGGCGGGCCGCCGATTCCGCTGGTGAGGAGAGAGATGCTGGGGGAGGGGGAGGGTTTGTGAAGAGTGCTCAGTGCTGAGTTGGTGGAAGGAGGAAGGAAAGAGGAAAGTGACAAGTGACAAGTGCGGAGTGGTACGCTTCCGCCTTCACTGGGCCTGTCGGAAATTCTGTGTCTGAGGCCATACTCTGTAGTCAGGAGGTATTATGGCCCGACCACGCAAGCCCCCGCAGGCGTCCCTGCGTCGTGCACTTGGTGCGGCGGAGCCTGGCCTACGTCTCCTATCAGGACCGCAAGCGCGTCGCGGCGGTGCTTCGGACCCTCTACCGGGCCGAGACGGTGGCCGCGGGCGCGGCGGCGCTCGCGGCCTTCGCGGTCAGTCCAGACGGCCTCCGCTATCCGCGATCGAGAGCCTGCACCTGCAGCTGCGGAAGATCATCAAGACCACGTGATGTCACCCACGCCTCACACACAGAAAACGGAGAGGTCCCTTTTCACTTTTCACTTGTCACTCGTCACTTGTCACTTGTCACTCCCACCCACTCAGCACCTGCACTCTCTAATACCATCCAATCGGCTTCTCGTCCAAGTTGATGAACACCTGCTTGGTCTCGAGATATTCTTCCACTCCCCAGTGGCCCAGCTCCCGGCCGAAGCCCGAGGCCTTGTAGCCGCCCCAGGGAGCTTCCACGAAGGTCGGCTGCATGTGGTTGACCCACACGATGCCGGCTTCAAGCGACTTCACCACCCGAAACGCCTTGAAGATGTCACGCGTCCAGACCGCCGCCGCCAGGCCGTACTGGCTGGCGTTGGCGATTCGGATGGCGTCCGCCTCGTCGGTGAAGGGAATTACGCTCATCACCGGGCCGAAGATCTCCTCCTGCGCCACCCTGGCAGAATTGTCAACGTCGTAGAAGATGGTGGGCTCGACGTACCATCCCTTGTCGAATTCCTTGGGCCTGCCGCCGCCCGCGGCCACCTTGGCCTCGCCGCGGCCCACCTCGAGGTAGCCGGCCACGCGGTCCCGTTGCTCGGAGCTCACCAGCGGTCCCATCTTGGTCTCCCGGTCGAGCCCGCGGCCCAGCTTGATGGTCTTGGCTTTGGCGGCGGCGGCATCCACGAACTTGGTGTAGATGTCTCGCTGGACCAGGACCCGGCTCCCGGCGGAGCAGACCTCTCCCTGATTGATGAAGGTTCCGAACAGCGCCCCGTCCACCGCGCTCTCGAAGTCGGCGTCGCTGAAAAAGATGTTGGGCGACTTCCCACCCAGCTCGAGGGAGACGCGCTTGAGCTGATCGGCGGCGCTGCGCATGATGAGCTTGCCGACTTCCGCGCTGCCGGTAAAGGCGATTTTACGAACCAGCGAATGCGCCACCAGTGGGGCGCCGGCGCCGGGGCCGTCCCCGGTCACCACGTTGACCACGCCCGGCGGCAGCCCGACGGCCTCGAAATCCTCGGCGAGCTTGAGCAGGGTGAGCGGTGTCTGCTCGGCGGGCTTGATGACCACCGTGCAGCCGGCCGCGATCGCCGGCGCGATCTTCCAGGCGGCCATCAGTAGCGGATAGTTCCAGGGAATGATCTGGCCCGCCACCCCGATCGGCTCGCGCATGGCAAAGGCGATGGCATCGGCCGGTACCGGCAGCACTTCGCCGTTGATCTTGGTGGCCAGGCCGCCATAGTACTCGTAGCAGGTGGCGGTGTCGTCCATGTCGTACTCCGCCTCCACGATCGGCTTGCCGGAGTTGATCGTCTCCAGCTCCGCCAGCTCGGCCCGCCGCGCGCGAATCCGCTCGGCCAACCGAAAGAGGATGCGTCCCCGCTCCTGCGCGGTCGTCCCCTTCCATCCCTCATAGAAGGCGCGGTGAGCCGCCTGAGCCGCCCGGTCCACGTCCTCTGGTCCGCCCGCCGGGCAGGTGGCGATGATGCCCTCGGTGGCGGGATCGTACACCTCGAACGTCTTGCCGCTCTCGGCGTCGGTAAACTTGCCGTTGATATACATCTGGTAGCGGGTGACCTCGGATTTCCGGGTCGCTCCCTTTGCTGCCGCCGCGATGGTCATCATGCTCCTCCAATCCTCTAGGCAGACCTCACGCTGTGGGCCTGGGCTCTCGGTTCAAACTTACCACAGAGGCACAGAGGGCACGGAGAACTGGTGGTCAACAGCACACCCACAAAGTTCTCTTCTCCGTGCCCTCTGTGCCTCTGTGGTGAAAGCTTAAAACACCGAGCCTTCTTGCTACGCCGCCACCGTTTCCAGTGAGATCAGCGCTCTCACCTTCGGGATCCCGGCGCGCGCCGAGTCGTCGCGCAGGCGCCAGGGCATGCCCTCGCGTGCCAGGCGCTCCAGAAACGGGTCCGGGTCGAATTGCTCGGGCGACATGACACCGCTGCCGCGCCAGATTCCGTCGCGAATCAGCCGTGCGGCGATGACCGGTGGGATCCCGGTCTGATACGCCGTCGCCTGAACGCCCAACTCGGTATAGGCGGCCTCGTGGTCCGAGACGTTGTAGATATAGTATGCCTTGGGCTCGCCGTGCTTGCGCCCCTTGGCGAGAACACCGACGCAGGTCTTGCCCCGCATCAACCCGGCCAGATCCTTGGGCTGCGGCAGCAGCGAGACCACGAGATCCCGGGGCGCGATCGAAGCATCTCCGACCCTTACCCGATTCTTGTTCGAGAGCCCGAGGCGCTTCATTACCCGAAGCGTCTCGACCGTCACATCGTCCATGCACAGCTTGAAATCCACGGTGTGGACCAGGGGAAAGAATCGGGGCAGGGTCTGCGACTCCTCGTGATCAACGTAGTAACAGTTGAGCACGCCGAGCTCAGGAAAGTCGAACGGCTCGAACCCGGTGAGGGGCTGCTCCAGGTGATAGCGGCCGTCGCGCCAGGAGACGGCTTTGCAGAGACACTCGTCAATGAAGACCCAGGGGCTGAAGGCCGCCACGAATCCATCGTGCCCCTGACAGATGGAATTGTCGCCGTCTCGAACCCGCAGCTCGGTCACTTCGTCGAGCAGATGCTTGGCGGCATACGCGGCATAGACATTGGTGGTGCCGGGGTCGGCGCCCATCCCCAGCAGCGCAAGGCGGCCGGCCGCCTTGAACTCGGCGTCGAGCGCGAACTGGTCGTCGAGTTTGGGGATGCCGTCGGCGTCGGTGCCACCGCTGGCCAGGTCGATATAATCGCAGCCGGCCTCCAGGCAGGCGCGCATCACTTCGATATTGGTGGCGGGCAAGGCCGCGTTCAGCAGAATGGTACTGCCGGTCTCGCGGATGGTGCGGGTCACTGCTGCCCGGTCGCCGGCATTGAGCCACATGGCCGAAACCCGGGGATCCTGGAGCCGGTCCGCAAGGAGGGAGGCGCGGGCGGAAACCGCGTCGGCGATGACGAGCTGCTCGAGCATCGCCTCCTGCACGAATTTCAAGGCGGACACGGTCCCCACCGCGCCGGCGCCCAACATCAGGACTTTCACAAACTCCTCTTTTCATTGTTTGCGCGGCACTCGGTCTGGCGGTCGAAGCTCGTTCTTCCCGGGCCTGCCGCCTCGCCCCCGCCGCTGATGGGGGCTCGCAACTCAAGGAGAAAGTCAGCTGCGAGAGTGGACCCTCCGCTTGGTCGGAGGATGCAAACGCGACCCTCCCCTGGGGAGGCGACGCATAGCCATTCTAGCCCCGAGCCCCCACCCTCTGTCCAGCCCCCCGGTGGGCATCGCCCGTGTGACCCAATTCACTCCCGGAGGGCTGCAAGTAGTCAACTCCATGCGCACTATCGGTTTGACTCGCGATCCGGGTCTCGATGCCCCGATCGGGGGTAGCGGGCCGGACCGGTTACACCATACTTCCGGCAGACACACTCAACTCCAGATTGCCTCCCGAGGCCCCCATGGCCGGCGTCATTCAGCTCCGGACCGAGATCCCCGGCCCCCACAGCCGAGCCCTGCTGGCCCGCCGGGCACGGGCGGTCCCCCGGGGCGTGCCTGCGGTCAGCCCCATCGCCGTGGTCCATGCCGAGGGGGCTGTTCTTACCGATGCCGACGGCAACCGGCTGATTGACTTCGCCGGCGGGATAGGAGTGGTGAATACCGGGCACCGCCATCCGGCAGTGGTCGCCGCGGTACGGGCTCAACTCGACCGCTATACCCACCTCTGTTTCCCGGTTTCCACCTACGAGCCCTACGTCGAGCTCGCCGAACGGCTCAACCGGCTCACACCGGGCAGCCACGAGAAGCGCACGCTCCTGGTGAACAGCGGCGCCGAGGCGGTGGAGAACGCGGTCAAAGCGGCCCGGTTCTTTACCGGCCGGCAGGCGGTAGTCTGCTTCGAACACGGCTTCCACGGGCGGACCAATCTCGCCCTGGCGCTCACCTCCAAGGTGATGCCCTACAAGAAGGGGTTCGGCCCCTTCGCGCCGGAGGTGTATCGGATTCCGTTTCCCTATTGTTACCGCTGCGCCGAGGGCCCGAGCGATCGGAGTCGGAGCCAGTGCTGCATGGCGAGCCGCGAACGCCTGGAGCGCATATTCGCGGCTACGGTGGACCCGGGGTCGGTGGCGGCGATCATCATGGAGCTCGAGCTGGGTGAGGGGGGATTCGTGCCCGCGCCGCTGGACTACGTGCGCGCGTTGGCGGCGTTCGCCCGGGAGCACGGTATCCTGTTCATCGCCGACGAGATCCAGACCGGGTTCGGTCGGACCGGGAAGCTCTTCGCGTGCGAACATTACGGGCTGGTGCCCGATCTCATCACCACGGCCAAGTCCCTCGCGGGCGGTCTGCCGCTTGCGGCGGTGACCGGCAGAGCCGACGTGCTCGACGCTCCCCAGGTGGGCGGTCTCGGTGGGACGTACGGCGGTAACCCACTTGCCTGCGCGGCCGCGCTCGCGGTGCTCGATGCCATGGAGGCCGAGCGTATCCCCCAGCGCGCCCAGCGCACCGGCGATCGGATCACGGCGCGCTTCCGCGCGTGGGCGGAGCGACATCCGTGCATCGGCGATGTCCGGGGACTCGGCGCGATGGTCGGCATGGAGCTCGTCACCGACCGCGAGACCCGTTCGCCCGACAAGGCGCTGACCAGCCGCCTCCTGGCCGCGGCGCTCGAGCGCGGCGTGCTCCTGCTCTCAGCCGGCACCTGCGGCAACACGGTCCGCATACTTGCGCCTCTCACCGCGCCCGACGCCCTCATTGACGAGGGGCTCGATGCGGTGGGTGAGGCGCTGGAAGAAGTTGCTCAGCGCGAATGAACAGCTTTACCACAGAGGCACAGTGATCGAGCGCTGCCTCTGGACCCCGAACGCCCAGCCGCTGCGGCCGGCGGCCGGCTCACTGTCGGAACGGGTGGACGTAGCGATAGTTGGCGGAGGCTACACCGGCCTTGCCGCCGCCCGCGTGCTTGCCCGGCACGGGGCCGACGTCGTGGTGCTGGAGCGGCACACGATTGGCTGGGGAGCCAGCGGCCGAAACGCCGGCTTCGTTCTCCCAGGGTACCAAGCGGATGTGGAATCACTGGCGCGGCGGTATGGGTTGGCTGTCGCTCGGCGCCTCTTCCAAATCTCACTCCAAGCGGTGGAGCAGCTCGAGAATCTGGTAGCGGCCGAGCCAATTGATTGCGACTACTCCCGCTGCGGTGCCCTTACTCTCGCCGCCAAGCCCTCCCACTTCCGCCGGCTCGAACAAAGTCATCGCTTTCTGCGCGACCAGCTTTCGTACCATACCGCACTGCTCCGACCCGGCGAGCTCGCCGGTGAGATCGGATCGTCCCGCTACCATGGCGCGCTGCTGGACCCGGGCAGCGGAGCTCTTCATCCCGGGCGCTACTGCCTCGGCCTTGCCGCCGCGGCCGAAGGTGCCGGAGCTCAGCTGCTGGAAGGGGCTGAGGTGCACGGGATACGGCGGGAGGCCGGCCGGTTCGATCTCACCACTGCGCGCGGCCCCCTCAGCGCTACCGAGGTGCTGGTCGCCACCAACGGGTATACCGGCCCCGCGTTCGGGCGGCTTCAGCGCGGCGTGGTGCCGATAGGAAGCTATCTGATCGCCACCGCGCCTCTCGATCCCTCGTTGAGCGAACGTCTCCTGCCGCGAGGGCGAGTGGCCAGCGACACCAGGCACCTGCTCTCCTATTTCCGGTTGTCGCCGGACCGGCGCATGATGTTTGGCGGCCGAGCTTCTTTCACACCCACCAGCACCAGGCGGAGCGCGGAGATCCTTACCGCGGGCATGTGCAGAGTTTTTCCCGAGCTCGCCGGGCGTGCCGGTCGAGTTCGCCTGGGCCGGAAAGGTCGCGTTCACGATGGATCACCTGCCTCACGTGGGGCAGGTGGACGGAATCCACTACGCGCTCGGCTATTGCGGCCATGGAGTGGCGCTTTCCTCGTGGCTGGGCGAGCGGATGGGAGATGCGTTGGCGGGACGCACACCGGTTCCCGATCTCGGCGGCCGGCTCGAAGCCTTTCCCCTATACCGCGGCACCCCCTGGTTTCTTCCGCTGGTCGGCGCCTACTACCGCGCGCGTGATTGGTGGGGGTGAGTGCATGATGGGGCTTTCGCCCGCGCGGGGAACACTGGTAGGCCGCCAACGATACTTGAGGAGGGTTGCGGATGAGACGCAGGCTATGCTTACGGCACGCGATCGCCATGATGCTGATCCCCACCATCTACCTGCCGGGCTGCTCGCGCCCGCCAGCGGACCCGGCCGTCGCCTTTGCCAACCGGGTGTGGAAGGTAAGCCGGTCGTCCAGCGGCTCGACGGGTGACCTCTACGTATTTCTCTCGGACAGTACGCTCCTCGTGGCCTCGTTTCACGGCACGCCGGCACTCGGCCGGTGGAGCTACGGCCGCGACACCCTGACCGTCGTCGAGGAGGGCGTAGCGTATAGGGCCAAGGTGCTGGGATTGAGCCGGGACCAGTTCAACATCCGGATGTACAGTCTCCGCGACTCGGTCGAGCTCACGTTCGTTCCAGCGAAGTAGGAGGAGCGCGCCGGTTGACACATTCCGATATCGGTATATGTTGTCCAGGTGCCGCGAGCCGCTACCAGCTCAGACGTGTTCAACGCCGTCGCCGAACCGCAACGTCGGGCCATGCTCGATCTCTTGGCAGTGGACGAGCGCCCGGTCGGAGACCTGGTACAGGCGCTGGGATTGTCTCAGCCTTCGGTCTCGAAGCACCTGCGAGTGCTGCGCCAGGTGGGCCTGGTGCGGGCGCGGCGCCAGGGCCGGCGGATACTCTATCGCACCAATGCAGGGGCCATCAAGCCTCTGTACGAGTGGGCCGGCACCTTCGAGCGCTTCTGGAGTCAGCAGCTCAGCCGGATCAAGCAGCGCGCAGAATCGAACCCTAGAGAATCAAGAGGTAACCCATGAGCACACCTGCATCAACCGCCCACGAGCTTACTCTCAGCATCAGCCAGGAAGTGCGGGTCAATGCTTCGCTGGAAGCGACTTTCGCGGCCATTCTGGATGAGATGGGACCCCGCTTTGCGGGCGAAGACGGCAAGCCGTTGCGGATGAAGATCGAGGCGCGCCCCGGCGGTCGCTGGTACCGCGATCTGGGCGATGACAATGGACATCTGTGGGGGCACGTTCAGGCTATCAAGCGGCCCACTTTGCTGGAGTTCACCGGCCCACTGTTCATGTCCTATGCCGCGGTCTCCAATATCCAGTACCGGCTGAGCCCGGTGGACGGAGGAACCCTGATCACCTTCAAGCACAGCGCGGTGGGACTAGTTCCGGAGGAGGACCGCACGGGAATGTTTGAGGGCTGGGCCGATCTGCTCGAGGGCGTGCGCAGGAACGCCGAGGGCGGCGCTCGCACCTGACTCACCGGTCAGCGCTAAGTCAAAACTACTCCGCCCCCTCCCTGGGCCCCTGGCCCAGGGCGCGCGCCCACCCGATCGAGACTCCGCCCCACAGCTTCAGATCGCTGTGGCCCGAGGGTGAGGTCAGCTTGGTCGCGTCGTCGCCGGTCGGGAAGGATCGAGGCCGCCGGCCGTTGGCTACCGGCTGCAGAAATTCGCGCTTTCCTGCGGATAAGGGATGCCCGGGTAAGGGGTTGCAAAGTCCAGGCTGGCAGTACACCATTGACCAGGGACCCCCTCTCACCCAAGGGACCGGCGTGGACCTCACGTCCACTTTCATCAAGCGCTTTGGCGATCTGGTGGCGTTGCTCCGCGTCGATCCCGCCAACGATGCCGCCCAAGACTTGGCGCTCACGGCCGCGGCCGCCGCGGTCGAGCACGCGCCGGTCGAAGTGGATGCCAGGCCGGAGCGCTGCGTCCCCCATGAGTTGAGCCTTCAGGCCAGGATGCTCGCACGCCAGGTGGACCGCCTTCGGATCTCGGCCGGCGCCGAACCCCAGGAGCTCTTGGCCCTGGCCCGGGCCCTGGCGCACGACATCACCCCCGTTACCGCCAGGCCCTTCATCGAGATCCATCAGGGTCGGGCGGCCGCCTCAGCACCTGTTGAAGAAGCTGCGGGTTCACTGCCTCCGGGCCCCGAGGTGGACCCGGGGATCCGCAGGGACCCGGCGCTACTGGGCATGTGGGACAGAAGCGAGCTGCTTCAGCTGGTGCGGCCGACGCAGCTTTGACCGGCGGCGACCTACCTGCCGCCCCCCACGCGAGCCGGTCAACGATGCACGTCGAACCCCTGGATGTGCAAGTCCACATTGTGGTTGGCTCGAATACCGACGCTGCCGCCCGGATCCATCGTCTTGCCGTCGGCCGTATGGACGCTCTGGCCGTTGACCATGAATGTCACCTTGCTCGGATCCCTCTTGTTGTCAATCTCCAGAAGGTTGGTGGCCACGCCCTTGGCATCCGGTTCTTTCACCGCCGGGTGCTTGACCCAGCCTTTGCTGATCTCCGAAGTCTTTTCCCCGTCCCGCCGCTTGATCAGATAGCTACCGTCCTGGCGCACCAGGAAGTAAGTGTACTTCTGGTCTGAACCCTCCAGCGCCCGGCCTCCGAAGAAGAGTCCATAGCCCTCGGCGTGCTCCGACTTCCTGGTCTGGGTGAAAGTTGCCAGAGTATGGAAGGGCTCTGTGCCGCGAGTGTCCGCCCGGTACAGGATGACGGCGGGGCCGAGGGTCAGGTGCATGCCCGGCTCCATCGTAACCAGCTTGACGTTCTTCATCTCTCCTTTTCCGTCGGGCCGCACCGTCCAGCCGGCTGGGAACGACCCACCTTGGGTAACCGCATGATCGGCGTGTTCTTTGTCGCCCTGTTGGGCCGACAGGGGAGCGACCAGCGCCGCGAGAAGGCACAGCGTTACGCGCATGGCTCGAGAACCTCGGTGAGTGGTTGATGTCACGGTCATGTCATGCATCGGCGGAACGGGTTGCGGGGACCGGATCCCGCGGGTAACCTACTGCCCTCGACCGCCATCCCGTCCGGAGAAATTCGATGCTTTATTGGCTCGGAGTCCTCTTAGCTACCATAGGCGCCAGCCTCATCTTGGGGGCGCTTACCTTTGTGTCCGCCCTGATCGGAGTGCTGGTGAATGCCATGATCGTTCTCATGTCAGGGCCGATCATTGACAATGCCCTGCGCAGACGAGGCCGCTAGCTGCCTTCACCCGAGGACTGCTCGGAGCTCTCCGGCTTGGTCGCCGAGCGAAGTGAGGCCTCGTAGTTGATCTTGAGGCTCCCCAGCAGCTCTCGCAGACCCCGCACCTTCACCTGCAGTCCTCCACCACGCCGGGACATCGTCCCCATCAGGCCGGCCGTCTCGGCCAGGCCGTTGAGACTTAGAGAGGCCGAGTTGGCCTTGATCTCGTCCAGAAGCCGGCTCAGCCCCCGGACGATAGCTTCGTCCGCCTTCAGGGAGGCCATCTGCTCGATGACGCTGTGCACCCGCTGCATTTTCGGTGGCAGCGTCTGCAGAAAAGCCAACTGAGCCTGTTGTCGCGACGTGAGTTTGATGGCCATGGTTTCGAGGGTGGCAGAAGTACCAATGTAATGCCGCTGAATCTCCGGCGGGCCTGTTGCGTAAGGCAACGTGTTCACGCTAACGCGACGATCGTCAGGATGTAGGCGCCGCCATTACCCGCAGGGATAACGCTATGATGCTCTCGGATATGTCCATTCGGCGGCCAGTGCTGGCCAGCATGGTCAGCCTGGCCCTGGTGCTCTTCGGCGCCATTGGGTACACCCAGTTGGCGGTCCGCGAGTTCCCCGACGTGGACCCCCCGATCGTGTCGGTCGCCACCGCGCTGCCGGGGGCCAATCCTCAGGTGGTCGAGTCGGCTGTCACCGACATCCTGGAAGAAGAGCTGAGCACGGTGGAGGGGCTGCGCACCCTGACCAGCGCGAGTCAGGAGGGGTTCAGCAACATCACCCTGGAATTCAACCTCGACCGGGACATCGAAGCCGCGGCGCAGGACACCCGCGACAAAGTCGCCCGAATCCGGGAGCGCCTCCCCGAAGACGTGGAAGAGCCGGTCGTGGCCAAGGAGGACGCCGATGCCCAGCCGTTCTTCTGGCTCGCGTTGTCGGGTGAGAACTACGACCTCCTCCAGCTCTCCGACGTCGGCGACCGGCTGGTCAAGAGCCGGCTGCAGACCCTCTCCGGGGTCGGCCGGGCCCAGATCTTCGGTGAGCGCCGCTTCTCCATGCGGGTGTGGCTCTCGGCCGGCGAGCTGGCGGCCCGGGGGCTCACCGTGCAGGACGTGCAGCTGGCCATCCGCACCCGGAACGTGGAGGTGCCGGCGGGCCGGATCGAGTCGGAGCGCCGGGAGTTCACCGTCCGCTCGCTGGGCGAGCTCAAGACGCCAGAGGAGTTTTCCGATCTGGTCGTGAGCAATCGCGACGGAGTTCTGGTCAAGCTCCGCGACCTGGGTCGCGTCGAGCTGGGCCCGGAGGACGAGCGCAGCCTGCTGCGCTTCAAGGGAACGCCCTCGGTGGCGATCGGCGTGATCCGCCAGTCCAAATCGAACATCCTCTCGGTGTCCGAGGCGATCCGGGCTGAGCTGCCCCGGATTCAGCAGTCGCTCCCGCCGGGCGTGACCATTAACACGGCCTTCGACCAGTCCATCTTCGTGCAGCGGTCAATCGAAGAGGCGCAGGAGACGCTCATCATCGCGGCCCTGCTGGTGGTCGTCATCATCTTCATCTTCCTGCGCAACCTGCGGGCGACGATCATTCCCGGACTCGCGATTCCCACCTCGATCGTCGCGGCGTTCG
>JACCQZ010000335.1 GCA_013813875.1 Gemmatimonadales bacterium | reverse complement strand
TCGGTGAGCATCCCGACGGTGCCCACCAGGCTGCCGTCCCGCCCCAGCATTGGACTGGCGGACACCAACCCCCACAGCTCGCTTCCATCCTTGCGGCGGAATCGGAGGTCGTGACTCTCGCTCTCCGGCTTGGGACCCGTGAGGGTGCGCTTGGCGCCAGTGCGGGATCCGGCGTCTATGAAATCGTAGACCGGATGTCCCAGCAACGCGCCATTCTGGTAGCCGAGGAGCTGGGCCATCCGCTGGTTGACGTAGGTGATGATTCCGCGCTCGTCGGCCACCCAGATCCCCTCCTGAGCAACGTCCACCAGCCGCTTGAATCGCTGCTCGCTTTCCTGCAGCGCTCCGGTCCGCTCCTCCAGCCGCGCCTGGCGACCTTCGAAGGCCGCCGCGTGGCCCAGCGCCGCGCCCATCAGTCCTCCCAGAAGGCGGAGCGCCTTGGCGTCCCGGTCGTCGAAGGCCCCGACTTCGGGTGAGATCACCTTCAGCACGCCGAGGGTGCGCTGCTCGTCCTTGAGCGGGACCGCGAGGACCGAGCGGATGCCGAGCTCGCGGTAGGCGGTGTGGCCGATGCGGGGATCGGTGGCGGTGTCTTCGCAGCGCTGCAGCTCGCCGGTCCGCACGCAGAGCCCCGAGAGGCTGGTATTGATCTTGAGGCGGGGCGCCTCGTGCCCGATCTGCACCTGGGGAACCAGCTCGTCACCTTCGATCGCCTCGATCACGACGCCGCTGGCTCCGGTCAGGCGCTGGCTCCGGTCGGCGATGACGTGCCGGACGGTGCTGGAGTCGAGTCCCGCCGAGACCACCGCCTGCTGCACCTCGATGATGGCCTGGAACAGCTCGGTGTCGAGCCGCATGGCCTCTTCCGCCAGCTTTCGCTCGGTGATGTCGAACTCGGTTCCGAGATAGCCGATCTGCCGCCCCGACTCCTCCCGAAGCGGCTCCCACGAGCTGGATGACCAGCGCACCTGCCCCGACCGGGTGACCACCCGATATTCCTGGTCCCGGAGCGAGCCGCCTTCCGCCAGGCGGTCCCATTCCGCGACAAGGGCGGGACGGTCGTCGGGGTGCACATACTGAAGAAAGTCCTGGTCCTGGAGGTCTTCGGCGGGATACCCGGTGAGGTGCTCGAAGGCCGGGTTCACCAGGACGACCTTGAGCTGCATATCGTACCCGATGACCCCCTCGCGCATGGTGGTGGTGATGGTCTTCAGGTGTCCGCGGGCCTCGCTCCATCCCCCCTCCGCCCGGCGGCGCGCCCGATACTGGCGCCCCAGCAGCAGGGCGAGCAGGAGCAACAGGAGGAGGGCCATGGCGCCGACAACAGGCCACCAGGGCGCCAGGCTTGCGGGCAGGTCAAGGACGGGTGGGACCACGGGTTCGACCTTTGGGCCGACGGACGGGAGGGCGCCGGCGGCGCCTGGCAGAAGTGTGCTCCGAAGATACATCGGTCACTGGGCCCGGTCGAGGATCTCCCTGATCTTGGCGGTGGAGGGGAGCGGCGGAATCTCGCGGGCGGAATGACTGCAAGCAAGCCGTCGCGGCAACTGGCGGTGGCCGCCATCGAAGAATACTCTTTCGGCATGTCCTTCCTCGATACCCGGCGTCAGCGAGCGGCGTGGCTCATCTTTGCGCTGGGGCTCGCCCTCGTCTGGGCCCTCTGGCCGTTCAGCACCGGCCTGATCGGTGCTCCGGTACTCTACGTGGTCTTCGCACCGCTCCACCGGTGGCTCAAGCGGTGGTTCAGTCCTGGCATCGCGGCCGCGCTGGTGGTGCTGCTCAGCATCGTGCTCCTGGTGGGACCAGGCGCGTCGGTGGTGACGCTGGTTGCCGGGCAGGCTCAGGACATGGCCACCAGCGTCATCCGGAGCCCGCTGCTCGACCGGCTGGGGCAGATTCGAGTCGGGCCCTACGAGGTCGGAGCGCAGCTCGAGCAGTTGGGCTCGCAGATCGTCTCCTGGATCGGTTCCAGCGCCTTTGGCCTGATCGGCACCGCTACCCGCCTCGGCATCCAGCTCACCATCACCTTCTTCGGCTTGTTCTATCTCCTGGTCGCCCCCGGGGGTTCGTGGCGCGCCGTTCGACCCTTCATTCCCTTCAGCAGCGCCAGCGCCGAGAGTCTGCGGGATCGGTTTCGCGACGTGACCGTGTCAACGCTGGTGGGAACCGGCCTCACCTCGGTGGTTCAGGGGGTGTTCGTTGGTCTCGGTTTTTGGGCCACCGGTCTCTCCAACGCCTTCTTCTGGGGAGTGGTGACGGTGATCTTCGCCATACTCCCGGTGGTCGGCAGCGGGCTCGTCTGGGGCCCCGGCGTGGCCGCACTCGCGATCGAGGGACGCTACGGCGCGGCCATCGCCCTCGCCATCTGGGGCGTGGTGGTGGTGGGCAACGTGGACAACGTGATCCGGCCCGCCGTCTTCCGCCGTTACGCGCAGATCCATCCCTTCATTACCGTGATCGGCGCCTTTGCCGGTATCCGATATTTCGGACTGCTCGGCCTGCTCATCGGACCGCTCGCCATTTCCTACTTTTTTGAGCTGATCCGGATGTACCGGGCGGAGTATCTGGAGGACGACGAAGCGACGGTGCCGGGGGTGGCGGTCAGGTAGCCTGCGGCCCCGCTCAGGGTGACAATGCTTCGTTCGCCACGACTTCGTTCGTATCTTCTTTCATGCCCTCTCCACAATGGCGCTCCCTTCACCTCATCGCCGCGGCCGGGTTTGCCCTAGTGGCCGATCCGGGGAGCGAGCTTCACGTGCTCCGCGCCACCCCGGTGGGCGATGCGGCTCCCACCACAACGGTGAGCGTCACCTTCGACCGCCCCGTGGCGGGCTCCCTCGACCGCACGGTGGATCCGCGCGCGGTCTTCATTATCGCGCCGGCCGTCGCTGGAACGGTGGACTGGCGGGATCCGGTGACCCTCCGCTTCCGTCCCGCGGCCCCCCTCTCCCCCAACACTTCGTACACCGTCACCGTGGCCGACCGCTTCGAAGCGATGGATGGGAGCCGGCTGTCACGGCCTTACAGCTTCTCATTTCGAGTGCGGGGACCGCGGGTGCTGGCGGGATTGCCGGTGAGCGCCAGCGAGCGGCAGCGGTTTCTCACGCCCGACACCCGGTTCGATCTGGTGGTTGACGCGCCGGTGGATACCGCGGCGGTCAACGCATCGGTCTACCTGGAGTTCGGCAAGCTCTGCTCCGCGCCCGGCATCATACGGATGCGGGTCGAAGAGCAGCGGCGGATCACGGAGGCTGACTCCTGGAGCTTCCGCGAGGCCGGCGGCTGGGAGCGCGACCGGTCGGCAGACGCGCTCCGCCGCGTGCTTCGGCTCGCGCCGCGGACGCTGCTGCCCAAAGGCTGCACCGGACAGCTGGTGCTGCCGCTCTCCTTCGACGAGCGGGGCCGGGACGAGCTGCAGCGCTGGGAGCTCGCCACCTACGGCGCCTTCAAGCTGGTTCGCGCCACCTGTGGTTGGAGCAACGACTTCTGTCCCACCGGGCCGATTACGCTGCGTTTCAGCACTCCGGTGCGCGGCGCCGAGTTGCTCCGGCGGCTGTCGCTGCGGCCCGCCGCGGCGTTCACCGTAAACGACACCAGCGATCTGCGCGCCGAGTGGACCTTGGAGACCACGCTTCGGCCGCGCACCGGCTACGCGGTGGTGGCCGATCCAGCGCTCACCGACGGCTTTGGCCAGCGCCTGACCGGCAACCCGGTCGTCACCGCCCGGACCACCGGCTACGCACCTGCCATCAATTACGCCTCGGGGCGCGCGGTGGTGGAGCGCAAAGGACCCCGCACCTTCGGCCTCACCTTCGTCAACGTAGACACCCTGGAGGTGTTGCTGGCGCCGATTCCCGACACCCTCGAGGCGGCCTTCCTCGCCCGGGGGGAGTGGAGTTGGAATGAGCTCTGGCCCGCGCTTCTCCCCAAAGCCACCCGGCGGCGCATCCCGGTACGAGGCGAGCGCGATCGGGTTCGGGTGTACGGAGTGGCTCTGCCGGATCCCGGGGCGGTGCGGCCCCGCGGCGCCACCTTGATGGCGCTGCAGGTCAGCAGCCCCGGACTGGACAGCGTGGGCCGGACCCATCGGCCGATCGCGCTGGTGCAGGTGACCGATCTCGGCGTCCACGCGCGCGTCGGGGCCGAGGAAGGTGTGGTCTGGGTGACCGGCGCGAGCGATGGGCTCCCCCGGGCCGGGGCCGCTGTCGCCTTGCACGACGGACACGGCCGTCTCCTCACCCGCGCCACCACCGACTCGAGCGGCCTGGCGCGGCTGAGCCGGTTCCGCGCCTACCCGCCCGATGAATCCCGCGACATCGGTGAGGAGTTCAGCGACAACTTCCAGGGCTATGTCAGCGTGGTTCTCGGCGGCGACCGCGCGGTGCTCGGCCTTAGCGACTACGATCCCGACCTCAGTCCCTGGCGCTTCAATGTCTCCCCGGCATGGGGCAGCGAACGCCTGCCCGCCGCCGGGGCGGTGTTCACCGAGCGGGGAATTTACCGCCCGGGCGAGCCGCTCTACGCCAAGGCGATCGTGCGCACCGGCCCGCTCGGTGCGCTCTCCCGCCCCGCGCGCGACGACTCGCTCCGCTGGCTGTTTAAGGATCGCGAGGATCAGACCGGCGGGGCGGGCACCCTCCGCGATACCATCGTCGCCCTCTCCGCGTTCGGCACCGCCGACCAGCGCCTCTACGTGGCCCCGGCAGCCGCGCTCGGCGAGTATCGCGTGGTAACGCAGCTTCGGCGCGAGGGGCGCTGGACCGATCTCGCATCCACAACCTATCGCGTCGCCGAATACCGGCCGCCGGAGTTCCTGGTGGAAATTGCGGCAGATTCCGCCATCCGTTACGCCCGCGATTCGATCGGGGCGTGGGTGGAGGCGCGCTATCTGTTCGGCGCCCCGATGGGACGTGCCGCGGTGCGCTGGAATCTGCGGCAGCAGTCGCTGCCATCGTGGGAGCTGGCCATTCCCAATACCGATGGGTTCTACGTGAGCGAAGGCGGCTGGTGGCACGAGGAGCTGTCCCAGGAACGCCCGGGCGTGCAAGTCTCGCTGAGCGGAGTGGACACCCTCGACCTTTCCGGCCGTCTGCCGCTCCGGCTGCAGCTCGCCGAGACGGTGCGCGGTCGTCCCTCGCGAGCCACCATCGAGGCCACCGTTACCGACGTCAACCGCCAGAGCGTGTCGGCATCCTCTTCCATCGTGGTGCACCCCGCCGCTTTCTATCTCGGCGCCCGGGCGGAGGGCAAGAGCTACTTCTGGACCGCGGGCAGCCCCGTCAGCGTCGGAGTGATAGCCGTGCGTCCCGACGGCAGCCGGCTCAGCGGCGTCCGGGTGGATGGGGCGGTGGTGCGGCGCGAGTGGCACCAGGTGCGCCGGGAGCGCGCCGGATATGGAGAGCTGGTGGGCGAGTGGGTCTCGGACACCGTCGCCCGATGCGAGGTGATCAGTACCGCGGAACCCGCGCCTTGCCGGTTCACCCCGCCGGCGGGAGGCTCCTACATCGTGAGCTTCCGCGCCGCCGACGCAGCCGGCCGGGAGGTGACCACCAGCTTCTATCGCTGGGCCACCGGCAAGGATTGGGTTCCCTGGAGCGACGAGAGCCAGTTCAAGATGGACGTGATCCCCGACAAGACCCGCTACACCGTGGGCGACACGGCGACGGTGCTCTTCGCCTCGCCGTTCACCGGGGCCGAGGCGTGGATCACAGTGGAGCGCGAGGGATTGCTCCAGCAGCGCCGTCTCCACATTTCCAGCGGCACGACCACGCTGCGGCTTCCCATCACCGAGGCGCTGGCGCCCAACGCGTTCGTCTCCATCGTGGTGGCCCGCGGGCGCAGTGCCCGTCCCGGTCCGCTCGACGATCCAGGCCGGCCAACGATCCGCGTCGGCTATGCCGAGCTACGGGTGACGCCGGAGCGGAAGCGGCTGTCGGTGGCCGTGGCCCCGCAGGCGACAGAGTATCGTCCCGCCGACACCGCCCGGATCGCAGTGCAGGTGCGAGACGCCGCGGGCGCAGGGCAACGCAGCGAGGTAACGCTCTGGGCAGTGGACGAAGGGGTGCTCGCGCTTACCGGCTATAAGACGCCGGACCCGCTCGACCTGATCTACCGGCCGCGCGGACTCGGCATGCGGCTGGCGAGCAACCTCACCACCGTCGCGCCGCAGATTCCCGAGGGAGAGAAGGGAAAGCGAGCCCCGGGCGGCGGCGGCGGGCTCGACGGGGCGGACATTCTCCGCTCGCGTTTCCAGACCACCGCGTTCTTCCTCGGATCGCTGATCACCGACAATGCCGGGCGGGGAAGCGCCTCCGCTCGGCTCCCCGACAACCTGACCACGTTCCGAGTCATGGCGGTAGCGGTCACCATGGGCGACCGCTACGGCAGCGGCCATTCTCCGCTGCTGGTCACCCGGCCACTGGTCGCGCGGCCCGCGCTGCCACGCTTTCTTCGCGAAGGCGATCGGTTTGCGGCGGGAGTCGTGGTCAACTCTCGGGCCGGCCAGGCCCCGCGCGTCACCGTCACCGCCGCCGCTACCGGCGTGGAGCTGAACGGCAAGCGCAAGCGAAGCGCCATGCTCGAGGCCGGGCGTGGACGCGAGGTTCGCTTCGACTTCCGCGCGCGGGCGGCCGACAGCGCCCGGTTCCGCTTTACGGCTGCGGGCAAAGGCGAGGCCGATGCGGTGGCGCTCTCACTGCCGATCCGGCCATCGTATCACCCCCGAACGTTCACCGTAGCGGGCGTGCTCCACGACAGCGCCACGGCCGAGCTGCTGCTCCCCGCCGACGTGGATCCTGCCCGCTCCACCTTGCAGTTGAGCCTGGGCAGCTCGCCTCTCGCGATGATCCGTGGCGCTCACCAGTGGCTTCGAGTCTATCCCTACTGGTGCAGTGAGCAGATCGCGAGCGCGGCCGAACCGCTCGTCGCCCTCTATCGGGCAGCGCCGCTGCTGGGCCTCGACTCCGCGCTGGTTCGCCGGGCCCGGGCTGATCTGGAGCGGGTGGTCGCCACCCTGACCCGCCGGCAGCGGGCCGATGGGGGGATTGGTATCTGGAGCGCCACCGACTGGACCACGCCCTGGCTCAGCTCCTATGCCGGCGCGGTGCTGCTCGATGCCCGGGGCGCCGGCATCGCGGTGGACGATTCGGTGCTCGCTCGGATCGGAAGCTACCTGCGGCAATCGCTCGACGATCGCGGTCCGGTCGTCGCACCCGTGGCCCGGTGGTACCGCTCCGACCAGGTGCGGCTCAGCGATCGGGTCATGGCGGTGGACTACCTGAGCCGGGCCGGGCTCCGCGACCGGGCGGCGGAGAACGAGCTGTTGCGGCTTACGGCTCAGCTCGCCTGGGAGGACCGGATCCGCCTGGCGCACGTGCTTGCCCGCGGCGGCGACCGTGCGGCAGCGCGCCGTCTGCTGGAGCCGGCCTGGGCCGAGATCGAGGTCGAGGGCCGTACCGCCACGTTGCCCCAGCGCACTCCGCGGGACTTCTACTTCTTCTCACCCATTCGGCCCACCGCTTGGCTGCTCAGCGCCACCCTCGCGGTAGAGCCAGCGCATCCGCTGGTGGGTCCGCTGGTAGAAACCCTGGTGCAGCAGGGACGGGGACGGTCGTGGGCCTGGAACACTCAGGACTACGGCACCGCGGTCGCGGCTCTGGCGGAGTTTCAACGGCGGCAGCAGGCGGGTGCCACCGGCGGGGTGACGGTGAGCGTCGGCAGAAAACGAGTGCTGCGCCTGGAGAGCGTCGGCGCCGCGCGGGACTCGAGTGTGGCTCTCGAGGGGCTCGTCAGCCGAAGCGAAGCGGGGCAGCGCGTCCGGCTTCACCTCGAGGGCGGCGGCAAGGGCCCGCTCTTCTACTACGCCACGGTAACGGCGGCGCCACGCTCCGCTCCGGTGCGGCCCCTCGACCGCGGCATTCAGGTAGAGCGCTGGTACGAGCGCTACGACGATGGAAAGCCGATCACCGAGGTCGCTGAAGGCGAGCTGGTGCGGGTGCGGCTCAGGGTCACCGTGCCGAGCGAGCGCCACTTCGTGGTGTTGGACGACGCGCTCCCGGCGGGACTCGAGGCGGTGGATCTGAGCCTGCGCACCGTGGGAGGAGTGCCCGGGCCCGGTGCCGCCGATTCAAGCGGACAGGAACCGGATGTGGCCGAAGACGGCTCCGGTAGCCTCCGGTGGGCCTATGGCAGCTGGGACGGCGGATGGTGGTCGCCATTCGACCACAAGGAAATGCGAGACGACCGGGTGGTCTACGTCTCTACCCAGCTCTGGAAGGGAAGCTACACCGCCACTTATCTCGCCCGGGCGACGACGCCGGGAACGTTTATGCGCCCACCGGCGCACGCCGAGGAGATGTACAATCGCGCGGTATTCGGTGAGAGCGATGGCGGCGTGTTCACCGTGGCGCCCGGCAAATCGAAATGATGGCTCGGCGTGCTCTCTCGGTCAGCGTCCGAGTGCTCGGGGCGATGACATTGTTGGGAGGCCTGTGGCTCGCGGTCTGGATCCTCCAACCCCTTCCCCACGGGCTGCTCGACTCCAGCCCCGCTCCGGGACTTCTGCTTCAGGACCGCCGCGGTGGCGAGCTGCGCACCACTCGTTCCAACGACGGCAGCCGCCGACGGTGGGTATCTCTGACCGAGATGGATCCCGATCTCATCGCGGCCTTTCTCGCCACCGAAGACCGTCGGTTTTACCGGCATCATGGGGTGGACCTCCGCGCCGCCGTACGTGCCCTCGCCACCAACCAGCGCGCCGGACGGGTGGTTTCCGGCGGGTCCACGATCACCATGCAGGTGGCCCGCATGCTCCGCCCCGCCGCTCGCGACTGGGGTGGAAAGCTCCGGCAGGTTACCTGGGCACTCCGGCTGGAACGCCATCTCGACAAGCACGCCATCCTCGAGCAGTACCTCAACCGAGTGCCGCTGGGTCAAGGTGCCATCGGCGTCGAGGCAGCGGCCGCTCTCTACTTTGCTGCTTCCGCCGGCGATCTGAGCGCGGGGCAGGCGGCGCTGCTCGCCGGCGTGGCCCGTGCCCCCTCGAGCGACAACCCGCTGGTCTCCGGCTCACGCGCAAGCAGGCGGCGCTCGCAGGCGCTCGGGCGCCTGGCAGCGCTCGGCTTCGTTTCGCCGGCTACCGCGGCCCGAGCCGCGGACGAGCCGGTGCTGGCGCGAGAGCGATCCTCCCCCTTTCTTGCGCCGCACTTCACCACCCGGGTAATCGCCTGGATCGAGGGCGCCGGTGGCTCCGCGGGCACCTGGCGTACGTCGCTCGATTTCGGCCTGCAGGCCGAGCTGGAAAGGGAGGTGCGGCACACCGTCGAGATGTTGAACGCTCGCGGGGTCCGGCACGGCGCGGTCGTAGTGTTGGACAATCCCACCGGCGAGATTCTCGCGTGGATCGGATCGCCCGATTTCTGGGCCGACACCGCGGGGCAGGTGGACATGGTGGTTTCTCCCCGCCAGCCGGGATCGGCGCTGAAGCCGTTTCTGTACGCTCTCGCCTTCGACCGGGGCCGCACTGCGGCTTCGATCCTCCCCGACATCGCCCGGGTGTACCAGACCGCCACCGGTCCCTACAGTCCCCGCAACTACGATCGCCGCTTTCACGGTCCGGTTCGCGCACGTGAGGCGTTGGCCAGTTCCTACAACCTGCCGGCGGTCGAATTGGCGAGCCTGCTCGGCGCCGGCAGTGTCCTCCAGGTTCTCCGAGGAGCCGGCTTCACCTCGCTCGGCCGGAGCGCCGAGTTTTACGGGCTGGGACTGGCGCTGGGCAACGGAGATGTGACTCTCCTCGAGCTGGCCAACGGGTATCGCTCGTTGGTGAACGGAGGCGAGTGGCGGCCGTACCGCTGGCGCGCCAGTGCGCCCGGAGAACCGGTCGAGCCCGGCCGGAGATTCGCCAGCGCCGGCTCGGCGGCATTGGTGCTCGACATCCTGGCCGATCCGCTGGCCCGCATTCCCGGCTTTGGGTTGGAGACCCCGCTCGATTTTCCTTTTCCGGTAGCGGCAAAGACCGGGACCAGCAGGCACTTCACCGACAACTGGGCGGTGGGCGCCACCGGTCGGTTTACCGTCGCGGTGTGGGTGGGAAATTTCAGTGGCCGGCCGATGGAGGGAGTGAGCGGTGTGAGCGGGGCGGGTCCGCTGCTTCACCGTTCGGTGCTCGCCACCGCGCGGCACTACCCGCCGGGCACGCTGCCCACGCCGGAGCTGGCCAGGGCGGCCCCCACGACCATCTGCCGGCTCTCCGGTCTTCGGGCCACCGCCGCCTGCCCCAGGACTGCGGAGTGGTTCCTACCGGGCAGCGCGCCGGAGCACTCCTGCCATTGGCATCGCGACGGTAAAACGGTGCTCCCGGTGGAATACGCCGAGTGGGCTCAGCAGAATGGGCAGGAGGGGCTGACGTCCGGGGGCCTTCGCCGAGATGCAACCGCGCGCGCCGCGCCCGATCGCTTTCATCTCGTCTCGCCGAAGGACGGGGACGTCTACCGAATGCCGCCCGGTGCGGACGGCCGCTACGTGACTTTAGCTCTTCGAGCCGCGGGGCCTCGTGCTGAAGGGGTGCGCTGGTTCGTGGACGGGGAGATTTACCGGGAGGGACGCTGGAGGCTTCGCCAGGGCGTCCATCGGATCCGGGGAGTCAGTACCGGAGGTGAGGTGGCGGAGGCGACGGTGCGGGTGGAGTGAAGAACGCCCTCACGCCGGCAATTGGCGCGAGGGCGTTCAGTCTTCGCCAGCGTTCACTTCAGCGGGTCGTGGTGTCCACGGTAACGCCGGTGCTACCTTGCCTGTCGCCACCGATCCTCGTGGTGTCTACGGCGATCGTAGTGTCCGCGGCGACCGTAGTGTCTGCTGAGATAACAGTATCGGCGGCAACGATGGTGTCTGCCGCGATAGTGGTGTCTACCATGACCAGGGACGTGTCGGCCACTTGTCCACTGGTGACTACTGTATCCTCTCTCATGACGAACGATGTATCGGCCACCTTTTTATTCGTGACGATGGTGTCCGTCGCGACCCTCGAGGTCTCTGAAGCCTCTTCGCTGCGGTTCGACGCACATGCCACCAAACCAAAGATCAGTATCGTTACTGCCGGTCTTACCCACATTGCTCGCTCTAATCGCCTAGGTCATTCCGCCACGCACGGACGCGCGGCGCGGTGCAGCCTAAGAGGGCTGCATGATTTTACCTGAACACTGTAAACTCGTGGCACAGCCTAGCCACTGCGGATTGGTCTCGCGGTGAGGCACCTCACCAGTCGCGAGACATATAATGATTATCGAGCGCTCCCCGTTAGCTCTCGGGCACGGAGGTTGAGTCATGCAGACCACGCTAACCACCCGCCGCCTCGGCACCACCGACCTTGCCCTCACCACCGTGGGCTTCGGCGCCTGGGCCGTCGGCGGCGGAGGATGGAGCTATGGTTGGGGGCCGCAGGATGACGTGGAATCCATCGCCGCCATCCGCCACGCGCTCGAGCGGGGAATCAACT
>JACCQZ010000001.1 GCA_013813875.1 Gemmatimonadales bacterium | reverse complement strand
TACGGGAGCTCCGTTGAGCCCGGTTCCCAGGGGCGACTGCCCCGTGGGCTGCAGCCGGTCGTCGCTGTTGCAGCCGGTGGCCACGGCGGCAATCGTGACTCCCGACCACTTGAGAAACGTCCGTCGTCTTGAGACCTGTGAGAGGCGCTCGAGGAAGCGCAGCTCCTCGTCGCCAGGATTTCCATTACCGAACATACTCTACCCTCCGGTGAGACCCGTCGCCGAGTCGGAGTTCAACGTGGATCGGGCCCATTCCGCGGCCCGAACTGCTCTGTGGCCGTCCTCTTAGGAACGCCCGCCGCCGCCGCATCCGAAATCCCCGCCATCGTTCGGATTGCACCCGGCCGGAATTCCGAAGACGGCGGAGATGTCGGCGCCCGTCGCGGAGCCGATCAGGGTGAGATCCCGGAAGGTTCCGAAACGCTCGAGCTTGGGCTTGATGTACAGCCCGCCATTCAGGTCATGCATGACTCCTCCTTCACGCATGCGGTGTTCCGGGCCACCCGCCCGTAGGGCAACTCGATCGTTGGGATCGAGTCGATTTGGTCGAGACGGGGCAACTCGCTGTCGCCGATCCGTCCCCGGAGCCAGAGCTCCGCGTGCAGCGTGAGCAGCAGATTGACGGCGAGATCCTCGCCGCCCCGGCGCAGATACTCCGACCACCGGCGCCGGAGCGCCGCACCGTCGACGATCCCCAGGTCGGCCAGGCAGAGGGGCCCGTCAAAGACGCCGGTGATGTACGGAGCAAAGGTCTCCTGCAGCGATCGCATCAGATATCCGCTGGTGACTCCCGTCCGCTGGGCTCGCGGTGCCAGCACCTCGTCGGGCAGAAGTCCCCGCATCGCCCCCCGGAGCAGCCGCTTGGTCTCGCGGCCATCGGAGCGCTCGACCCGTGGGCGAGTGACGGCGAAAGCGACGACGCGCGAGTCGTACAGAGGCGACCGGACCTCGATGCCCTGCTCCAGCCCGAAGCCGGCAACGCTGGCGAAAGCCCTGGGGAAGTACGGATGGTTGAGGTACCAACTCGTCTCGTAGCTCGCGGCGCCGACACCGGTGCGCGCCGGTGTGGCTGAGCGCTCGCGTTCGACGAGCCGGGCTCCGCGAACGAAGTCCCGGCGCAGCCAGTTGGGGAGCGGCCGCTCCAGGTGACCTCGCAACGGCCGTCCCCCCCGGACCACCGCCGCCGACCGGCGCACCATTGAAGGCAGCGAGGGCAGCACCGCCAGTCGGAAGAAGGCACGGAACCCGCGGCCGCTCATTCCCTTCCGTTGCCACTCACGAGCCAGTGTCAGCCAGCGGCCGGAGAGCAGCAGGTCGGCCAGATAGACGTCGGAGACCTGGAACAGCTGGTCGCCCCCGACGCCATCGAGGGCCACCCGCGAGCCCGCGGCGCGACTGCCCTGGGCCAGCGCGCGGTTGCCCATTTCGAATGCATGCCCGAACGGCTCCTCGCGGATCGCGGCCCGCTCGGCCGGCTGGTCGAGGAGAGGAATCGTGCCGATGTCCAGCCAGTGGACCGGGCTCCCCCAATGGCCCACCACCGCCTTGATCAGCTCGTCCTCTCGCCCGGGATCGCCGGGAGGGTAGCTGATGGAGACCGCGCGCAGATGCCCGCCGTCTCCCCGGTCGCGCAGCACCCGCTCTCCCGACGCGAAAACGGCGGTCGAGTCCCAGCCGCCGCTGAGCCAGACGCTCGTCGGCCCTGACGGCGCCAGGCGCTCCTCCGCCGCGCGGCCGAGCAACACGCGGAGCTCCTCCGCTGCAGCCTCGAACGGAAGGCCCCTGCCGGAACCAATCTGGGGCGGAGACCAGTGCCGCGTCAGCCGCAGCCTGCCCTCCCGCCAGATCAGCGTCCATCCGGCGGGAAGGCTGCGGATGCCTCGGTAGGCGGTTTCGTGCGCCCCGGCGAAGAGCCCGGCGGCGGCAGCGGCAATGGCAACGGGATCGAGGTCGTGAGGGCAGCGAGGGTGGGCGAGGAGGGCGGCGATGGTCGAGGCGACGAAGAGCGAGTCGCCGATCTGAGCGTAGAAGAGGGGACGCTTTCCGCCGAAGTCGCGGGCGCAGACCGCCGTGCGCTCGTCCCGGTCCCAGAGCACGAAGGCAAAGTCACCCTCGAGCCGTTCGGCGCAGCGCACACCCCACCTGCGATAGGCCGCGAGGACGAGGTGGCTCGGGGAGCTCCCCGGTGGGCCCGCGCCGTCGGCGAGATGGCGCCTGAGATCGGCTTGGTAATAGAGCGAGGCGTCGGCGGCCACGGCCAGAGCACCGTCGGTGGCAACGAGAACCGGACCGCTGAATCCCGGCTCGAGCTCCCAGAGCTGCCGCTCGACCCCGAGGGTGGAGCTTCCATCGGGATCGCACCAGATCTCGGTCGGCCCTCCGCCGCGATGGCCCAGCCCGGAGCCCATCCTCCGTGCAGTGGCGTCGGCGTCCGGCGCGGCGGCGGTTCCGAAGACGCCCAGAATCCCGCTCACCCCAATTCCTCCGCGCAGCGAATGCCCCAGCCGCAAAACGTCGGCGGCTGAATGGAGCCACCTCGCCGGTTTGTCATTTGCACGTCACACCAAAACTTCCTGAGGGCTGACTCCGCGAGGAACGAGACTGCGGAGAAATTCTGTGGTTGGCACCCGCCTCTGTGGAGCGGGCAACTTTACATTAGAGCAGCAGCGAACGTGGCGGAGTGACATACGTCACCCGCCGCACCGAGTAGATCGCTGAACCCATCGGAAAGCTACGTCCCGGCTGGGTAATTGGATTGCTGAGGTTGCGGCGAGACGGAAGTGTTACAGCGGAGGATGCGAAAGGTTCAGCGTGCAGTGGCTTGCTGCAAGCCGTTGCATGTCGGGGTCGCTCCTGAATCAGCGGGTCCGATCGGGCGACAGCTCGATGCGGGTGATCCGCCCGGCAGGACCGACCGCCCAGCCCGCCGAGCCGGCACCGAAACCCACGCTCCAATACGCCAGCGTGTCAGCCAGCACCCAGGACCGCGCATCGTCGCGAGACAGCGCCATGCCGCCGGGGCCGACCGCAATGAGGGTGGCGGGGTCCACGCCGGTGGCGTACACCGCACCGAACACCGCGCCGGGAAAGGGGGGCCGAGTGCCGTTCCGCCAGGTGCGTCCGCCATCATCGGTGACGGCGACGTTGTTGCCGGTCCCGCCGGGCTGGGCAACGTCCCCGCCGAGAGCGACGCCGTGCTTCGCATCCCGAAAGGCCACCGCCGTCAGGCCGGCACACGGCCCCGCGGCCACCGGCGTGGCCGCCGCGGCCCAGGTCTCCCCTCCATCGGAAG
>JACCQZ010000359.1 GCA_013813875.1 Gemmatimonadales bacterium | reverse complement strand
CCGTGACTCCGCCCGAGCCGCAACTACCCGTTCCGGCTCATCGGGCGTCACGAGCTGCCAAGCGAGGGCCGGGTCGGCGCGGAGCCGCTCGATGGTGGTGTCGCTCACGGCCACCAGTTGCAGATACATTCCCATGGATCACCCTCGGTTACCGTCGCTGCCCTTAACGGCAGGCGGTTCCTTTCGCGGGCACCAATCCGCTGGCGCGTGCCTCCCTCTCGGTAGTGAAGAACCGCAGTTGCTCGAAGCCGAGCACTTCACGACAGGTGCTGGGATAGTAGTACCGCCCGCCGACCGGCCCGGCCCATGGGTGCGACCGCAGGAACGGGCTCACCTTGAGGGGCACAGGGCGGGAGGGAATGGCGCGCGGGAGGGCAGGGGCCCTGAGTTTCACACTTGCCACATCCACCGAGTCACGCCCAAACGACACGACCGCAATCGTCCGGGACGGTGGCACGTTGGGCGCTCGCCGCAAGACCCACAGCAAGCCCGCCCAGGTGGCCGCAGCGACGGCCAGGGTCATGAATCCAGCGAGGAGGGGACGACCGGGTTCTTTGGTCAATGGCCAGTGGGCCACGGCAGCGCGGGGATCGTTCAAGAAAAAACCTTCTCGAGTGGGCGCGACCCGAACGCCGACCTCGTGCGCCAGAGCCCAGCGCTCATGCGAAGGCGGTCTCAGAGATCATCGGACCGCGAATTGGGTCCGAGCCACCCTTCCACCCGGCAGTCTCCACCACGAAAGATGAAGTGCTCCTGGCCGAGCACCCGTGGGCCGGGGCACGGCCACGACCTTGTTCTCCCGAGGATGCCGCCGAGGACGACCCACGCGGCGCTGGTGGCCGTGACCCAGATGCCCGGAGGAATCTCCGGGTAGAGGTGAGCGTATCGCGGATGCAACCGCACTTGCCGCTGCTCGGGGGCGGCGAAGATGCGCGGCGCGAAGTTGGGGAGCGCGGCCATAACCGATCAGTGAAGGATCGACCAGGGGAGGCCTGGGAACGCTAGTCAGCCGGGCCGGACAGCGCCAGCCCGCTGTCCGGCCCGCGCCCGTCAGGTCGAAGGGGCCGCCGAGGTGAACGAAAACTCTGAGATCTGAGGGGCTTAGGGGCGGTTGGTGAGAAGCATGGGCCCGGCGCGACTCGAACGCGCGACCTCTTGCTCCGGAGCGCAGGCCCGAGCGCCAGCTGCCGCCAACCGGCGCTGATTTTCCCTCAGAACCGAGCCCGGATCGCTGACTGGCGCTCACAGCCGCTAGGGGGGATTGTCATAAAGATTGTCATAAACGGGCCCACATCCCGGCAGGCTGGATGTCTGTTGTTGGTCAGCAGCTGAATGAGGAGTCCGCGCTGCCATGGTTGCGTGGTAAGGTGTAACGGGAAATGGTACACGGCGGTCCCCGTATCCGTGGGCCGAGTTCACATACAACTCGGCTGCCTAATGATCCGCGCGATGAACATCTCAGCTGATGGGTGACAGGTGTACTCACCTGATGGGTGACAGGTGACGTTCGCGGCGGGTGCGGCCGCGGTGGTCGTGGATCCGATAGTCTGTTCATCCAGCCAGCTCAGGTGGACCGGCCCAAAGAAGACGTTCCAGGTGCCGGAGGCGAGGGGCTCCAGCCCGACGGGCAGCGTGGCCAGGATGTGCGAGACGTTCACCCAGCGCTTGCTCCAGCGGATGCCCCCGTTGGTCGAGACCCGGCGGATCTCGAAATGCTCGGGATAGGTGATGGGGCGGAGCCGCGGCACATAGAGGCGATCGGACGGGGTGTAGAGGGTCGCGGGCCGACGCTGATCCAGGGCCTCATGCGGGCGCACCTGATTGAAGGTATGGCGAAAGGTATCGAAGCGCCGCTGCTGAGCCGATCGTGAGTGTGCCGGTGGGCGGGTCGTCTCGGCCTTGAGGTCCCGGTGCATGCGCTCGTGGCGGCCATTCTGCTGAGGACTGGCGGGCTCGATGAGCTCGGGTCGGATCCCGAGGCGGAGCCACCAGACGCTGAGTTGCGAGAGCCGGCCGAGGGCACACGAGGCGAAGGGC
>JACCQZ010000355.1 GCA_013813875.1 Gemmatimonadales bacterium | reverse complement strand
ACTTCCAACGTGCCCAGCTCCGGTCCGATGAGGTCGCTCCCGCCGCCGCAGCCTAGCCCCGACGCAGCGGGAGCTATCGCGAGGAGAGCCAGAAGACGGGAAACACTGCCAGAGCGCATGGCAAGCCCCCACGGGGTGGAACACCGGATTGGACTGACGGATGAATGGCGGGTGCAGACAATCTCATACGCTAGGGTACCCGGAGGCAAGCTGTGCGGCCACATATGTCGGCCTTCGGGTACGCAAGACCTCTCCCAAATAGCCAGAAACGTCGCACCGTATCGGTTGGGGCGGCCTGCAACGCCCTGCAGCACGACACGCCAGACCCGGCAATATGTGCCGTTGAGCCGGCCGTTAACCCCTCCAAATCCGCGTTTCCGGGTCAAAGCGGCGGAATCCTCTCAGGCGGGCCCACCTCTTGCCTGCCGGGCAGGCCGACCCGGCAGATCTATTCGCCTCCCCTGCATCTGATATCGATCGCAGCCTTACATCACGAACCCACGCTCGGGGATGTCCGCCATGACCTACACTTTCAAGCTGGCCCGTAGAATCGCTCGCCTTCGAGCCCCCGTACTCGCTCTGATCCTGCTTACCCTCTTACTGGTCGGCTGCAGCGCCACCGACTCCTTCGATCCCGACAGCAGCAATCTCCCGACGGCCGGCGAGCAGGGCGATGTCCCCGCTACCGCGGCAGCTGCCTTTGCCGGCGGCATTCCCTTCGGGACCTATGCTCAGCCGACCAATACGTTCGGGGACCGCTACAACGGCGGTTTGCGGAACATCTGGCCGCAGTTTCTCCGTGACGAACTGGCGGAGATCAAGGGGCGGGGCGGCAGAATCGTGCTGATGATGGCGGGGAACGAGGACCACTACAGAGACGGCGATGGACACTTCAGCCTGACCAAGTGGAAGGCCCGGATTGATCTCTTCAGAGACGTGGACTTCGACTCGTATATCAACGATGGGACCATCGTTGCCCACTACCTGATTGATGAGCCCAACGATCCGGCGAACTGGAGCGGCCGTCCCGTGCCAGGGTCCACCCTGGAAGAGATGGCAAAGTACAGCAAGCAGATCTGGCCGAGCCTGACCACCGTGGTGCGCACCGACCCCGGCTACCTTGCCGGTGAAAACTACCATTATCTCGATGCCGCCTGGGCCCAGTACGTTCACCGTAAGGGCTCGGCCGCGGATTATCTCGCACGCAATCTTTCGGACGCGAACCGTCTGGGCCTGGGACTGATCGTCGGGCTGAACATCATCAAGGGCGGCCCCGACGGCTCCAGAATGACCGCGAGCCAGGTAGAGGAGTGGGGCTCGACACTGCTGACCAGCTCCTATCCGTGCGCCTTCATCAGCTGGCAGTATGACGCCGGCTATCTCTCCTCCGGCGGCGTGCAGAACGCAATGGACGTGCTGCGCCGCAAGGCCGAGAGCCGGAGCACGAGGAGCTGCCGGGGTACCGCGGCTGGGTCCACCCCTCCCCCTCCGCCACCACCGTCCACTCCTCCCCCGCCGGCTCCAACGCCGACTCCGCCTGTTCCCGGAGCCGGGGCGCTCCCCTTCGGTCTGTTCAGCGCGCCGATGGAGGAGTATTCCGACCGATGGACGGGAACGTTGTACAAGGCCACGCCCGCGGCGATCGCAGAGCGGCTCGACCGGGCCCAGAGCAGCGGGATGAAGGTCATCGTCATGCTGGCCCCGACTGGGAGAGTGAGGAACCCCAACGGGACCTTCAGCCTGCCCATGTGGAAGGCTCAAGTGGACCGTTTCCGCGGCCTCCAGCTCAGCAAGTACATCTCGAGCAAGGCTCTCTACCTGCACGATCTGGTGGATCAGCCGAACTGCGCCGGGTGCTGGGGTGGCAAGGTCATTCCCTGGCAGACGGTCGAGGAAATGGCCCGCTATAGCAAGTCTATCTGGCCTTCGCTGCCGACCACCGCACGGGTAGCCCCCTCGGAGCTGGCGGCCGCGAATTTCCGCTGGACCTACCTCGATGCCGGATGGGCGCAGTACGACACCAGGCAGGGAAACCTGCGAAACTACCTGGCGTCTCAGGCCTCCGCCGCGCGCCAGGAGGGGCTGGGGCTGGTGGCCGGGCTCAACATTCTTGACGGATCCGGTGTCAACTCCGCTTCCTTGACGGCGAGCCAGATCAAGGAATTCGGCAGCATCCTCGCGGCGGAGCCGTCGGTCTGTGCTCTCGTGGCGTGGAAGTACGACGCGTCCTATCTGCGTCAGAGCGGGATTCGCGAAGCGTTCGAGACCGTAGGGAGGATAGCCGGGGGCCGACCCGCGGCGTCCTGCGCAGTCAGTTGAAGCACCGCTAGACAAAGCGCCGCAACCGCGTCGGTCCTTCGGACCAGCACGGTTGCGGCGCCTTCATTTGCCCATTCCAACTCCGCCGCGCTAGACTTCCCGGCTCTTTCCAGGCCCACCAGGGGGAAGCGATGCCGGAGGCGGGCCCCCAGTACACCCTCGTACAACTGATTCTGTATTTCCTCAAGCTGGGCGCCGTCGGTTTCGGCGGCCCGGTGGCGCTGGTCGAGTACATGCGCCGCGATCTGGTCGAGAGGCGAAGGTGGATCTCCGAGGGCGACTACATGGACGGGCTGGCGCTCTCCCAGCTCGCTCCGGGGCCGCTCGCCGCCCAGTTGGCCATGTATCTCGGGTTCGTGCACTACCGCATCACCGGAGCCACGGCGGCGGGCATCGCGTTCGTGCTCCCTTCGTTCTTGATGGTGATCGGTCTGGGGTGGGCGTACTTGCGCTACGGCGGCCTCCCCTGGATGCAGGCGGTTTTCTATGCGGTGGGCGCGGCGGTCATCGGCATCATCGGGCACAGCGCCTACAAGCTCACCCAAAAGTCAATCGGCCGAGCCTGGCTGCTCTGGGCCATCTACCTGGT
>JACCQZ010000339.1 GCA_013813875.1 Gemmatimonadales bacterium | reverse complement strand
ACGCGGTCCTGATGCTGGGGGTGTCGCACGTTTTCTCCAGCTATCGGCGGACCGCCGTCAAGATCGCCCCGTACGAGTCCGGGATGCCGGTGCTGGGTGACGCCCGCGACCGCTTCTCGGTCAAGTTCTACCTGGTCGCGGTGCTGTTCATCATCTTCGATATCGAGACCGTGTTCATGATTCCCTGGGCCGTCGCATTCCGCCAGCTAGGAGATATGGCGGGATTGCTGATCATCGAGATGTTCGTCTTCATCGTCATCCTGGCGGTGGGGTACGTGTATATCTGGAAGCGGGGAGCACTGCAATGGGACTGAGCAATCCCGCCACCGAGAATCGGGCCGACGAAGTCACCACCGTCTCTTCGATCTCGCCCAACTGGGTCACCACCCGGCTCGACTTTCTCACCAACTGGGCTCGCGCCAATTCCCTCTGGCCGATGCCGTTCGGCACCGCCTGCTGCGCCATCGAGTACATGGCCACCGCGGCCAGCCGGTTCGACATCGCCCGCTTCGGGATGGAGCGGCAGAGCTTCTCACCCCGGCAGGCCGACGTGCTGATCTGCGCCGGGCGCCTCCCCTTCAAGCTGGCTCCGGTCATCCGCCGGATCTGGGATCAGATGCCCCAGCCCAAGTGGTCCATCTCGATGGGCGCCTGCGCCTCCTCCGGCGGCATCTTCGACAACTATTCGATGGTGCAGGGGATTGATACCATCATCCCGGTGGACGTCTATGTCCCCGGCTGCCCTCCCCGGCCCGAGGGGCTGATGTACGGCATCATGCTGCTGCAGAAAAAGATCAAAGGCGAGACCATCGCCGACGACATGCTGCGCGAGGAGAAGCTGGTGGGGCCCTCCGGTCTCTTCCTGCCGGCGGAGCGGGTGGACGAGCTGTCGGAGCCGTTCGGGAACTCGGTGCATCAGACGCGCTCGGCATGACATGTTCCTGACTTTCACCGCTGCCACTCTGAGCGCAGCGAAGGGACCGATGCTCGGACGGGCTCCGAACCCTTCGGTTGCTGCGCTCCCTCAGGGTGACAGCTCGCATGCGGCGCTCCCCCGGGATGATCTGCCGTGACCTCCCCGTCCATCCCCGGTCTCCGCGCCGAGTTCGGCCCCGCCGTCGAGCGCGTCCTGGTCTCCTGCGGCGATACGATCGTCTACGTCACCCGCGACCGCAGCCATGACGTGCTCGCCTGGCTCAAGGACGCACCCGGCCACCAGTTCAACTATCTGACCGACGTCACCGCGGTGGAGTATCGGGATTCCGAGCTGCCGCTCGAGGTGGTGTATCAGCTCCGCTCGCTCTCGCGCAAGGCCGATATCAGGGTCAAAGTCGCGCTCGACAAGCGCGCTCCGCTCCAGGTGCGCTCGGTGGTGGACCTCTGGCGGGGCGCCGATTGGCTGGAGCGGGAAGTGTACGATCTCTTCGGTATCACCTTTACCGGGCATCCCGACCTCCGCCGGATCCTCATGTGGGAGACCTACGCCGAGGGATATCCCTTGCGGAAGGATTTTCCCCTGCGAGGTCATTTCAGCCGGGCCGAGCAGACCCGCCAGGCGCTCGCGGCCAACCCCGAGGCCCACTACTCGCTGGAAGAGCTATCCATAGCCGAAGCCTTCGACGAGCTCCCGCCCGACATGCGGCAGCGTCTCGCGCGAGGCGAGCGGGGCTACCTGAAATGAGCCTGCGTACCGTGGAGATGGCGCTGGCCACGCCCGGGGTGGATCGCGACGGCAATGCCTCGCGGGTGCCGCTGGGCGTAGGCGGTTACGACGAAGACTTCGGCGCCGAGCACATGCTGGTCAACATCGGCCCCCAGCATCCTGCCACCCACGGAGTGCTCCGGCTGGTCATCGAGCTCGAAGGGGAAACCGTCAAACGTTGTATTCCCCACGTGGGCTACCTGCACTCCGGCTTCGAAAAGCTCGGCGAATACCGGCACTACAACCAGATCATCCCCCTCACCGACCGCACCGACTACCTCTCGCCCATGGCCAACAACGTCTGTCTGGCGTTGGCGGTCGAGAAGCTGATGGCGCTCGAGGTTACCGAGCGATGCGAGGTGCTCCGGGTGATCGCCTGCGAGATGAGCCGGATCATCTCCCACCTGGTCTGGCTGGGCACCACCGGAATTGACCTGGGCGCCTTCACCCCGTTTCTCTGGTCGTTCCAGGAGCGGGAGCGCATCTACAACCTGCAGGAGTCGTGGACCGGCGCGCGGCTCACCACCAGCCTGACCCGGGTCGGCGGCATGATGGCCGACATTCCCGAGGGCTGGGAGGCGGGTCTGCGGGACTTCACCCGCACCTTCCCCGACACCCTGAAAGAGGTGGACACCATGTTCACCCGGAACGCCATCTGGATCGGGCGAACCCAGGGAGTCGGTGCCTTGACGGCCGACGAGGCGATCAACTATTCGCTCTCCGGCCCCATGCTCCGGGCCAGCGGTGTGGATTACGATGTCCGGAAAGACCGGCCCTACCTGGGCTACGAGAGCTATGACTTCGACGTACCCATCGGCGAGCACGGCGACATCTACGACCGTTACCGGATCCGGCTGGAGGAGATGTGGCAGTCCAACCGGATCCTGGAGCAGGCGCTCGACCGGCTCCAGGGTCTGAAGGGCGCGCCGATCAACGTGGACGACCCGCGGGTGATCCTTCCGCCCAAGTCGCGTGCGATGAGCGACATGGAAGCGATGATCTTCCACTTCAAGCAGGTGATGGAGGGAGTCAAGCCACCGGCCGGGGAAGCCTACATGGGGATAGAAAATCCCAAGGGCGAGCTGGGCTACTACTTCGTCTCCGACGGCACCGCCAAGCCGGTGCGGTGGCGGATCCGTCCTCCCTCGTTCCTCAATCTGGCGAGCTTGCCGCGCATGTGCGAAGGGGCGTTGCTCTCCGACGTCATCGCCATCAACGCCAGCGTGGACATCGTCATGGGAGAGGTGGACCGATGAGTGGGAAGACTGGGCACGGTACCACGTCCACCGAGGAGTACGCGCCGGTCTTTGCCGGCCCGCCCCGGGCTCGCCTGGAGGAGCTCTTCGCCCTATACCCAACCAAACAGGCCTGCCTGCTTCCGGCCTTGTGGATAGTGCAGGAGGAGCGGGGCTGGATCTCCGAGCGCGCCATCGGCGAAGTGGCTGAGGTGCTGGGCCTGACGCCGGCGTATGTGAAGGGCGTGGTCACCTTCTACACCATGTATCACACCCATCCGGTCGGGCGGCACTTCATCCAGGTCTGCACCACCACGCCGTGCAACATCTGCGGGGCCGAGGACGTGGTAAAGGCGCTGCTTCAGGAGACCGGCTGCGGCGAGCTCGGCGCCACCAGCCCCGACGGCCGCTTCACCGTGATCGAAGTCGAGTGCCTCGGCGCCTGCGGTTTCGCCACGCCCATCCTGGTGGACAACGACTTCGTCGAGAACGTGACGCCCGAGAAGGTCCCGGGCATCCTGCAGAGGTATCAGTAATGGGGTATCCCCACCCGAGTCATCCCAAAGAGACGCCGGTCCTCTCCAAGCACTTCGGAGACCCCGAGGCACGCACCTTCGACGGCTGGGTCAAGCACGGCGGCTACGAGGCGCTGCGCAAAGCGGTCGGCATGACCCGCGAGGCCATCATCGAGGAAGTAAAGGCGTCGGGTCTTCGGGGCCGGGGCGGCGCCGGCTTTCCCACCGGGCTCAAGTGGTCGTTTATGCCCAAGGAAGCGGTCAAGCCCCACTACCTCGTCTGCAACGCCGACGAGTCGGAGCCGGGCACCTTCAAGGACCGCGAGATCATGCGGTGGACTCCGCACGCGCTCATCGAGGGGTGCGCCATAGGAGCCTACGCCATCGGCGCCGAGCGCTGCTACATCTACATCCGGGGCGAGTTCACCGAGCCGTGGCGGGTGATGAGTAATGCGGTGGACGAGGCGGTGGCGCGCGGCGCTCTTGGGGCCAACGTCTTCGGCAGCGGCAAGCGGGTCGAGATGATCCTGCACCGCGGGGCGGGCGCCTACATCTGCGGCGAAGAGACCGCGATGATGAACTCGATCGAGGGAAAGCGGGGCAACCCTCGGATCAAGCCGCCCTTCCCGGCGGTGGCCGGCCTCTTCGGCATGCCCACCACCATCAACAACGTGGAAACCCTGGCGGCGGTGCCGCACATTCTCAACCGCGGCGCCGAGTGGTACAAGGGACTCTGCCTCGGCAATCCCAAGAGCACCGGCACCAAGCTGGTCTCGGTCTGCGGCCACGTGCAGCGGCCCGGCAACTACGAGGTCGTCATGGGCACGCCGGTACGGGAGATCCTGTACGACATGTGCGGTGGCCCGCTGCCCGGGCGCACCTTCAAGGCGGTGATCCCCGGCGGCTCATCGGTGCCGATCATGACCATCGAGGAGGCCGAGGCGGCGCTGTTCGACTACGAGGGCATCGTGGCCCAGGGCTCCATGCTGGGCTCCGCCGGGATGATCGTAATGGACGATACCACCGACATGGTGTACCAGATCTGGCGGCTGGCCAAGTTCTACGCCCACGAGTCCTGCGCCCAGTGCACCCAGTGCCGCGAGGGAACCGCCTGGACCACCCGCATCTTCGAGCGGATCCTGTCGGGGAAGGGAAAGCAGGAAGACTTCCAGCTGCTGCTCGAGCTCTCGGAGAACATGACCGGCAAGACCATCTGCGTCCTCAGCGACTCCTGCGCGGCGCCGGTGGTGAGCGGGATCCAGAAGTTCCGCTCCGAGTTCGAAGCCTACATCGCCGGTGCGCGCGAGCCGGCGATGGCGGCGGTTTGAGGGCTGAGGATGCGTGGGGAGTTCGAGTCCGGGGCTGGATGAGCGCCGGTGCTGTTTTCACCACGAAGACACGAAGGGCACGAAGGCACACGAAGAAACAACAACTGATCTCAGTGTTTTTCCTTCGTGTACCTTCGTGCCCTTCGTGGCCTTCCGTTGCTGTTAGAGCACCGGAGCTCCAAAGGAACAAGGAATGGCAGACGATCTAGTCAACGTAACCATTGACGGCATGCAGGTCGCCGTCCCCAAGGGGACCCCGATCATCGAGGCCGCCAAGCAGGCCGGCATCCTGGTGCCGCATTATTGCTATCACCCATCGCTGCCGTCGCCGGCGGTGTGCCGGATGTGCCTGGTGGAGGTGGAAAAGGCGCCCAAGCTGATGCCGGCCTGCGTTACCACCGTCGCCGAAGGCCAGGTGGTGCACGTCAACAGCCCCGGCGCCCAGAAAGCGCGCGAAGGCGTGCTCGAGTTCCTCCTCATCAACCACCCGCTCGACTGCCCCATCTGCGACCAGGCGGGCGAGTGCGAGCTGCAGAACTACGTGTTCCAGGAAGGCCGGGCCGGCACCCGATATGCCGAGTACGCCAAGCGCTACAGCCCGGTCGAGGACTTCGGCCCCGACATCCTCTACGTGCCTAACCGGTGCATCCTCTGCACCCGCTGCGTGCGCTTCATGGAAGACGTCGCCGACACCCCCGTGCTCAACGTATCGGAGCGGGGCGATCGGGCCTACATCGGCATCTCCCCCGACGAGCAGCTCGACCACGCCTGGTCCGGCAACGTCGTGGACCTCTGTCCGGTCGGCTCGCTCCTCTCCAAGGACTTCCTGCACAAGGCCCGGGCCTGGGACCTCGACAAGACCGCCAGCGTCTGCCCCGGCTGCACCCAGGGCTGCAACATCAGCATTGACACCCGCGACGACGTAGTGGTGCGGCTGCGGCCCCGGCCCAACCTCGAGGTCAACCGGCACTTCATCTGCGACTACGGGCGGATGAACTATCGCTGGATGAACCGGGGCGATCGCATCGAGGCGCCGCTGGTGCGCGACGGGGCCCGCCACATCGCCACCGACTGGGACACCGCGCTTGCCCGGCTGGACCAGATCGTTCGCGGCGCCTCTGGCAGCGCGGTGATCCTGGCCAGCGGCCGCGCCTCGACCGAATCGCTGGGCCTGGTCCGGCGGTTGCTCGACCGCTTCGACGTGACCGCCGCCGTCCAGGTGCCGCTGGGCGAGGAGGCGCCGCTCGCCCGGGTGCCCAATCTGGCGCTCCGCCGCGAGCGGGCCCCCAACCTGGCCGGCGCCGAGCTGCTCGGCTATACCCCCCATTGGGAGGCGGCCATGCGCGAGGTGCTCGGCGCCGCCGTGGTGGTGGTGCTCGACGCCGACCTGTCCGAGCTCGACGAGGCCGCGCTCGCCGCCGCGCCGGGCATGCTGGTGGTGCTGGGCACCACCTTCGCCGACGGCCTCAGAAACGCCGAGCTGGTTCTGCCGCTCACCAACATGGCGGAGGAGAACGGCACCTACATCAACCGCGATCTTCGCATTCAACGCTACCAGCAGGCCAAGTCCCAGCCGGGGATGGCGCGGCCCGCCTGGTGGGTGGCGGGAGAAGTGCTGGCGGGCCCGGGCCCCAGCCCGTCGGCGCCGTCCACCGCCGCAGAGGCGTTCGAGTTGCTGGGAGAGCGTTGGCCGGTTTTCGCCGGACTCACCTATCGCGACCTGGGTTACACCGGCGCCCGGCTCGACCGGGCCGAGCCGGCGCGGGCAGCGGTGGCGCGATGACTCCCGAGATGAAGGGATTCTTGCTCCTCAGCACCATCAAGATGCTGGTGGTGTTCACCGTCATCATGGTGGGCGTCGCGCTGCTGACCCTGATGGAGCGGAAGGTGAGCGCCTGGATGCAGAACCGGCGCGGCCCCAATCGGGTGGGCTGGGCCGGCCTCCTGCAGCCCGCCGCCGACGGAGTGAAGAACATCCTCAAGGAGGAGACCTTTCCCGCCTTGGCCAACCGGTGGCTCTTTCTGCTCGCCCCGGCGCTCTCTTTCATCCCGGCGCTGCTGCTGTCCGCGGTCATCCCCTTCGCGGCGCCGCTACCGGTCGAGTTCGACTTCACCCTGGGGCCGCTCGGCCGCTTCATCCATCGGGGCGCCACGCCGATGGTGGTGGCCGATCTGCCGATCGGGTTCCTCTTCGTGCTGGCCATCAGCTCCCTCGGGGTCTACGGCATCGCGCTCGCCGGCTGGTCGTCCAACAGCAAGTACGCCCTGCTCGGCGGGCTTCGGGCCAGCGCCCAGATGATCTCCTACGAGGTGGCGATGGGACTGAGCCTCATCCCCGTCCTGCTCCTGTCGGGCAACGTCAGCTTTACCTCCATCATCGCCCAGCAGCAGGCCGGCCTCTGGTACGTCCTGCCGCTCTTTCTCTCGTTCTTCATCTTTCTCGTTTCCGGCTTTGCCGAGACCAACCGGCTTCCCTTCGACCTGCCCGAGGCCGAGTCGGAGCTGATCGCCGGTTATCACACCGAGTACAGCGCGATGAAGTTCTCCTTTTTCTTCATCGCCGAGTATGCCAACGTGGTGACGGTCTGCGCCATGGTGACGACCATTTTCTTCGGCGGCTGGGACATACCTTTTACCGGCTGGGACGAGAGCGGCGGTGTTCTGCAGACGCTGCTCACCGGCATGTTCTTCGCCGGCAAGGTGCTCTTCTGGATCTTCTTCGTGATGTGGATCCGCTGGACGCTGCCCCGTTTCCGCTACGATCAGCTCATGGCGCTCGGCTGGAAGGTGCTGATGCCGCTGGCGCTGGCGTATATCATGGTCACCGCCGTGGCCATCTACCTGATCGAGCAGGTGGCCGGCGTGACTAATCCCCGTCTGTCCGCGCTCGCGCTCTTCGGGCTCAACGTGGTCATCGCGGTCCTGGTGTTCGGGCTGCTCGACAGCGGGGCCTTCATCCGCGGCTCCAACCGGCGCCAGCAGCGCGCCACGGTAACGCCCTGATGGCCATCGGCGTCAAGGTTCTCACCCGTCCCGAGCGGGAGGTCAGCTACGTGCGGGCCACGCTCAAGGGAATGGCGCTCACCTTCAAGCACATGTTCGAGAAGAAGGTGACGATGCAGTATCCCGAGGAAAAGAGCACCGGTCCCG
>JACCQZ010000334.1 GCA_013813875.1 Gemmatimonadales bacterium | reverse complement strand
CCCTTGATGCCCAGCGGGTTCACCGGCGAGGGGGTGACGGTGTAATCGGTCTCGATCCGGGGCATCTGACTGGCGCGGGGGACCGCGTAGTCCATCATGGTGCCGGTCAGGAGCTGGCCGGCGTCGTCGTACACGCAGATCTCCTGCAGTCCCTCTCCCAGACCCTGCACCACGCCGCCGTGGATCTGGCCTTGCACGATCATGGGGTTGATGTGCGGCCCGCAGTCGTCCACCGCGATGTAGCGCAGGATCTTCACCTCGCCGGTCTCGCCATCCACCTCGACGGTGCAGAGATGGCTGCCGAAAGGATAGACGAAGTTGGAGGGGTCGAAGAAGGCGGTGGCTTCGAGCCCCGGCTCCAGACCTTCCGGCATGTTCCAGGCGAGATTGGCCATCAGCGCCGTTTCGGCGAACGTCTTGGACTGGTCGGGCGAGCCGCGGACGGTAAACTTGCCGTCCTTCCACTCGATGTCCTGCTCGTTGGCCTCCAGCAGGTGCGCCGCCAGCTTCTTGGCCTTCTCCTTGACCCGCTGCGTGGCCACCTTGACCGCCGAGCCGCAGACGGCGGTGGTGCGGCTGCCGTAGGTCCCCCATCCCTGTGGGGTGTTGTCGGTGTCGCCGTGAACGATCTCGATATTCTCCACCGGATAACCCAGCTCTTCGGCGACGATCTGGGCGAAGGTCGTCTCTTCTCCCTGCCCGTGCGGACTGGCGCCGATGTAGACCCGGATGACGCCGGTCGGGTACACCCGGACGATGGCCGAATCGTACAGCCCGCCGCCGAACCCGACCGCGCCGGCCACCTGCGAGGGGCCCAGGCCGCAGATCTCGATGTAGGAGACGACCCCGACGCCCAGGTAGCGCCCCTCTCTTCGGGCATCGGCCTGCTCCTTCCGAAACGCCTGATAGTCGAGCATCCGCACCGCCTTGTCGAGGGCGGGCTCGTAGTCTCCCGAGTCGTAGACCAGGCCGGTGGACACTGTGTAGGGGAACTTGTCGGGCGGGATGAAGTTCTTGCGTCTGATCTCGACCGGGTCCATGCCGATCTTCCGGGCGAAGATATCCACCATCCGCTCGATCAGGTACGCCGCTTCAGGGCGCCCCGCGCCCCGGTAGGCGTCCACCGGCGCGGTCGAGGTGTAGACCCCGTAAATGGTGCCGTGGATGTTGGGAATGCCGTAGGGGCCGGGATAGATCAGGCCGTGAAGAATGGTCGGGATGCCCGGCCCCGCGGTCGAGGCGTAGGCGCCGAGTCCGGCGTACACCCGGGTACGGAGCCCGGTGATCTTGCCGTCCCGGGTGCCGCAGAGCTCGACGTGTTCGATATGATCGCGGCCATGGATGGTGACCTTGTAGTTCTCCGAGCGGTCCTCGGTCCATTTGACGGGGCGGCCCAACTGCATCGAAGCGAAGCTCACCAGCGCCTCGTCGGGATATGCCGGGATCTTGCTGCCGAACCCGCCGCCCACTTCGGGAGCGATCACCCGGATGCGGTGCTCGGGCAACTGGAGCATGACCGAGCAGAGAAAGCGGTGGATGTGGGGGTTCTGGCTGGTCACCCACAGGGTGAGCTGTCCCGACCCCTTGTTGTAGCTGGCCACCGCCGCGCGCGCCTCCATGGCGGTGGGGAGCAGCCGCTGCTGCACGATCCGCTGGGCCACCGTTACTTCCGCTTCCTTGAACGCCTGCTCCGCGTCGCCGCCGGCCACGATCCAGGTAAAGCCGATGTTGTTGGGAACGTCGTCGTGCAACTGCGGCGCGCCCGGCTGGGTCATCTTCTCGGGATCAACCCCGCCGCCCAGGGTGTCGTAGCTGACGTCAATCAGGTCCACGGCATCGCGCGCGGCGGAGCGGCTCTCCGCCACCACCATGGCCACACCGTCACCGACGTAGCGCACCCGGTCGTGGGCCAGCAGCGGGTGGGCGGGAATCTTGAGGTCGCAGTTGGGGACGTTCCAGGCGCAGGGCACCGGCGCCACCCGATCCTTGATGTCGGCGCCGGTGTAGATGGCGATCACCCCGGGCACTCTCCGGGCCTCGCTCACGTCCACCCCGGTGATCCGGGCGTGGGCATAGGGGCTCCGGACGATGGCGGCGTAGGTAAGGCCGGGGAGTTTCACGTCGTCGGTGTAGGTGGCGGTTCCGGTGATGAGCCGGGGATCTTCACGGCGCTTGATGGCGGAACCGAAGATGGTGGCCATGTCGTCTCCTCAGACCGCGGCGGTGGCCGGCTGACCGGCCCGCCGTGGAGCCGCGCTCTCCCCACCCTGGGAGGGGAGGTTGGCGGCGTTGTTGGCGCGCAGCGTTCCAGCCGCGGCCTGAATGGCGGCGACGATGTTCTGATATCCGGTACAGCGGCAGTAGTTGCCCTCGATGGCGTGACGGATCTCGGGCTCGGTCGGGTGGGGATTCGACGCCAGCAGGTCCACCGCGGTCATGATCATACCCGGCGTGCAGAAGCCACACTGGAGACCGTGCTTTTCCCAGAACCCCTCCTGCAGCGGATGCAGGGTATCACCGCTCGCAAGCCCTTCGATGGTGGTAATCCGCTGACCCTCAGCCTGCATGGCCAGAACGGTGCAGCTCTTCACCGCGCGCTCGTCAATCAGCACGGTACAGGCACCGCACTGGCTGGTGTCGCAGCCGATGTGGGTGCCGGTCAGGTTGAGATCGTCCCGGAGCACGTGAACCAGCAGTGCTCGAGGCTCGACCTGCACGTGCCGGTCGGTGCCGTTGATGGTGAGGGTGACGTCACGTTTCATGTGACCAGGCTCCTTCCAATAGGCTTGGCGCCGCGCGGCACACCGATGCCGGCGGCTGACTCCGGTAAGGTTGTGCTTCGATGGTGAGGGGTCAAGGTTGGCCAGGCGAATGGTCTTGACCACCTCTACCGCGCGGGGTAAAGTGCGGGTCCCTCGTACCATCTTGGGGTGTAGCTCAATCGGCAGAGCGCCCGGCTGTTAACCGGGAGGTTGCTGGTTCGACCCCAGCCGCCCCAGTGGGTCGAAGGTCTGGCTGTTGGGTCGAAGGTCGAAGGTCTGGGGTCCTGCAACACCTAGCCTCCGCTCCCGTGGACCTTCGACGCAAGACCTTCGACCTTCGACCCAAAGCTTTTCACTCCAACTCCCCATACGCCGCCAGCGTCAGGAATTCCGGAAACTGTTCCGCCGCTATCAGGGCGTCCAGCAGACGGCTGGCTTCCTCCAGGCGTGATCCCGGTGGGGCGGCGGCGCCGAGGTGGTCCAGCTCTTCCCGGGCCATCGCCCGAACCGACGCCAGGGTTACCGGCTGGCCGTTCTCGGTCGGGGTCCGGTGGTGGATCCACTGCCAGAGCTGCGCCCGGGAGATTTCGGCGGTGGCGGTGTCCTCCATCATGTTGTTGATGGCCACGGCGCCGGAGCCGCGGAGCCACGCCTCCAGATATTGCAGTGCCACGCTCACGTTGCTCCGCACTCCGGCTTCGGTCACCCGGCCGCCGGGAATAGCCACGTCGAGCAGCCGCTCCCCGCCCACCGATACCTCCTCGCGGAGCTTGTGCTTCTGGTTGGGATCGCTGCCCAGAACCCCGTCGAAGATCTCCCGCACCGTGGGCACCAGGTCGGGATGCGCCACCCAGGCGCCGTCGTAGCCCCTAGTGGCCTCGCGCCCCTTGTCCTCGCGTACCCGGGTGAGCGCCACTTGGTTCACCTCGGGGTCCCGGCGGGAGGGAATGAACGCCGCCATGCCGCCGATGGCGTGCGCCCCGCGGCGATGGCAGGTGCGCACCAGCAGCTCGGTGTACGCCTCCATGAACGGCACCGACATGGTGACCTGGGACCGATCCGGCAGCACGAACTCCGGACGGTGGCCGAGCTTCTTGATCACGCTGAAGATGTAGTCCCACCGGCCGGCGTTGAGTCCGGCGGAATGCTCCCGGAGCTCGTAGAGGATCTCGTCCATCTCGAAGGCGGCCACGATGGTTTCGATCAGCACCGTGGCGCGGATGGTTCCGCCGGGAATGCCCAGCGTATCCTGCGCCGCCTGGAACACCTCGTTCCACAGCCGCGCCTCGAGATGGCTCTCCAGCTTGGGCAGGTAGAAGTACGGCCCGCTCCCCCGGGAGAGAAGCTCGCGCGCGTTGTGAAAAAAGTAGAGGCCGAAATCGAAGAGGCTCGCCGGCACCGGCCGGCCGTCCAGCTCGACGTGCTTTTCATCCAGGTGCCATCCGCGGGGACGCACCACCAGCGTGGCGGTGGCTTCACCGAGCCGGTACTGCTTTCCCTCGGGGCTGGTGAACCCGAGGGTGCGCCGCACCGCGTCCATGCAGTTGGCCTGCCCCCCCACCACGTTGCTCCACGGCGGCGAGAGCGCGTCCTCGAAGTCGGCCATGAAGACCTTGGCCCCCGAGTTGAGGGCGTTGATCATCATCTTGGCGTCGGTCGGGCCGGTGATCTCGACCCGCCGGTCGTCGAGATCGGACGGCGCCGGCGCCACCCTCCAGTCATCCGCCCTGACGCTCGCCGTCTCGGCGAGAAAGTCGGGAAGCGCGCCCGCCAGAAACTCCCGCTGCCGGTCGGCCCGCCGGGCCAGCAACGCCTGACGCCTGGACGCGAAGCGCTGCGTCAGTGCCGCGACGAATTGGAGCGCCTCCGGTGTGAGAATGCGCTCGGATCCGGCAACCGCACCGCCCAGAATGCGCATCGGTCGGCTCGAAGTCGTGGAGGGCACGGGCAGAGAAGACTCCGCGAGAGTCGCCGGCTCAGCCGGGGACGACGTGAAACAGCATGAACCCAAAATGGCAGGCGCTGCCCACCAGCACGAGGAGGTGCCAGATCTCGTGATGGCCGAAGCGGCCGGGATAGGGATTGGGGCGTCCGCGAGCGAAGATGATCGCCCCGACAGTGTAGGCAACACCGCCCGCCACCAACCACGCCAGCCCCGGCAGGCCGACGCTCCGAGTGAGCGGGACCGCTGCCACCAGCGACAGATAGCCCATCCCCAGATAAATCGCCGTCGAAAGCCAGACCGGCGCATCGAGGAAGAGGATCTTGAAGGGGATCCCGGCCACCGCGATGATCCAGACCGCCGCCAGCAGCCACCATCCCCAGGGCCCCTGCAAGGTCAGCAGGGCCACCGGCGTATAGGTTCCAGCGATGAGGAAGTAGATGGCGATGTGGTCCAGCATCCGCAGCGGCCGCAAGCGGTGCTGCGGCAGCGGGAGCATGTGGTAGACGGTGCTGGCACCGTAGAGCAGTATCAGAGTGCTTCCGTAAATACCGAACGCCACCAGTTGCGACGTCTCCCGCGCCAACCGCAGCAGCAGGGCGGTGCCGGCCGCCGCCAGGACGAGCCCCACGAGGTGGGAGCCGGTATTGAAAGGCTCTCTGATCTTCATGCCAGCAATCTACCTGATGGATGCGTTGGGATGGGTGCGCGCCGTCTGTCGCCGGGTGCGGCGCGAAGCCTCACCTCCCTGTCATTCCGAGCGCAGCGAGGAATCTTCGCCAACGAAGTTCGAACCCCGGAGAAGATCCCTCGCTTCGCTCGGGATGACAAGCTGCGCCTGGGATGACAAGCTGCGCCGAGGACCGCACGCTGCACCGCCGCCGGCGGCCTCGCCAGCCCCGCATCTTGTCGGCCTTGCAGCCTGCGGGTAGGGTACAGGTGTACCGGGCGGCCCTATCGGGTCGCCATTCCATCATGAACTGCCACTCGAGCGTCGCCTAGTGCGGATCGCGCTGTTCTCGGAAGTGTACTGGCCTATGGTGAGCGGGGTGGGCGTCACCCTGTTGCGCCTGACCGAGGCGCTGCAGAAGCGCGGCCATCAGGTGCGGGTGTATTCGGC
>JACCQZ010000325.1 GCA_013813875.1 Gemmatimonadales bacterium | reverse complement strand
ATGGTAAAGGGCCGGCCGCCGAGGTCGCGGGTGCGGTTGTGGTTGCGGGCATCGGGGCTGGGGAGGCGGCGGTCGAGGCCGACCCGCTCCTGGGTGTAGAGCACCGCGCCGCGGCTGGTCAGCTTGACGACCAGCGCGATCAGCAGGAGTACCGGCACCAGCACGATGAGCACGGCCAGCGCAAGGACCGCGTTGACCGAGCGCGTGAGCCACTCCGCCTCGGCTGCCGCGTCGGACGTTTCCATACTCCGGGCTTCCGTGGCGTTCCACAACCTGAGCCTCGCCGGGGGAACCCCAGGGGAGCCTGCTCGCTCGACCAGTGCCTCCATCCATCGCATCACGTGTACCGTCCGTGGTAGATCCGGGCTGGGTGATAACGATTGCCTCTCGGCATCGCGGGGGCCTCGTTGTCGCCGGCGGAAGACTGCCTTTCTGCTCGGCGACACAGTGGCGGGACTTAGCACGATCCATGCCCGGGAAGGGGGGTGTGGAGGGAGCCTCGGGCGATCCACCTATCTTATTGCTCCGCAATGCCTTAGCGCGCAAACCCTCGCTGGCTGGCTGGGGGCTTGACAGCAGTGGCCTGTAGTGATTCATCTACACGGATCAGCACCGCGGCTACACGCTCAGGCCCGCAGCCCCCACCACCGTACCAGGAGGGTGGTCCCCAGCGCCAGCAACAGGTGGATCACGCCGGTGGAGATGGACGTGGCGAAGACCAGAACGGTCCAGGCCAGCAGTGCCGCAACGGCGACCAGCAGTGTGGGAGACATCGGAAAGTTCCTCGCTTCGGTTGACGGTGTTGGAGAAGGCTCCTATTTTACTCCCCACGGTAGCGGAGAGCCAAATTATTGAGCCAACAGGTCCGATGATGGGTCCAAATGCCGTGGCCGATGTCACGCCCCTCGGGGGAAGACAGGAGTCAAGGTGAGGGCACCGCAAGTTCTCATTGGGCTTCAATAATCCTCTTCGTTACCGGGCGCCGGCCTCTTTGGGGGTCGGCGTTTGTTTTTGAGTCAGAGGTCGAAGGTCGAAGGTCCTGAGACACCGAGCCTCCGCTCCCGCGGACCTTGGACCTATGACCTTCGACCTCCCACCTTTGACCTTCCACCTCCACCCCTATCATCTTCCTCCCATGCCGCGATGCATTGTGACGCGGCGCGTGCACTTCAACGCCGCGCATCGTGTCCATAACCCCAAGTGCTCGGACGAGTGGAACCGAAAGACCTTCGGCGTCTGCAATAATCCGAACTACCACGGGCACAACTACGAGCTCGATCTGTCGGTGGAGGGGGAGATTGACCCGGAGACCGGGTACGTCATGGATCTGAACGGGCTCAAGGAGCTGGCTCAGGAGCGGCTCCTGCAGCACCTCGACCACAAGAATCTCAACCTCGACGTGCCCTGGTTTCAGGAGCTGATTCCCACGTCCGAGAATATCGCCCTGGTCTGCTGGCGGGAGTTGCGTGCCGCCCTCCCCGCGCACCTCACCCTCCGCCTGCGGCTCTGGGAGACCCCGAGGAATTATGTCGACTACGAAGGCGCCTAGGCCGGAGCGCACCGCCATCACTCACCCCGAGGCCCCGGCGCCCCACCCGGAGCCCTTCGCGGAGAAAGTCCGCGAGATCCTGGCGGCGCTGGGTGAGGATCCGAGGCGTGAAGGGCTGCTCAAGACGCCGGAGCGGGTGGAGTCATCCCTCCGGTGGCTCACCCAGGGTTACCGGATGTCCGTAGCCGACGCGGTGGGTGATGCGGTGTTCGAGGAGAAGCACCAGAGCATGATCATGGTGCGGGACATCGAGCTCTATTCGATGTGCGAGCATCATCTGCTTCCGTTCTTCGGGCGGGCTCACGTGGCCTACGTTCCCGACGGCAAGATTCTGGGCCTGTCCAAGGTGGCCCGCATCGTGGACGTTTTTGCCCGGCGGCTGCAGGTGCAGGAGCGGCTCACCGACCAGGTCGCCGATGCGGTGATGGACGTTCTCAGTCCCACCGGTGTCGGCGTGGTGATCGAGGCGGCCCATTTCTGCATGATGATGCGGGGTGTGGAGAAGCAGAACTCGCGCACCGTCACCAGCGCGCTGCGCGGCATCTTTCGTGACGACTCCAAGACCCGGGTGGAGTTTCTCCGCCTGGCGCACGGTGGGCGATCGGGCGAGTGACCGCGCTTGCCGGCCGCCTGGCCCTGGTAACGGGAGCGTCTCGCGGCATCGGCGCCGCCACCGCCGCGGCCTTCGCCGGCGCCGGCGCGCGGGTGATTCGAGTGGCCCGCTCTCTCGCCCAAGGTGCCGCCGAGGGACCCTACGATATCCGCTGCGATCTCACGGACTCGGCCGAGGTGGCCGCGCTGGCGGTTCGGGTGGTGGAGGCGCATGGCCCCCCGGACATCGTAGTGAGCAACGCCGGCGGCTTTCTGCTGCGCGCTCTCGAGAGCACCACCATCGAGGAGTTCGACCGGCAGCTGGCGGCCAACCTCCGCGCTCCCTTCGCCGTCGCCCGCGGCTTTCTCCCGCCGATGCGCTCGGCGGGGCGGGGCGCCTTCATCACCGTGGGCAGCGTCGCGGACCACACCGGCTTCCCGGAAAACGCCGCGTACGCGGCGAGCAAGTACGGCGTCCGTGGGCTGCATGAGACGCTGGTGGCCGAATACCGCGGCAGCGGGCTCCGTCTCACTCTCGTCTCACCCGGGCCCACCGACACCGCCATCTGGGATCCCTTCGACCCCGACCGGCGCCCCGGATTCCCGCCACGAGACGCCATGCTCAGGCCCTCCGACGTTGCTGATGCGATCCTCTACGTCGCCTCCCGCCCACCGCACGTTCACGTTGACTGGCTGCGGCTGGGCCCGGTCTGACAGCCGTTCCACCTCATCGCTTCTGCCCATGACCTCATGTGCGACGTTTCCGCCGTCCCCGCGTGCGTCCCGCGTTGCCCGCGCGGCTCGGCTGATCGCGCTGCTGTTGGCCGCGCCTCCTCCTGCTGCCGGCCAATCAGCGCTTCCACGGCTGCCCGACAGTACGGGCTGGGGCGTGCACGTGCTCACCGCGGCGCGCGACCCCCAGGGCGCGCTCTGGGTGGGCACCTACGGGTCGGGGATGTACCGGTTGCCTCCGGGTGCAAGGGAATGGCAAGCCATTCGCCGAGACACCACCGAAGGCTCTATCTCCCATGACTTCATTCAGGCCATCGCCTTTGGACCGCGGGGACAGATCTGGTACGGCACCGTCGGTAACGGGTGGGGACTCTCCACCGACGGCGGGCGCACCTGGAAAAACTGGACCTACGATCAGCTCGGCCCCGAGTGGCAGTACGTAGCCCCCGGCGGAATCGCCACTCGAGGCGACACCACCATCATCGCCACCGCCGACGGACTGCAGATCACCACCGACGATGGTGCCCACTGGACGGCGATCGGCGACAAGGTGGGACCTCCCGCGCGCGGGCCCGCCGACACCGCGTACCCGATTCTGGAAAGCGAGTACGTGCGCCGGCTGGCGGTGGACCGGCAAGGATGGAACGTGGCAACGCTGCGTGGGAACCAGCGTCTCAGATACACCGGGCGCCGGTGGGAGGCCCAACCGCTCGGCGCGGCGTCCTTCCCGCCGGCCAACACCATACTGCTGGGTCGCCGACAGTTGAAAGGGACGCCGTGTGGCCTGCGGCCGGCCGGGGACACGCTGCCCTGCCTTCGAAGCTCGTCCGCAGCTTCCGCGTCGGCTCCGAGAGCGCCGCGCACCGCCTGGCTTCACCGCCCGATCGGCACCGGCGACAACCGGTACATTGACCAGACCTATCGCTACGGCTCGACGATGGGGGGCAACTTTCAGCAGCACCAGGGTGTGGAATTCAACAACCCTGACGGCACTCCGGTCATGGCGGCTGCGGCCGGCCGGGTGGTGTACGCGGGGCCGGCCGAAGCGGGAGCCCTGACCGTTTCCATCCGCCACGACACGACCGTCACCGCCGCCGGCAAGAGCTTCCGCCTCTTTTCCACCTACTATCACAACTCCTCGCTGGCGGTAAAGCTGGGAGACCGGGTCGAGCCGGGTCAGCTGATCTCGCGGGTGGGAAACACCGGCCGCGCCACCAACGATCACCTGCACTTCGAGCTTGCCGCCTCTCCCACCGACTCGATCGGCGCCATAGTGGATTCCACCCAGCGCTTTCCACCCTACACCACCAATCCCGAGCTCTGGCTCGAGCCTTTACCCGGCACCGGGATCGTCGCGGGGCAGGTCATGGATGGATCCGGCGCTCCCGTCCACCAGGCCCGAATCTACGGCCTCACCAAGCCGGCACCGGCCGAGACGCCGTTTTCTTACGCCGAGACATACGGCGAGCGGGGACATCCGCACCCGCTGTACGGCGAGCACTTCGCCGTGAGCGACGTACCCGCGGGCACCTATGTGATCGGCGCCGATATCGGCGGGCAGAGGGTGCTCCGCCGGGTGACTGTGAAACCCGGCATGCTCACCTGGGTGGTGCTCGCGCCGTAGCGATGTTCATCGAGCTGACCGATCACCTGCGGTGTCCGGCCTCGCACGAGGAGAGCTTTCTGGTTCTGCTGCCGGACCGGATGGAGGGACGGTCGGTGCGCACCGGCCACCTGGGCTGCCCGGTGTGCGGCCGGGCGTTCGAGCTGGCGGATGGGGTGCTCGACCTTGGCGGCAGGCCTCCCGGAGCCGCGCCGAGCGCCCTCGAGCCCGATGCGCTTGCCGCTCTGGCTGGTCTCAGCGGACCGGGTGGCTATTTCGTGTTGGTCGGGGCCCCGGCGGCCCGGTGGCGGGAGCTTTCGGAATTGCAGCCCGGAGTGTCGCTGGTGGCGGTGAACCCGGTCTCAGGTGTAGGTGACGAGCCGGGGTTGAGCGTGATCCGGGGAGAGATGCTGCCGCTCAAATCGAAGACGATGCGAGGTGTCGTTCTCGGACGTCCCTACTCGGACGACCGGCACTGGGTCGAAGAGGCCGCCAGGGTCGTTCTTCCCGGGCTCCGCGTGGTGGGGGAAGGTGCCGCGGAACCCGATCCTGCAGTGGTCGAGCTCATGGCCAGCGCCGGGGGCGTCTGGGTCGGCTCCCCTCACCGGTCGCTGCGATAGAGCTGCTCGATCGCCGCCCGGTGCCGCTCCTCGACGATGTGCCGCCGGATGCTGAGCTTCGGGGTGAGCTCCCCGGCCTCAACGCTGAAGTCGCGGGGCAGCA
>JACCQZ010000299.1 GCA_013813875.1 Gemmatimonadales bacterium | reverse complement strand
GAGGGATCGCCGATCACCCCCACGGCGCCGCGGAAGCCGCGGCTCAGCGAGCCCAGCAGGGCGACACGGCTGCCGATGAGATAGCGGGCGCCGAGCTTGGGACTCGCCAGCACTCGGGTCTTCTCTTGCCTCACCCGATCGGAGGCCAGCCGGTCGAGGCTGCCGTAGTGGAGAACGTCGAGCCGTCCACCCAGGTCGTAGACCAGCCGCTGCGCCAGCAGTCCCCGCCACCGGACGAACGCGCCGCCGCTGCGGTAGCGTCCATCGCTCGCCTGAGTTTCCGAAGTCCTGGCTCGGGCCTGGGTGCGGTATAGATCGTACCCGGTCCAGTCGGCTCGGCCGCTGACGCCCCCGGTCAGCTCACCGCTGCCGGTAATCCGGGTTACCTGCGCCTGCCCGCCCACCGCCACTCGCTCGTCTTCCTCTTCGCTCTGCGACACCACGTCGTCGTGGAGAATGTTGAGGAAGACTCTCGACCTCACCCCCTGGGTCCAACCCCGCGCGTCGAGAGCGGTCGCGGCTCCGAGCGGCCTGGTGTAGCGTCCGTGCAGGATCAGCCGTCCCGCCGATCCCCCGTCGGTCGGGTCGGTGGCCGCCTTTAATTCGTGGGCATTGTACCGAGCTACCGAAACGTAGCCCGGTGAATTCCAGGTGGAGCCGTAGAGCATCGCCCCGCCTTCGATTCTGCCTCTGCCCGCCTGCCGCCAGCCGCGGAGCGCCGCATTGCCCAGCCAGTAGCCGGCGTTCTCCCGCCAGCCCTCCTCGCGCTTTCCGTCGAATGCCACGAGGAAGCCTCCTCGCTGGGATCGGCGGCCGTCCCTCACCCAGCCACCCACATCGCCGTGGCTGGAGCCGCCCAGGGCCGCGGCTCTCGACCCGGCATCAGGAGCGGTGGTCACCTCGACTACGCCACCCAGGGCGAAGTCACCGTGCAGCGCGCTGGCGGGGCCGTGAATGACCCGGAGCCCGCTCACCGATGCCGGCGAGAGGAGGCTCCAGTCCGCGTACCCTTCCACATGCCCGTGAATCGGCAGGTTGATGGGGACGCCGTCCACTACCAGCAGCACGTCGGATGAGTGATCCGAGGTAAAGCCCCGGATTACCGCGTCCGAAGCGAAGCCCGGCCCCTGCCCCTGCTCGTGCACCTCGATGCCGGCTGCCCGGCGCACCAGATCGTAGGGACTGGCCGCCGGAGTGCGCCGCAGATCTTCGGCGCTGACCTCCACCGCCGAAACCGGCGGAGCCACCGCCTGGTTCCGGCTGCCGACCACGGTGATCGGAGCCAGCTCGGTGGTGCTTCCGCTGGCTACCGAATCGCCCGCGCCGCCCTGCGCCGAGGCGGAGATGGGGGGACTCAGCAGCAGGAGCAGAATCGCGGCGCCGAGCGGGCCGAATCGCAGCCGTTCGCCGGTACCGTAGCGTGAGAATATGTGCATCGCTGGCTCGACCGCGCGGCGTCGGGCGCCGGCGCGATCCCTCGTGGTTCGACTGGGGTAGCGGTATGCGCGATGAAAGCCTGGAAGAGCTACGCTTCAGGCAAAGGAGGGCGAGGGTGGGGGGGGGCGTTGGCGAATGGGAGCAGGTGCTGGCTTCCCGCGCTCGGCAGCCTGCCGGACGCGGAGGCCGGTACCGGCACGAAGGCCTGGTTGGTCCGGGTGGGGGTGAGCCTGGCAGCGGGCAGGACCGCGGCGGCGGAGCAGGACTGCCCGACGCACTCGCACCCGGAGGCGTGCTCGGCCGGCGCCGGGTGGGAACCGTGGTTGGCGTCCTGATCGTGCCCGGTCTGCTGCCCATGCTCCGCCGCGGCCTGACAGTCCCACATCATCCCTGACGAGGAAACCCGGAGCCCGAAGGTGCCGGCCAGCAGCAGCGCGAAAAACGCTCGGAGAACGACGTTGGACATTCGGGTCCCAGGCGCGGGTTCCAGAAGGCTCAACAATGGGTCCGCCTCCGACCCGGCGCAAGGCTGCGGTATTGTCAGCGCCTCCGCCAGCGGGTATGTTCGCCCGGATAGGCCGCTGTCACCTGACCCCCTCCACCCCCACCAGATGAGACCCGGAGTTCGCCAAGCGCTGTTGCGACCCGCCTTCGCACACCTCTATCCCGGCATTCCCACCGGCGAATGGGCTCCGGCCGCCGTGATGCGGGATCGGGTCCTTGCCTTGAGGCTCCGGGCCGGCACTCCCGCCACCGCTCTGCAAATCCGGATGCTCGATGAAGATCACTTCGAGTACCGGGGGGTCGTGTCGGCGGGCTCGCGCGACCAGGAAGTCCGGTCGCGCCGGGAAGACCGGGAGGAGGAAAAATGACGCAGCGGCGGGGACGCGAGGCGCGGCTGAAAGCCGACCACGGCTACCTCTACCCGGGCATCCCGGCGGACACCTGGACCCCGGTCGAGGTCCTGATCAACCGGGTGGTCACCTTGCTGTACGGAGACCGCTCCAAGTCGGGGGTCATTACCGGCGAGCGTCTGCTGCGGGAAGACCACTTCGACTTCCGCGGCGCGTCTTCCCGGCCGCGGGGCCTGCCGGCCGATCTCAGCCGCCTCAGCGACGCCGCGGCCGACCCCGACTAAATTGTCATCCTGAGCGCAGCCAAGGAGCCATCACCTGAGGCATGGTCCCTTTGCTGCGCTCAGGGTGACATCTGCTCGCCTGGAGGCCCATGAACGATCTGCCGAAGTCCGTGACCTGGCGCGGACAGCACTATAGTTTCCGCACCCTGGGAACCCTACCTCGCGCGCCAGAGGCTGAGGATGCCTGGGCGGTCTGGCACGGGCGGGAGTTCATCGGGACCCTGCCGTATGTTCCGGGAGAGACATCGAGAGAATTCGAGTTGCGGTCCGCGGGATGGTTTCGCGGATTGATCGGCTGAGCCGATCAGAACGCGGCCTTCATGACCGAGCGGAAGGGCGAAGTACGCCCCACCCCATCCCTGGAAGACCGAGGCCAGACCGTGGTGCACAAGGGCACCCGCGACTGCCCCATACTGGAGCCGCACTCGCGGCAGAGCTGCGGTATCGTGCAGGCCAGGGAGCGCCGGCAGGCGGAGGCGGATGCCGCCGAACGCGCCCGGCGAGGGGGCTGAAGAAGCCCGCCAAGATCAGCCGCCGGCTTCCGGCCCGGTAGCTCCCCCGCTGCGGTTCTTGTCCACGATGGCCCCCAGAATGAGCGCGAAAGCGAACAGACGCACCAGATAAAGTCCGGTCCGCGTTTCGACCATACCGAACGTGAGGGCCAGGGCCAGCCGCTGCCCACCGAGAATCCAGAACGCCACCGCGAAGATAAGGAAGAGCCGGTCCCGGGTCTGCAGCCAGAAGCGGAGAAAGAAAAGCCCCGCCACGGCATAGCCCATCACGATGCCGCCGGAGACCAGATAGACAATCTCACTCACGCCGGTTTTCACCGGGTATCCCACACCAGCCCGTAGATCAGCACCAGCAGCCCGGCCAGCACCGGGATGCTCCGCAGCAGCGACATATTCGCGTTTCCGATCACCACCAGATCCACGACCAGCATGATGTTCCCCAGCGTGAACCCGACGAAGCCGAGTCCGCTCCACAGGAGCAGCCGCACTCCGCGGGTCTGGTAGCCACGGAGCAGCAGCACCGCGCAGGCGAAGCTGGTGAGGGCGCAGAGCACGTAGACCACCGCAGCCATCTCAGTCCTCCTTCTTCCGCCGGATGCGGAACGCGTCGGAGAATGCGCGCACGTTTTCGATCGGCTTCGACGCGATCAGGGTGATGACCGCCACCCTGCGTTCCCGGTAGGTCTGCGCCGCGCGGCACACGGTCTGGTGCAGATCGGCGGTGCGGGGCCCGTACTGGTACCAGCCTGGCTCCACTTCCCGCAGCAGATCCTGCCGGTGCAGCAGGGCGAGCCTTCCGGCCACCGAGGATGGGTGGCTGTACAACGCCTGCGCCACCTCGGCCGGGGACCATCGGCGGTCGGGCGACTGGCCCAGCAGCAACAGCACCTCGAGCTGCTCGACGGATTCGATATGCTGGAAGAGAAAGCGGTGGACGTCTTCGGGGAGCCCG
>JACCQZ010000295.1 GCA_013813875.1 Gemmatimonadales bacterium | reverse complement strand
TACCCACGCAGTCCGCAGGAATCGAAGTCCCACCCGCTCGTAGACGATTACGGCGATCAGTGCGGTCACCAGGAGATATCCGGCCGCGTGCACCAGCGCCGCCAGGATACCACTCCACTGGGCATGGACACCGCCGACTACGGACGCCTGCGCCATCTGATGAGCCGGCGTCCCCGTCGCCATGTCGTCCAACACCAGCGGTAAGACCATCAGCCCGGCACCGTGGGCCGAGGCCATCAGGAACGACCAGGTGGCCAACTCCCGCGCGTTCACCCGCATCCCTCCGAAGCGGGGGTGCCTCGAGCGCGCCAGCCGGAAGATGCCGAACCCGATCAGCAGCCCGGCGGTTGCCCACCGAAGACTGTCGGGCGGCACCATCAGGCCCACCACGCCCGCTGCGGCGATCGCGGCGGCAATCGCCAGCGCGTGCCCGATCGCGAGCGGCGTCAACGCTCCCCACACCGCTCCACGGCTCTGGCGCTGGAGCCCCAGGGCCACCGCGAAGAGCCAGCCCATTGCGGGGTTGATCCCGTGGCCGGCGCCAAGCGCCAGGAGCGCGGGCCACGACATCGAAGCCGCATCAATCATGAGGAAAAGCAGAACGAGTCGGACGACGCGTCGCCTCCCTGGAGCCGGACTTGGTGGCACCGGACTCCCTGCTCCATCGCGAGGAGAAACTTGGGGTCGAGCGCCATACCGCCCTCGGGCCGAGTGTCGAGCTTCACCATCCAGCTCTCGAGCCCCTCAGGGTAGAACTGCCCATCCCACGGAGAGTAGAGCGAGTTGGTCAGGTAGACCCGGCGCCCGTCCCGGCTCAGCTCCACCATCTGCGGCCCCCCGTTGAGCCGTTTGTTCGGCTGGCTCGGATGCGAGGCCCGCCGCACGATCCCGCCGATCCGGGTCGTGGCGGTGAGCTCGGGGTTGAACGGGTCGGTCACATCGTATTGCCTGAGCTCGCCGGTTCCCCAGCACGACACGTAGAGCTGCCGGTCATCCAGCGACAGGTTGATGTCGCTCACCAGCGGCGGCACCGCCTTAAAACCCTGCAGCAGCGGCGGCAGGTCCGCGGGCTCGGCCGACTCGGCCGGGATGTCAATCACTTTCTTCACCTTCCATTCGCCACCGCCGGCGCCATTGCCGCTCTTTCCGCCCTGGTCGAGATACCAGATCCAGACCGAAGCCGAGAGGTCTTCCAGCGAGATCACCACGCCCAGAAAGCCGTACGCCTTGCGGGGATCGCGGGCGGGACGCAGCTCCAGCGTCATCTGATATTGCGGTCCCAGCTCCAGTTTCTGCCGGTGGTTTCCCTTACGCAGATCCCAGACGTGGATGGAGTTGCCGTACTTCCCGCTCAGCAGCAGCTCGGGCACCAAGCCGTTCTGCACCATGTTGGGCGTGCCCCACTCGCTGGTGATCGTAGTGTCGTGGCCCAGGTGCCAGGCAAAGTCGTAGGCCAGCCGCTGCGGCCCGTGATCCCGCTCCCAGGCACGCTTGGGCTCGAAGCTGTCATGGTCCAACACGAAGATGCCCCCGGGACCATCGCCGCCCGGAGCGCCGAGCGCGCTCAGGTAGATCCCGTCGGGTCCGCAGTGAACCGTGTGGGGCGAGGCGTAGCCGGTCTTCTTGGCCAGGGTTTCCGGCTCGATCGTCTTGACCAGCTCGGGCCGGCGCGGGTTGGGCTTGGTGTCGAGGATGTGGATCCGCGACGAGTTGATCCCCGGCACCACCAGGTAGCGCCGCTCGACGTGCGGATGCGGGGCCCAGGGGCAGAGGCTCGCGCTGCAGGCGTTCCAGCCGAAGTGGTGCAGCTCGTCACCCACGTTCGGCATGTCGAACTGCCCCACCAGGCGACCGTAGGAGTTGGAGCCGGGCTTCACGTCCACCACGCCGATGGCATCGGGGCGGGAGGCGTTGGGGCTCAGCATCGCCAGGTAGGCCAGCTCCTCCGGGGGTGCTTCCGCCGCTTGCTTGGCGGAGGGGTAGAATGTGGGATCGGGACGTAGGGTCGGCATGGGGGTCCTCCGGGAAGATGATCGATTCTCTTGATACGACGTCGTCCCGGAAGGCGCAAGACATGACTCGACGGGAAGCGGAAGGATGGAAGCACCACTGACGCTATTCCGTAGATTCTCGATACCGACCGGCTGGCCTGAGCGCCGCTCCCTTAGGTGTGTACGCCGAGGCCGGATCCCTCGGAGGGCCCTTAGCGCGACTCACTAGGAGCCGGAGTCACCGTTTCAGGCCAGACACCGGTTATGCTCGGTCGGTCCAGTAACCCGGACGTCGTCGGTGGTGCATCACTGCTAAAACGTAGATCCGGTCGGTTTCTATCCGATAGAGCAGGCTGTAAGGAAACCGCCGCAGCGCCAAGCGCCGGACACTACCCCGAAACGCAGCACGGGCAACTCAGCGAGACCGTTGGCAACGCGTTCGGCTTCATCGAGAAAGTCGGCTCCCAAGCCAGGAGCCCGGGACTCGTAAAACAGCGCTGTCGCCGTGAGCTCTTCGTCTGCGAGCGGGTGAAACTCCACCCGACTCATTGGAGCCGGGCGCGGGCCTTCGCGAACACATCCGTGGCAGGAACGGGCGGGGTCGTGCCGGCACGGAGCTCCTCGTAGCGCCGATCGGCCTCATCAGCCCATGCTATATCCAGCTCGGCCGCCTCGTCCAGGCTTTGGATGAGTAACTCCGCAAGCCGAGCCCGCACATGGACTGGCAGTTGTAGAATGGCGGCTTCAAGCTGCTCGGGGCTGATTTGCATGGTGGTCCTCCGTGAGTGGACTCTTCCAAAAACTAACCTGCGCCGCGTTGAGCCGGCGCCGGAGTCGTTCAATTACGGGCTGGAAAATCGGAAGCGCTGAAGGCAGGGTGCGTAAAAAGTAGAGCACCCCTTCGGCCCGGCCCCTTGAGTGCGCGGACGAAACGCATCGGAGCCTCGATCTCCTCAATCGTATAAAGCCGTAGCGCCCCGCTGACCCGTTGTGCGTCCCCGTAGAACGTCACGATCTCCGTGCCCTCCCAGTGGAGTGCGGCCTGAATGTCAGCCACGGGGTTATCCGTAATGTCCTCGGTCCAGCTCCACTCATCATCAAATTCAAGGCCGCTGGCCTCCGCCACCGTTCCCGCCTGTTCCGATGTAAGGTCGTGCTCTCGCTCGCTGACGAACTCGAAGGCCAGGGCGCCCACCTCGAGCTTCGGATCAGCCAGGATTACAGCGAGTTGCGGGCGGTCATCACGCCGGAGGCGCGCGCCACGGCCGCGTCGGCCCGCGATTCCCCCCCAAGCTCGGACGGCCGCCTCGTTGATACACCTGCAGTCAGCTACACCTTAACCGCCACCGGCCTCCCCGCCCCCGTGGCCGTCTCCTGCACCTCGATCCGCATCCCATAGAACGACCGATACACGAAGAACACCGAGATCCCCAGGAACACCGCCGCGAGCACGTGACTCAGCCCCGCCCCCCGCTCCGCCGTGAGACTCACCGCCAGCTCCAC
>JACCQZ010000278.1 GCA_013813875.1 Gemmatimonadales bacterium | reverse complement strand
AAGGGCACGAAGGTACACGAAGGAAAAAAATCAGTTGCTGTTCTTCGTGTACCTTCGTGCCCTTCGTGGTGAATGGCCAGAGATGCCCGCCCCCCTGACTACTCGACGCTCGCCAGGTTGTACAGCGCCCGCCACGCCCGGAACACCTCCCGGTAATCGTCGTGTACGTACCCCACCGTCCGCCCCGCCGTTCTGACCGACCCCGGCACCAGCTCCGCCATGTCCGCCATCTGAGTGAGCGCAAAGTCCACCTCGAGGCGGACCGGTGGGGACAGCGTGAGCGGAACGTGCGACCGCCCCAGCGACGCGGTCGCCCCTTCGCGGATCCGCCGGCACGCCTCCACCGGTGACACGCTTCGCGCCGCGAACCGTCCGACCGCGACCTTCACCACCACCGTCTCCGCCGACGGACCGAGCCACTCCCTCGCCTCGGCCGCGAGCGCCTGGTCGCCGCTCACCATGGCCACCGGAACGTCCCAAGTGCCGGCCAGCGCCGCATTGATGGCCAGCTCGCCAACCGGCTTCCCGTTGAGCCGCGCCTCGTACACTCGGCTGGTATAGGTGTGGTCAATGATCGCGGATGCCACGCCCGCCCGCGCGTGGTAGCCGACGAAAAACGCCGCGTCGAAACCGAGCTCGATACCCTCGACCATCGAGCGGGCTTTGGGGCCGCCGCTGAGCAGCTCAGCCGCCGGGTGCAGCTCCTCAGCGAGCAGGTTGCGCATCAGCCAATGGCTGTCGTTCACCAGTATCGTGGTGGCTCCCGCGGCCAGCGCGCCCTCGATCGCCGCGTTGGCTTCGGCAGTCATCAGACGTCGAAATCTGTTATACTCCCCGGCGTAACGAGGATCAATCGGGTTCGTCTGATCCTCATGTACCACGCCGGCCACGCCTTCCATATCAACGGAGATGTATACCCGCATGACTTCTCCCCTGGTTGGTGCCCGGCGTCAGGATCGCCGAGGACGAGCTACGCGTAGACGAGCGTGGAGTGTGGCGCTGGGAGCGACCCTGATCCTGGCATGCACCCGGCAAGGCGACTCGGCGGATAGCAGCCTGATGGAGCAGGGCCGGCTCTATACCTCGTGGCTCTACGGGAGCCAATACCAGAAGCTGTGGGACCGCTTCTCGCCCGAGATGCGCCAGGCCTTCGGCAGCGTCGGAGAGCTGGCGGATTTCGCCGGCGCAGCGGTGACCCGGCTCGGCGCCGAGAGCGGCGCCGTTGATGAGCGCCTGGACCAGGCAGAGCCATTCCGGATCTACAGCCGCAGCGCGTCGTTCGACAAGGCGGCTCACCGGATGCTGATCGAATGGAGTCTGGCGGAAGATGGCGTGGTGACCGGCCTGGTCCTCCGACCTGAACCGCCGGCCCGAGCCCAGCCGTCGGCCCCGGCTCAGTAGACCCGGCCTCCCAGCGGCACGTCGCGCTCCACCCCGAGCAGCACCACCTCTCCCGTACTGCTCGGCACGCCCAGCACCAGAACTTCGGACTCGAAGCCGGCGATGTTGCGGGTGCCGAGATTTATCGCGGCCACCACCAGGCGGCCGACCAGTTCCTCCGGACGGTAGTGCGCCACCAACTGCGCGCTCGAGGTCTTCGGGCCCAACGGCCCGAAGTCGAGCCAGAGCCGGTAAGCGGGTTTCCGCGCCCGCTGATTGAACTCGGCCCGCAGGATGCGTCCCACCCGGAGATCGAGCTGTTGGAAGGCGTCCGCGGAGGTCATGTAATCACGGCATCGGCCTCGATCTCGACCAGCATCTCGGCCGAGATCAGCCGCCGGACCTCCACCATGCTGCTGGCGGGACGGATGCTGCCGAACACCTCCGCGTGGGCGCGCCCCACCTCTTCCCACCGCTCGATGTCCGTCACGTACATGCGGGTGCGGACCACGTCGCCCATCGAGGCCCCGGCGGCGCGGAGCGCGGTCTCGATGTTTCGGAGGATCTGCACCGTCTGGGCGTAAGCGTCGCCAGCGCCCACGAGCCGGCCGTCGGCCCCGGTGGCCGTGGTGCCCGAGACGTGAACCGACGCGCCCACCCGAACCGCCCGCGAGTACCCGACGACCGGCTCCCAGAGGGTCCCGCTGGAGACGAGCTGCCGCTGCATGAAAACCCGCTTGGAGAAAGGTGAGCGGAAATAGTAGGAGCCGAGTGGCCGGGAGTGAAGGGGTCGCCGGACTGACGCCCGAGGGCGAAGGCAGTATTTTCAGTGATGGCGACAGTTCTCTGCGTGGATGACGAGGCCGCGGTCGGCGTTATCCTGGAGCACACGCTCAGCAAGCTCGGTCACCGGCCGCTTCTCGTCTCCAGCGTCGAAGAGGCGATGCGGGTGGCCGCGAGCATGCCGCTCGATCTCATCATCGCCGACTACCGCATGCCCGGGCTGACCGGGCTCGATCTGCTCGGTCTGCTGAAGAAGGAAGGCTACCGGGTGCCGGTCATCATCATGACCGGGTACTCGAGCATCGAGCACGCGGTCACCTCGATCAAAACCGGCGCGATTGACTATCTCACCAAGCCGATCCGAGCCGAGACGCTGGAGATCGCGGTACACCAGGCGCTGGAGGTGGTCCGCCTTCGCCGGGAGAACGAAACCTTCCGGCGAGAGATCCTCAAGATCCGCTCCGCCCGCGCCTTGGTAGGCGACAGCGCGCCGTTCCGCCGAGTCATGGAGATCATCGGCACCGTCGCCCCCACCCGGGCCACGGTGCTGCTGCAGGGGGAGTCGGGTACCGGCAAGGAGCTCTTCGCCCGCGCCATCCACGACCAGAGCCCGCGACACGACTCGCCTCTCGTTACCATCAATTGCGCCGCCCTGCCCGACGGATTGGTCGAGAGCGCGCTCTTCGGACACGAGAAGGGTGCCTTTACCGGAGCTACGGTGCGAACCGCGGGTGCGTTCGAGCGGGCCCACACCGGCACTCTGCTGCTGGACGAGGTCTCCGAGATGCGCCTCGATCTGCAGGCCAAGCTGCTCCGGGTCATCCAGGAGCAGGAGTTCGAGCGGGTCGGCGGAAGTCAGCCTATCAAGGTGGATGTCCGGCTCATCGCGATCAGCAATCGCCACCTCAAGGCCGAGGTTGATGCCGGCCGATTCAGAAGCGACCTCTACTACCGGCTCAACGTCATGCCGATCCAGACTCCGGCGCTGCGCGAGCGGATGGATGACATTCCCCGGCTGGTGCAGCACTTTCTCCACCGCCTGGCGGAGCAGCAGAGCGCGCCGATGCCGGCCATCACGCCCGAGACGATGCAGCTGCTGCAGCGGTATTCCTGGCCCGGAAACGTCCGGGAGCTGGCCAACGCCATCGAGCGGGCGGTGATTCTGTCGCGGGGAAGCGTCCTTCAGCCCTCGGCGTTCGACGGGCACCTCCAGGAGGCTGGAGCGGCGGCGGAGGTATCGCGCACCGCCGCCCCGGCGCCGGCGCCACCCGCGGCCGCCGATCCGGCCGAGCCGCTTCCGTTCGACCTCGACGCGGTCGAGCGCCGCGCCATCGAGCGCGCGCTCGAGGCTACCAGGGGCAACCGCACCCGGGCGGCCAAGCTGCTGGGCATCAGCGAGCGGACGCTGCGGAACAAGCTCAATATTCCGAAGACGCAGGCGCTGTTCACCGCGCGCCGCCAGGACTGAGCCGGCCTTCTCTCGGAGGATCATCCCCATGCAGTTTCCACTGCAGCTTCGCTTCAAGATTCTGGCACTCGGCGCCAAGGTGGCGGTCCACGATGCGACGGGCAATCTGGTCTACTACTTCAAGCAGAAGGCCTTCAAGCTGAAGGAAGCGGTGACTGTATACGCCGACGAGACGCAGACCACGGTGCGCTATCGGATCGCCGCCGACCGAGTCCTCGACATCTCGGCGAAGTACCACATCGAGGACTCTGCCGGGCGACCGTTGGCCGTGCTGGAGCGCCACGGCATGCGCTCGCTGTGGCGGGCGCACTACGAGATCCACCGAGGCGGCGTCCCCCTCTTCCGGCTCCAGGAGGAAACCCCGTGGATCAAGGTGCTGGACGGGCTCGTGGGGCAGATCCCGGTCGTCGGCATGCTCACGGGGTATCTGCTTCATCCCACCTATGTCGTCACCCGCGCAACGGATGAAACGCCGGTGCTACGGGTGATCAAGCAGCCGGCATTCTTCGAGAGTCGCTACCGGGTGGAGCAGGTCGAGGCAGCGCTGGAACCCGAGCTGGTGGAGCTGGCCCTGCTCGGTGCGCTGATGCTGTTGCTGCTGGAGCGGGATCGCGGTTGACCCGGTCGGCAGGAGCGGTTTGACTCGGCGCAGCATGCTGCGGCTCATCCGTCTCACGGTGGAGAAGGGCGCTGCCTAGCGGCGCCGTTGCGTTCTGGCGCGGCCCCGGGCTGCCGGCGCTGCTGTTCCTGGCGACCGGGACGGCCCACTTCGTGATTCCCGACTTCTTCGTCGGCATCGTTCCGCCTGGGCTGCCGAATCCGGCGGCGCTGGTGCTGGTGAGCGGTGGTGCGGAGATCCTGGGTGGGCTCGGCATGCTCTGGCGGCGGTCGCGTCGGGCCGCGGGAGTTGGCCTGGTGGCGCTTTTGATCGCTGTCTTTCCCGCCAATGTTCAGATGCTGCTGATGGCGAGAGCGGGCGATGTGCCGGCCTGGACCGAGCTGTTGCTGTGGCTGCGGCTGCCCTTCCAAGCGGTGATCATCGCCTGGGTCTGGCTGGTGACTCGGCCCGCCCGGCCCGAGGCAGCGCAGGGCCGCGATGCATGAGTCGGGCCATAGCCGGGCCGGCCTCGCGGGGTTAAGTTTAATTTGGTCTCTGCCTCACGATGGTGCAGAGGCACCCTCCCACCTGGCAGGACGTCATGCCCAGCACACCTTCCCGCTCCTCCGGCGCTGAATCGTCCCAACCACTCTCGGATCGGGTCCGCTACCGCACGGCCGAAGCCGGTCTGGCTTTCGACCGACACCTGTCGGCCTCTCGCCTGCGGCCCAAGGCGCGCAACAATAAAGCGACACTGGCTCCCGAAGTGCGGCGCGAAACCCAAGCGCTCCGCCGAGTCTTTCACGAGCTGGGCGAGTCTCACCGCAAGTATCGGCGCCGCACGGGAGAGCACATCACCCCCGGACTGCGCGAAGCCGCGCGGGCCTTCAAACAGGCCCCCACGCTGGCCTCGCTCGTGGCTGTCGCCGTCTTCCTGGACGAGCTGGGCCTTATCGGCTGGTAGGATATGCTGGGCGGCGTACAGACGAAGCACTCACCCGGCTGAAGAGGAGGTGCGGAATGTTATCCTACCTGGCACACATCGAACGCAGCAATCGGAAGGCGCTCGATCGCGTCGAAGTCCGGATGTCGGTCACCGAGCTGAGTGGGGGCCGCCAGTCGTGGAGCGGGGAGTTCGTGTCCCGCAGCGCCGACGGCATACTCCCGAGTGAACGGATCTCGCTCACGCTGGACAACGGCCAGAAAGGCGTCGCCAGTGTGAGTGAAACCCACTTCGACAGCCGCACGCCGGACGCCACGCTGGTGCAGTTTACCGGGACGGGGCCGCTGGCGTAAACCGCGTTGCCAGCCGCTTGCAGGAGCAGAGGGGGCGGGTAGCCGTCCCCTCTCCCGTTGACCGGTCACCTCTTCCCCGAGAACATCTGATGATCGCTCTCGTGGCCGCACTGCTCGCGGCCGCCCCGGCCCCGGCCCAGCAGCCGACGCCCCCCAGCGGCTTCGATGCCCACGTCGCCCGGGTGATGAAGACGTTCGATGTTCCCGGTATGTCCGTCGCGATCGTCAAGGACGGCAAGGTGGTTCGCGCCAAGGGCTACGGGGTCCGCGCGCTGGGCGGCTCCGCCCGGGTGGACGCCCGTACCCGGTTCGGCATCGCGTCTAACACCAAGATCTTCACGGCGACAGCGCTCGCCCTGCTGGTTGAGGAGGGCCGGCTCGAATGGGACGCGCCGGTGATCCGCTATCTGCCCGCCTTTGCCATGTACGACCCTTACGTCACCCGCGAGCTCACCGTGCGCGATCTCCTGGTCCACCGGAGCGGTCTCGGGCTCGGGGCTGGAGATCTGCTCTGGTGGCCGCCGTCCACCTACTCCCGGAAGGAGATCGCGCACCGGATCCGCTTCATCCGGCCGGCGACCTCCTTTCGGAGCGCCTACGCGTATGACAACGTGCTCTACCTCGTGGCCGGAGAGGTGATCGAGGCGGTGACGGGGAAGAGTTGGGAGGACTTCGTTCGCGCCCGAATACTCGCCAGGGTCGGCATGACCGGAAGCGACGTGCGCCACTCCGGCGCCACGGCGGGTGGGAACGTCGCGCATACCCATGCGGAGGTGAATGACACCCTCCGGCGGGTAGCTCCCTTCACCAGCGACAACACCAACCCCGCCGGCGGCATCATGTCGGGGGCGGAGGACATGGCCAAGTGGATCCTGGTCCAGCTCGACTCGGGACGAGTGGCCGGTGGCACTCGGCTCTTCTCCACCGAGACGGCACGAGAGCTCTGGCGCGAGGTAACTCCAACGCCCATCGGGAGCCTCATCCCCGAGCTCCCTCACCTCCTGGCCGAGCTCTCCGGGTACGCGCTCGGGCTCAACGCGAGCGACTACCGCGGCCACAAGCTGCTGCAGCACACCGGCGGGCTGCCGGGATATCTCTCCAAGGTCGCCATGATCCCCAGTCGGCGACTCGGCGTCGTCGTGCTCACCAATCAGGAATCGGGCGCGGCGTTCAACTCGATCGCCTATCATGTGCTCGACCATTACCTCGGGGTGGAGCCACCGGACTACGTGAGCGTTTTCGCCAAGCTGGCGGAGCAGAACCGCGCCGATTGGCGAAAGCTGGAGCGGGAAGCGGCAGGCAGCAGGGACTCGACTTCTCGACCTTCGCTTCCACTTGCCGCGTACGCCGGCACCTACCGAGACGATTGGTACGGCGAGGTGACCATCGCCCGCGAAGGCGGCCGGCTGGTGATCCGCTTTGCCCGCACCCCGCTGCTGGTGGGAGACCTGCACCACTGGCAGCACGACACCTTCCTGGCGCGGTGGCGGGACCGAGAGCTCCGCGCCGACGCCTATGTCACGTTCGCGCTCGAGGCTGACGGCGGCATCGCTCAGGTCAGGATGGTGCCGATCTCGCCGGCCGTAGACTTCAGCTTCGACTTCCAGGATCTGTTTCTCCGGCCGGTGGGCGACAAGTGAAGTCCCGCGATGGGTGAAAACCTCACCGAGCTCTTTCGGCGGCTGACGGCCGGTGTTTATGTCGTGGGTGTTGCCCACGGCGGCCGGCAGGACGCTTTCACCGCGGCCTGGCTGGTGCAGGCCGCCTTCGACCCACTGCTCCTGGCGCTGAGCGTCAATCCCGAGAATGCCTCCTATCCCCTCCTCCGGGAGGGAGGGGGCTTCACGGTCAACGTACTGCGCCGGGATCAACTGGAAACGGCCCGCCATTTCGGTACCGTCTCGGGGCGGGCGGTGGACAAGCTCGCCGGAATCGGCTGGCGCCCCGGCGTCACTGGAGCGCCGATCCTGGCGGACGCTCTCGCCTACTTCGATTGCCGCCTGGCCGGCAACATGCCGGCCGGGGACCATGTGCTCGTGCTCGGTCAGGTGATTGGCGGCGCCCTGGCCGACCGGGCCGCCCCACCGCTGACCTACCAGGAGACGGGCGACCTCGACGGCAGCAGCGAGTTGTATCCATCGGGGTTCTAAGTCCAGCGTGTCACCCTGAGCGAAGCGAAGGGCCCATAACGTCACGTCACAGCGATGGAGCAGAGATGGAATCGAAGTTCACCCTGGAGCACCACAACGGGCAGTACACCGTGCAGCGCAGCCAGGATCGCTGGTACATCACCCTCGGCCCCAAGGCGATCACCAGCCTGGAAGGCGTTGAGGGAGAGAACGAGGCCGCCCTGCAAGCCCGCATCCGGGGGTGGCTCGACGATCATCCTCAGATGCCGGACAGCCCGGATATCGTCTTCGGCGGCGGCTGAGGCCCGGAAAAAGTTGCGGCCCTAACCGGAACTAACTTCCGGACCGGCAGAGTCGGGCTGGCTGTCCCGCCGCCGTCGCCGCTCCTGCCTTGGGTCCCCCCGGCGACATAACCTGCCGCAGCGGCAAAGCTTACCTCGCCAACACAGCTCTCTCCTTCGCCGCCCCGACCTCGGGTACGTCGCTTGCCTTTGAGGGTGCTCGTGCACCTGGGCCGTCCTCACACGGAGCATTGAGAATTACCGCCATCGGAGTTCGTGACCTGCCGGCGCTCGCCACCGAGTCGCTCTGGAGACACTACCGCGCCACCGGCGATCCGGCCGCGCGGGCCCAGTTGCTCGGGCGCCACCTGGGTCTGGTGCACCATGTGGCTCGCCGCGTGGGGGTGGAGCCGGCCGGCCCGGACGCCCAGGATCTCATCAGTGCGGGAACCTTCGGTCTGGTGCTGGCCGTGGACAGCTTCGACGCCTCACGCGGCCTTGCCTTCAGCACCTACGCTGCCCGCCGCATTCGGGGCGCCATCCTCGATGATCTCCGCCGCCGGGACTGGATGCCACGCTCCGTGCGGGCCAACAACCGTAAGCTGCGCTCCGCCACCGGCGAGCTACAGGCTCGCCTGGGGCGCGCCGCGAGACCGCGTGAAATCGCCGACGCGCTCGGGGTAGATCTGAAGACATACTGGCACTGGCGCTCGGATCTCGAGGGAGGCGTGATGCTCTCCTGCGAGGGGCCACTCGCGCGGGGCCCGGGCAGCTCGCTCGCCCTCCGTGAGGTACTCAGTGATCCTGAGGCCGCGGGGCCTGGCGAAGAGACCGAACGGATGGAGCTGGTGCGGCTGGTGCAGCGCGCGGTGGCCGGCCTTCCCGCGAGGGAGCGCACCGTCCTCGAGCTCTACTATTTTGAGGAGCTCAAGCAGCGGCAGATCGCAGAGAGGCTGCGGGTAACCGAGGCGCGAGTCTCCCAGATACGCGCTCAAGCTCTCCGCCGGCTGCGCACTCGCCTGGCCGGGTGCCGGCAGGACTTTGGGCGCGGCTCCTGAACACCGCTTAGCCCCGGCGTGCCGTGGTCGGCCACACCGGCAAGCTCACCACGAAGCACGCGCCCGGGCCCACTTCGGGAAGGTACTCGAGGGTTCCCCCCGAGCGCTGCAAAAGGGTGCGGGCCACCCCCAGTCCCAGACCACCGGACGACGGCTGGAACAGCCGTTCCCGCATCTCCTCCGCTACTCCGGGGCCATCGTCGAGAATACTCAGTGCCACCCGCCCGCCCGCCGGCGCGGCGCTGAGTGTGATGGTTGTCTCCCCCCGGCCGGCCGAGGCATCCAGGGCGTTGATCAATAGATTGAGCAGCGCGTGCTCGAGGTCTGCCTCTCTTCCCAGGACGGCTGGGAGCCCGGGCCTGAGCGCGCCGGTCACATCGAGTCGAGCCGACGTCTTGAGTAGCCGGTGCAGCGCCGCCACGAACTCTACCGGACCGCGCAGGGCGATCGGACCTGACTCCAGCTCGGATGACGCCGGCCGAAAAGCCCGATCCAGCAGCTCGAGCGATCGGGCGAGATGGGCGGATTGTTGGGCGATCATCTCCCGAGGAGCCAGGGGGGAGCCGGCCGGCATCTCGTCCATGACGTGGGCGGTGAGCGTGAGGGCCTGGACTGGATTCCTGAGGTCGTGGACCAGCCACCGCGCCACCGCTCCGTAAGTGGTGGAGCGATTGGCGGCGATCAGAAGATCGGAGAGGGCGGGTGAGCAGCTGAGTGTGTGAATAGGCGGCTTACGCGCTTGAAGGGTGGCCGCTGGACGTCTGCAGCGCCTGGCGAACGGCGGCGAGAATTTCAGCCAGCGTGAATGGCTTGGGCACCGTGAGCACCGCGCCGAGCAGCATGGCGTCGCCCAGGAGGTCGAGGTGTCTGGTCTGCAGGCCGCCGGAGATGGCGATGATGCGGAGTCCGGGAGTCAGCTCCCGCAGCTCGAGAATGGTCTCGATGCCGTCCTTCTCGGGCATATGGATGTCGGTGATCACCAGGTCGCCCGGCCGCTCGCGCCACATCCGGATCGCTTCCTGTCCGTTCTGCGCATCGCGCACCTGGTAGCCGGCGCGCTCCAGGAGAATCCGCAGGGGGCGGCGGATATGCAGATCGTCGTCCACGATGAGAATTTCCGCCATCGCCCGACCCGATTGTCACAGTGGGGTTTGCCCGCTTGCCACCGCCGGTACCTCGCGGAGGGACCAGGAGTGGCAATGTGCGGGCCAGGGGCCGGCGCGACTCCGTGCCCCTCGGTGGCTGTGTATGGATGTCACGCGACAGCCCGCTCGTGGCGCTTCGCGTCTCTTCGTGGCAGGCCGCGGCCCCTCCGAGCGCGCGCTTAGCCAGCAGTGCGGCGCGCTCGGAGAGACCCGAGGCTCACTCCTCGTCTACGCCGGGCTTGGGATCCGACTTCTGCTTGGCTTTGCCGATGCCCTGCTGGATCTTGCCGCCGATCTCCTGAGCTTTACCCTTCAACTGCTCGCTGGTATTGCCGGTGGCGCCACCGGTGGCGTTCCTGATCCGGCCCTCCGCTTCCTTTGCCGCACCCTTGGCGCGATCCTTCGCGCCCTCAGTCGCCAAATCCTTGTCGTCGGCCATTGTAGCCTCCACGATAGCCTGTACACAGGTTGAAAAAAGCGAGCGTCGAAGATGGCAACGGAACGACCGGGAGGCCGTGAGCCGGCTCACGCCCGGGCTCGGTCAATTGGCCGCGAGCGCCTCGGGCGAGGGAGTGCTCTCGGCATAGTGGCACGCCGCGTTGGTCCCGCCCACGGGCCGAAGCAGGGGCAGCTCCTGGCGGCACCGCTCGCTCCTGAGCGGGTGAAAGCAGCGGGTGTGAAAGGGACAGCCGGGTGGCGGATTCGAGGGACTGGGAAGATCTCCGCTGAGCACGATGCGCGCGCGCCTGGCGCCGGGATCCGGTTCGGGCACCGCCGAGAGCAGCGCCACGGTGTAGGGATGACTTGGCTCCGCCAGCAGCTGCTCGGCGGGCCCCTCCTCGACGATCCGCCCCAGGTACATCACCGCTATCCGCCGCGCGATCTGCCGCACCACGGCGAGATCGTGAGCGATGAAGAGATAGGCGAGTCCGCGCTCACGCTGCAGGTCGGCGAGCAGGTTGAGCACCTGCGCCTGCACCGATACGTCGAGCGCCGAGACCGGCTCGTCGCAGACGATGAAGGTCGGCTCGACCGCGAGTGCCCGCGCGATCCCGATTCGCTGGCGCTGCCCTCCGGAGAACTCGTGCGGATAGCGGCGGGCGTAACCCGGATCGAGGCCGACCTCCTCCAGCAGGCCGGCGACCCGGCGTCCGACGTCCTTGCCGCGGGCCAGCCGGTGGATCTCGATTCCCTCGGCCACCGCGGCCCCGATGGTCATGCGTGGGTTGAGCGAGCTGTAGGGGTCCTGAAAGATGATCTGCATCCGCCGGCGCATCTTGCGCAACGCGGTCCGGTCGAGGGCGAAGAGATCGGTGCCCTCGAAGGTGGCGCTGCCGCTGGTGGGCTCCTGCAGCCGGATGATGGTGCGGCCCACCGACGACTTCCCGCAGCCCGATTCGCCCACCAGCGCGAGCGTCTCGGCTCGGCCGACGTCGAAGGAGACCCCGTCCACGGCTCGGACCGGCGGCGCCGAAGCCCGGAACATTCCGCCTGCGTGATAGTGCTTGACCAGATCGCGAACCTGAAGCAGCGTCACCCTCGCGCTCCCCCGGTTTCCGCCAGCCAGCACCGCATCCGGTGATCCGGCTCCACCGGAAGTAGAGGAGGCGCCAGCTCACTCTTCTCGAACGCCTTGGGGCAGCGCGGACGGAATCGGCAGCCCGCCGGCCAGGCGCTCGGCGGCGGCACGCTCCCTCCGATGGGGGTGAGCCGCTGAACCGGGCCGGTGAGGCGAGGAACCGAGGCGAAGAGCCCCTGGGTGTAGGGGTGCGAAGGGCGGGCGAAGAGCCGGGCTGTCGGCGCCTCCTCCACGATCTGCCCGGCGTACATGACCGCGACGCGGTCGGCCCGGCCCGCCACGATGCCGAGATCGTGAGTGATGAGAAGCACCGCCATGCCGCGGGTGGCGCGCAGCCGGTCGAGCACCTCGAGGATCTGGGCTTGCACCGTCACGTCCAGCGCGGTCGTCGGCTCATCGGCCACCAGGATCTCGGGCTCGGCCGCGAGCGCGATGGCGATCATGACCCGTTGGCGCATCCCGCCGCTCAACTGGTGGGGATAGGCATCCAGCCGCGACCTGGCGTCCGGGATGCCCACTTCCTGCAGCAGATTGAACGAGCGGCTTCTGGCCTCGGCCCGGGACACGTCGAAATGCGCCCGGATACCCTCGGCGATCTGGTCCCCCACCTTGAAGACGGGATTGAGACTGGTCATGGGGTCCTGAAAGATCATGCCGATCCTCCGCCCCCGAATCTGCCGCAGGCGCTCACCACGGAGCCCCAACACGTCAATGTCGCCCAGTCGCACGGTGCTGCCGCTCTCGATGCGCCCGGGCGGCGGAATCAGCTGAAGCAGCGCCAGGCTGGTGAGGCTCTTGCCGCAGCCGGACTCGCCCACGAGCGCAAGAGTCTCTCCCCGCTCGAGTGAGAAGCTGACGCCATCCACCGGATAGAGCCGTCCTCCCTGTCCATCGGGGAACGAGATCCGCAGGTTCTCGACTTCCAACACTCGGCTCATGCGCCTCGGGGATCAACGGCATCGCGCAGGGCGTCGCCGAACAGGTTGGCCGACAATACGGTGATGACGATGGCGAGACCGGGGAAGATACCGGACCATGGAGCGGTCACCAGTACCGCCTTGGCGTCCAGAATCATTCCGCCCCATGAGGGTGCCGGCGGCCGGATGCCCAACCCGAGAAAGGATAGCCCCGCTTCGAGCAGAATCACGTCACCGACACCGAGCGTCGCGGCCACCAGCAGCGGTCCCAATGTATTGGGCAGCAGATGGCGAAAGATGATCCGGCCCCCGGGAGCCCCGAGCGCTTCGGCCGCGCGGATATAGGACTCCTCTCTGAGCCGCAACACCTCGCCCCTGACGATGCGGCTGGTGGCGAACCAGCCGGTGCTTCCGATGAGCAGGATGAGCGCCGCCGCCGGTACCGTCTCCCAGGCCGCGAGCACGAGGAGAAGGAGGAAGAGTCGCGGCACGGCGAGGGCGCCGTCCACCAGCCGCATGAGCGCCGCATCGGCGGTCCCGCCCTGATATCCCGCCACCAGACCGACGGCGGCGCCGAGCGTCATCGAGAGCGCCACCGCCAGGAGCGCCACCGCGAGCGAGATGCGCGCGCCGGTCACCACCCGGGAGAGTACGTCCCGGCTGAGGTGGTCGGTCCCGAATGGATGCGCGACGCTGGGCGGGAGGTTGGCCTCGCCGATCACGTCCGGCTGCGCGACCGGATCGGGGAGCAGAGTCGGGCCCACGGCCGCGCCCAGGAGGATCGCCGCGAGCACCAGCGCCCCCGTGCGTCCTTGCGGGCTCCGCCAGGCGCGCGTCAGCGGGTCGAGCGCCGGTATCACGAAAGTCGAACCCGGGGATCGAGCAGCGCGTAGACCAGATCGGTCAGCAGGCTCGCGGCCACCACCAGAACGGCGGTGAGAAGCGCGGCTCCCATCAGCAGCGGGTAGTCCCGATGCCCGACCGCGGCCGCCGCCAGCGAGCCCAGACCCGGCCAGGCGAAGACCGCCTCGACGAACACCGACCCGGTGACCAGAATCGGCAGCCAGAGTCCGAAGAGCGTGACGACGGGGAAGAGCGCGTTGCGCCAGGCGTGCCGCCAGGTGACGGCGCGCTCGGAGAGACCTTTGGCGCGCGCCGTCAGCATGAAGGGGTCGCGCAGCACGTCGAGCATCGCATTCCGCTGGTGGCGCATCGTCGTCGCGATAGTCACGGCCGAGAGGGTGAGCACCGGAAGCGCGAGGTGCCGGAGCAGGTCCACGGTGCGTTCCAGGAAACCGGCGCCGGAGTCGAGCAGTGGATCGGAATGGCCCGCGGGCGGCAGCAGCCCCCACTTCACCCCCACCAGCCAGGCGAGCACCAGACCCAGCCAGAACGACGGGGTGGCATACCCGCCGAGCGAGGCGACCGTGAGCCAGCGATCCTCACGGCTGCCCCGCCGCACTGCCTGCCGCACGCCGAGCCACAGCCCGAGAGTGAAGTTGAGCAGGATCACCGCGCCGCCGAGCTGCAGCGTGGCGGGCAGCCTTTCCGCCAGGAGACTGGTGACCGGCCGGCCGTATTCGATGGAGACGCCGAGGTCGCCCCGCGCGAGCCCACCGACGAAGGCGCCGAACTGGGTAAGCAGCGGTTGGTCCAGTCCGTAGCGCTCCCGGAGCGAGGCGATCTCCTCCCGACTCAGCAGGCGATCGCCCTGCAATCGGGAGAGCGGATCGCCCGGAGCCGCCCGCATGAGGACGAAGAGCAGCGTAATGGCGATCGCGAGGGTAACGGCGGCTTGCGCCGTCCGGCGGAGCAGCCAGCGTCGCACCTCAGCGGTCTACCGACCAACGCCACAGCGCGATCCAGGACGACTCCGGCCGGATGGCCACGTCGCGGAAGCGGCGATGCACCGCGAAGACGTAGGTTGGGGCGTAAATGAAGGCGGCGGGCGCATCCTCCTCGATCCGCCGCAGCACGGTGTGCCAGGTGTCGCGGGAACCAGTCCGGCTCCTGATCGCGCGCTCCAGCAGGGAGTCCACCCCGGTATCGCAGTACTTGGCGACGTTGCTGCCGCCGCCGCAGGACCAGCTCTGGGTCAGCCCGGAAGGCGAAGGGTCCTGCGTGGCGGCGTTGAAGTCTATGTCGAACAGGCCGGCGTTCCGCCGTTCGGCGTAGACCGCCCATTCCAGCTGCACCACCTCAACGGCGATCCCGACCTGGCGCAGTTGCTCCTGCGCCAGGAGCGCGAGCTGTCGCCGGATAGCACTGGTATTGGGCAGCGTGAGCTGGAGCCGAAGCGGCCGGCCGGCCCGTTCCAGGGTGCCGTCGCCATCCCGGTCGGCCCACCCATGGTCGGAGAGAAGGTCGCGCGCCATCGCCTGATTCTGCGCCAACGGCGGCGGCGCCCCATGGCGGACCCAGAGAAGCGCGCTCACCGGCCCGAACGGCACCTCGCCGTGGGTGCCGAAGACTGCCCGCACCAGCTTCTTCCGGTCGAGCGCCAGAGTGATCGCCTGCCGCACGTTGATGTCGGAGAGGATCGGGTGCGGGCGCGAAAGATCCCTGGGGTCGCGCTGATTGAAGAGGAGATAGCCGATGGCGGGAGAGGGCACCCGCACCAGGCGCAGGTCGGGGTGGGCGGCCACGCGCTCGAGATTAGCCGGAGGCGGCGGGATGTTGTCCATCACGTCGGCTTCGCCGCTGAGGAGGAGATTGATCCGGGCGTCGGGGTCGGCCGCGACCCTGAAGAGCACCCGGTCTATGTCAGGCCGGCCGCGAAAGAAGCTCTCGTTGGCAGCCAGTTCCAGGAATTGTCCGGGAACGCTCCGCACCCAGCGATAGGGCCCGTTCCCGACCGGATTGCTCATAAACGCGGACCGCCGGAGCTCCTGGGGAGGGAGCGCCGCCAGAAGGTGCGCCGGAAGCGGCGCCACGTGAAAAGTGGCGTCGTACAGTTGCTCGGCATACGGATGCGAAAACTGGAAGACGATCCGCCGGTCGCTCTCGGCGCTCACCGAGCGAATGTGCCGCAGCAGGCCTGCCAGTCTGGGGGATATCGCCTGATCGCGCGCCCGCGCCATGGTGAAGAGAACGTCGCGCGCGGTGACCGGAACGCCGTCGTGCCAGCGCGCTCGGGGATCGAGATCGAAGGAGAGGGTGACCGAGTCGCGCCGGGTCCACTCGCGCGCGAGCAGCGGGAGGAAGCCGCGGTCGCCCGAGGTGATGAGCTCCGGTCCCAAGGCGGCCAGCCGGAGGAAGAGCTGGTCGGCCACCTCGAAGTTCGCCAGCGTCGCCTGCGCGCCTTCCATCAGCGTTGGAATCGGGATCGGCGCCTCTCCTCCGGTCACGATCACGATGCTGCTGCGGGCTCCTCGTGACTGAGCCGCGGCCGTGCCGGCGAGTGAGGATGGGGCGAGCCCGGGAGCGAGACTGGATCCGAGCAGCAGGCAGGAAAGAATCCGCGGCGAGCAGGGCGTCAGACGCGACTCCGGGTAAGGCGAAGCAAATGTGGGGGCCGGTAAATCTAGCAGGGAGCGGCGGTGGGGAGGAGCGGGAGGGTCAGGATTGCCAGGTCCACTCCTCGGCGCGAAAGCGCGGAAAGTGGGAGGCGGCGACCTCGAGCACCCGGTCCGGGCACGCCAGCCGGCACCCGCCGGACCACCGTTCGGCCGCCGAGGCGAGCGCTTGGGCCACCGCGGCCGGCTGCGGTGCGCGGCCGAGCACGCGGGCGAGTGGCGCGGCGAGATCGGTGGGAGCGGTGCCGCGGGTCACTTGGCGTACCATGGACTGGTCGTCCACCAGCAGAATGGAGCCGTGCTGCAGGAGCGCGCTTCCCTGCCGCAGCTGCGCGCTGCCGACCACCTTTCGCCCCCCCACCATGATCTCGCCGCCGGCCGTCGAGGCAAAGCAGGCGCCGGCATCCACCCCGGTTGCGCGACTCACCGGCGCCAGCTCTCCCTCCACTCCGAGAGCTCGCAACCCATCGAGCAGCAGCCGGTGAATCCCGAGGTACGCCTCCCGAAGCCCACCCAACTCCCGGTGCGGACCCGCCAACGCATAGGTGACCTCGCCCCCATGCCAGACCGCCCGGCCGCCGGTGGGTCGCCGGACCACGTCGAGCCCCAGCGCCGCGATCCGCTCCTGGTCATAGCGCCGACTCGCCGGTTCATGCCGCCCAAACGAGAGACAATGCGGCTCCCACTGGTACACCCGCAACCACCGCTCCCCTCGGTCCCGGGCCAGGTCCAGCAGCGCCTGGTCAATGGCCATGTTGGCGTAGCCGGGGCGGGGGGAGGGGTCGAGCCAGATGTTTAGGGGCAAGTGACAAGTTTCAAGTGACAAGTGGCAAGTAGCACAAGTGGAAAATGCGGGAGTGGGAGCTCATACTTCGCCCCCGCTCAGCAAGTGTCACTATCACTTGTCACTTTCCCCTCAGTATTCTTCCATCCCCGGACACACACAGATCAGATTTCTATCCCCATACGCGCTGTCTATCCTTCCCACCGTCGGCCACACCTTGTGTTCCCGGGTGGAGCGCGAAGGGTAGGCGGCGAGCTCGCGGGTGTAGGGCCGGTCCCAAGAGTCGCTGATGACTCGCTCCAGGGTGTGAGGGGCGTTGGTGAGAGGGTTGTTCTCCCGGTCGGCCCGGCCCTCCTCGATTTCGCGGATCTCCGCGCGGATGGAAATCATCGCGTCGCAGAAACGGTCGAGCTCTTCCCGGGATTCACTCTCGGTCGGTTCGATCATGAGAGTACCGGCCACCGGGAACGAGACCGTCGGCGGGTGGAAGCCGTAGTCTATGATCCGCTTGGCGATGTCTTCCACGTCCACTCCGGCGCTGGCCCTGAATGGCCGGGTATCAATGATGCACTCGTGCGCCACCAGCCCGCCGGGCCCGCTGTAGAGCACGTCGTAGTGCCCGCTCAGCCGCCTGGCGACGTAATTGGCGCTCAGGATGGCCACCCGGGTGGCCTCGGCCAGGCCATCATATCCCATCAGTGCGATGTAGGCCCAGGAGATCGGCAGGATCACCGCGCTGCCCCAGGGAGCGGCCGAGATGGTGCCGCAGGCCTCGCGATGGTCCAGGTCCACGATCGGGTGGTCGGGCAGGAACGGCGCGAGGTGCTTGGCCACGCCGATGGGACCCATCCCCGGGCCGCCGCCGCCGTGGGGTATGCAGAAGGTCTTGTGCAGGTTGAGGTGACAGACGTCCGCGCCGATGTCGCCGGGACGGCAGAGGCCCACCTGCGCGTTCATGTTGGCGCCATCCATGTACACCTGGCCGCCGTGGGCGTGCACGATCCGGCAGATGCCCCGGATGGAGGACTCGAACACGCCGTGGGTGGAGGGGTACGTCACCATGAGCGCGGCCAGCGTGCTGCGGTGCGCCGCTGCTTTGGCCTCCAGGTCTGCCAGATCAATGTTGCCCCGGGCATCGCTCTTGACCGGCACCACCTTCATCCCGGCCATCACCGCGCTCGCCGGGTTGGTGCCGTGGGCCGACTGGGGGATGAGACAGGTAGTGCGATGGCTTTCATTCCGCGAGCGATGGTAGGCCCGTATCACCAGCAGGCCGGCGTATTCTCCCTGCGAGCCCGCGTTGGGCTGCAGCGAGACGGCGGCGAAGCCGGTAATCTCGGCGAGCTGATGCTCCAGCTGGCGGAACAGCAGGTCGTACCCCGCCGCCTGATCTCGCGGGGCAAAGGGGTGCAGCCGGTTGAACTCCCGCCAGCTCACCGGCATCATCTCGGTGGTGGCGTTGAGCTTCATGGTGCAGGAGCCGAGCGGAATCATGGCGGAGGTGAGCGAGAGGTCGCGTGCCTCCAGACGCTTGATGTAACGCAGCATCTCGGTTTCCGAATGGTGCCGGTGGAAGACCGGGTGCTCCAGATAGCCGGAGCGGCGTTCCAGCGCGGCCGGGATGGCGCGCTCGGGCTTGTTCCCGATGTCCTCCAGCATGAACGGCAGCGCTTCGTTGAGCGAGAAGACCGCGATCAGGTCGGCCAGATCGCCCAGAGTCACGGTTTCGTCTAGCGCGATGCAGAGCCGGGTGGGCGGGAGGGGGCGCAGGTTGATTCGGCGCGCCCGTGCCGCGTCGAGCAGCCGGGGAAGGGCCCATTCCGGCACTTCCACGCAGACGGTATCGAAATAGGTGTCGTGCACGATGCGGTAGCGGAGCCGCCGAAGCGCGTTGGCCAGCGTCACCGCCCGGGTGTGTACCCGCTCGGCGATGCGGCGCAGTCCGGCGGGGCCGTGATACACCGCGTACATGCTCGCCATCACCGCCAGCAGCACCTGCGAAGTGCAGACGTTGCTGGTGGCCTTGTCGCGCCGGATGTGCTGCTCCCGGGTCTGCAGCGCCATGCGCAGGGCGGGGCGCCCGTCGCGGTCCTGGGACACGCCGATGATGCGCCCCGGCAAATGCCGCTTGTAGGCGTCCCGAGTGGCAAAGAACGCCGCATGCGGCCCGCCATAACCCATCGGCACGCCGAAGCGCTGGCTGTTGCCGACCGCGATATCAGCGCCCCACTCGCCCGGCGGGGCCAGCATTGTCAAGCTGAGCAGGTCGGTAGCCGCCGTCACCAGCGCGCCCGCGGCATGGGCGCGCTCGGTCAGCGAGCGGAAATCGCGCACAGCGCCGTCGGTGGCGGGATACTGCACCAGGGCGCCGATCACGCCCGGCTCGAAGGTGAACGTCTCCGGCTCGCCCACCACGATCCTGATGCCGCGCGCCTCGGCCCGGGTGCGCACCACGGCGATCGTCTGGGGATGGCAGTACTCGTCCACCAGGTACACCGGGTCGGTCTTCACCGAGCTGACGGCCAGGGTGAGGCTCATCGCTTCAGCGGCGGCGGTGGACTCGTCGAGCAGCGACGCATTGGCCACTTCGAGGCCGGTCAGGTCGGAGATCATGGTCTGGAAATTGAGCAACGCCTCCAGCCGCCCTTGGGAAATTTCCGCCTGGTAGGGGGTGTAGGCGGTGTACCAGCCGGGATTCTCCAGCACGTTTCGCTGCACCACCTGCGGAGTAAAGCAGCCGGCGTAGCCCATCCCGATGTAGGATCGGAACACGGTGTTCATCCCGGCCAGCCCGCGCAGCGCCTGCAGCACTTCGCGCTCGCTGCGGCCTGGGGGAAGAGCCAGCGGGCGCCGCAGGCGGATGTCCTCGGGCACGACCGCATCAATAAACGCTTCGAGCGACTGGTAGCCGACCACCTCGAGCATGTCGGCCACGTCGCTGCGGCGGGGCCCGATGTGCCGGTAGGCAAAGTGGCCGGGATCGAGCACGTCGCGCGCGGGCGTCGCGGGATGGGTGGGGGTCACGGTGGTCATGGGGTTGCTGGCCTCAACTGTTGAACAACGGACATGGCCCCGTCATCGCGAGCGCAGTGGTGTAGTCTCGAGCGCAGTGATGTCATCCCGTGCAAAGCGAGGGATCTTCTCGAACGGTTTCCGGGAACGCCGGACGAGATCCCTCGCTCCGCTCGGGATGACAACATTCTGCTCGGGATGACAACATTCTGCTCGGGATGACAACGCTGCGCCCGGGATGAAGCATCACTCCGTAGGTGAGATAGGTTCCCGCGCACAAAAACGCCCCGAGTACACGACCCCGGGGCATCGCTCGACCAACCTGTCACCTCAAGCTGCGGATTGCAATTCACGACCGGCTCCCGCGACTCTCGTCACTCCCCGATGTGCGACCGGTAGGCGCCCGGCGGGAGCAGTCCGGCGAGATCCTTGGGATTGGCCACCCGGAGCTTCACCATCCAGCCGTCCCCGTAGGGATCGCGATTGACCACCGCCGGATCGCCGTCCAGCGCGGCGTTGACTTCCACGACTTCTCCGGCCAGCGGACTGTACAGCTCGGAGACCGCCTTGACCGCCTCGATGGTGCCGAACGACTGGTGCGACGCGAGTTGCTCTCCGGACTTCGGCAGGTTGACGAAGACCACATCTCCCAGCTCGCCCTGAGCGTAGTCGGTGATGCCGACTCGTACGACATCGGGATCGCTGGTCCGGGCGACGTACTCGTGCTCGGTGGTGTAGACCAGATCGTCAGGGACGTTGGACAGAGCCGGCTCCGGGTGTGGGGTTGCGGGTGGGAGGATAGGCGGGCCGCCCGACGAGGTCAAGCTCGGGCGAGCAGCGCGCGCCACACCTCCGCGGCCGCACGTTCCAATGCGGCGAGATCGCCGCTGTTTTCGATTATGTAGTCGCTCCGCGCGCGCTTGTGCTCGGAGGGCAGCTGGGCCGCGATCATGCGGTCGGCCTCTACGGCCCCGAGACCTCGATCCTGCATCAGGCGGGCCCGCCGAACCGCCTCCGGGGCCTCCACCAGCACCACCACGTCGAATGCCGAGGGGTCGGCCGCCTCGAACAGGAGCGGGATGTCGGTTACCACGATCCGCTCCCCTCGCGCCCGCGCCTCCTCCAGCAGGAGGTTACGCCGCTGATACACGGCGGGGTGGACGATGCGATTGAGGTCGCTTAGGGCGGCGGGGTCCGCCATTACGATTGCCCGGAGGGACCCCCGGTCGAGCGCGCCGTCTCGTCCGAGCACTCCCTCTCCAAACCGCTTCCCGATCGCCCGGAGCACCGCACTCCCCGGCACCTGCGCCTCCCGCACCAGCCGATCCATATCAATCACCACCGCCCCCCACCGCTCGAAATGCCGGGCGACGGTGGATTTGCCGGAGGCGATGTTGCCGGTGAGGGCGGGGGAGAGCAATGAGGTCGAAGGTCTGAGGGTCGAAGGTCAAAGGTCGAAGGCGGACCTCAGGGAGCGGTTCGCGGTTCTCGCCGAGGCTGTAGGGCGCGCATAAGCGTGACCAACATTCCTTGGACCCTGCACACCTGGATATTCAGCTCACCGAAAATTGCGTCGCCCACCATTCCGAGATCTCGTGCGAGCAACAGGTGATACTCCAGTTCGCTCGCCGATCCGAGGCTGATACGGATAAATCTGCAAAGCTCGGCGTCCCCTCGCCTGCCGCACCCTTCGGCGAGGTTGGCAGGAATGGAAGCAGCCGCGCGGCGCATTTGAGATGTGAGACCATAAAGCTCATGCCCGGGGAAAGCCCCAGTGAGCCGGTAGACACTCAACGCCAGCGCGTGTGCGGTGCGCCAAACCTCCAGCTCTTTATGGTCCCCCACGGTGGCTCCGAGCGGGTTTACGAAACCCAACTTACCCATGCCTGCCCAGAACCACGGTACTCCAAATCGAAGCATCTACCAAATCGCCGCCCGTATGCACCGACCTTTCACCCTCAGACCTTCGACCTGAGACCTTCGACCTTCACCCCTCACAACAACCTCCCCTGATCCTCATCCCTCCGAGGCACCTTGTGGCAGTGGCGGCACCTCGCCTCGTAGCTCTCGCGGCCGCCGACCATGATGGTCGGCGAGTCGTAGCGGGCGGGTTTGCCGTTGAGGAGACGCTGGTTGCGGCAGGCGGGATCGCCGCAGGCGACGCAGATGGCCTGCAGCTTGGTGACCATCTCGGCCACAGCCATGAGCGCGCCCATCGAGCCGAACGGCTCGCCGCGGAAGTCGGTGTCGGTGCCCGCCAGGACGACCCGCACGCCGCGGCCGGCCAGGGTGGTGCAGACGGGGACGATGTCGGGATCGAGAAACTGGGCCTCATCAATGGCGACGAGCTCCGCCTCGGGATGCACCAGGCGGAAGATCTCGGCGGCGGAATCCACCGGCGAGGCCTCGATCTCGGTTCCATCGTGGCTGGAGACGCTGTAGAGTCCGGTGTAGCGGCTGTCGAGGTGAGACTTGAAGACCTGCGCCCGGTGCCGCGCGATGATCGCCCGGCGGACCCGGCGGATCAGCTCCTCGCTCTTCCCGCTGAACATCACTCCGCTGACCACTTCGATCCACCCGGGGCGCATCCCGTAATTCATCGCCGAGTCTCCGTTGAGCGGTTGAGCGTTGCACTGCGGACGAGAATCTAATCAGCGTCATGCCTTCGCTCCGCTAGATGACAGGTGAACTTGCGGCCCTCTCACCCGCGCGGCGATATTCGGGCCCCTTCGCCTCTCTCCAAGGAGCCTCCGTGAACAAACAGGACCTGGTCGCCGCCGTCGCCAAGCGGATGGGGATCACCAAGGCGCGCGCCCGGGAGATCACCGAGCTGTTCTTCGCGCCCACCGGACTGATCGCATCGGAGCTGCGGAAGGGCGGAAAGGTGGCGATCACCGGGTTCGGCAACTTCGAGACCCGCAAGCGGGCCGCCCGGGAGGGAACCAACCCGCGAACCGGAAAGGTGATCAACATCAAGGCATCGAGCACTCCGGCGTTCCGCGCCGGCAAGACGCTGAAGGAAGTCGTGAACCGAAAGCGATCCTAGAACAGCCGCTCGCCGCCGGCCTACCTCTGATTCCGAGTGCCCGGTTTCCGATCGGTCCGCTCGGGGCGCGCGGCCCCACGATCCACCCGCGCCGAGATCCGCTTGCGCCGGATGGTGACACCATTGAGGGCGCTCGCCACCCTTTCCGCTTCCTGTGCCGGCACCTCCACCAGCGAGTACGCCTCCCGCAGCTCCACCCGGCCGATCTTGGTTCGATCCAGCCGGACCTCCTTGGTGAGCACCGCGACCAGATCGTTGGCCGTGGCTCCATCCTTCTTGCCCACGCCGACGTAGATCTTCGAGGTGGCGGGGATATCCGGCAAGGCGCTGGGGACGGCAACGCCGGCGGTGATCCAGAGCTCGAACAGCGCCGCGGCCACCAGCGACGGGTCGTAACGCTCGAACAGCGGAGCCAGGGTAAGCAGGGCGCGCTCCGGCCGGCCGCCCTCGACGCCGCGGACCACCGCCGCGCGCTGGGCCGCCGCGGCGGTGGTGACGGTGTCTACCGCTGACGGGAGCCGCAGCGGCCGCCGGGGAGCGGCGATGCGGGCGGCAAAGGTCTCGGTGCCCGGCGGCAGCAGCAGCACCACTTCGCCGGCGCTCAGCAGCTGGCGCAGGCGCTCGGGCGTCGGCAGGTCGAACGCGACGATGGTCTGGGCCTTGGGCGCGTCACCGGTGACGAGCCGGATCTCGGGCTCCTGGAGCGAAAGGGCCTGTTCGATTGCCTCGTGCTGCCCCCGATCCAGACTCCACACCACGAGAGACGGCGGGTCGAGCAGCTCGACGAGATCGGCCAGTGCCGCCGCCCGGCGGTCCCAGGGTACGCTCACCGTCCGGACCGGTCCCACCGGCTCCGCTACCGTCCCCGGCGGGGGAGCGCCCAGGGTCAGCGCTCGCCGGGCATAGCGCTCCACCAGCTCCGCCACGCTCTCGGGGGCGGCGGTATGGATGATCCGCTGGGCTTCTTTGGGCAGGTCCTGCATCAGCGGAGCGATGCTCTCTCCCTCTTCATAGTTCTCCGGCCACGCGAGCAGCACTGTGTTCAGCCGGTCGAGGCCGAGCGCCGACCGCCGTTGCAGCGCGAGCGCGGTCTCGGGCGTGGCCACCAGCAGATCTATCGCCTCGCCGCGCAGCCGCCGCATGGCGCGGGCGGTACCGTGCGCCACCTGTACCCGTACCGCGGACCCGCGGCCCAGCAGGTGGACCTCTGTCGCCCAGACGTCGAGCTGTCCCGCGGGGCAGAGCAGCATCGCGCGTCCGCCCTCGCTCAGGCGGCTGATCAATCCGGCCAGCGCGGGGGCAGCGTAGGCGGGAGAGGGCGGAGTGACCACGACGAGGTTGTGCCCGCGGGCCACCGTCGGCGCCGCCTCCCGAACCATGGGGTCGGCATCGCTCCATCCGAGTCGCTCGAGCGCGGCGGCCACGGGAGCCGAGAGGTGCAGGTATTCCAGAGCGGACAAGAGAAGCCTCGGAGAATGGGGTAACGGCCCCGCCAAGCTAAGAGCGCCGCGCCGGAGAACCAAGCCCGTCACACCGGTTGACAACCCCGAGCCGGCGACGAACCTTTCCCGAATCCACTTCTTACCTTCAGCACGGATCGAGGCATGCCCGACCCTCTGTCGCTCAATGTCCAGCATCTCAGGGCGTCCGAGACCGTCGCCATCAGCAATGAGGCAAAGCGGCGGAAGGCCGCGGGCGAAGACGTACTGGACCTGGGCGTCGGCGAGCCCGATTTCGACACGCCGGCCGCGGCGGCACAGGCCGGCGGTCAGGCCATTCAGAAGGGGATGACGCGCTATCCGCCGAATGTCGGCATTGCCGAGCTGCGCCGCGGGATCGCGCAGCAACTGAGCCGGATGTCCGGCGGCCGCGCGGTGGATCCCGAGCGGCTGGTGGTGAGCTCCGGCTCCAAGCAGGCCATCTTCAACGCCTGCTTTACTCTCTTCGGCCCCAAGGACCGGGTGTTGATTCCGGCGCCGGCCTGGGTCTCGTATCCCCAGATCGTTCACCTCGCGCGGGCCGAGCCGGTGCTGGTGCCGGGGGACATCGAGTGGGGCCTCAAGGTGAGCGTGCGGGACCTCGACCGGCAGAGCAACAAGTCTACCC
>JACCQZ010000322.1 GCA_013813875.1 Gemmatimonadales bacterium | reverse complement strand
GCGGGGCGTGGCGGGAGCCGGTGCTGGCGATACTGCGCGACATCACCGCGCGGACGCCTGGCTCGCTCATCGAAATCAAAGCGGTGGCGCTGGCCTGGCACTACCGCCTGGCGGACCGCGAGACGGGGGCCCGCCGCGCCAACGAGCTGCAGCTGCACCTCAACCAACTGCTGAGCAACCAGCCGGTCGAGATCCTGCAGGGCCACAAGGTGATCGAGATCCGCCCGCACGGCATCCACAAGGGAACGGTGGTGCCGCCGCTCTCGGCGGAACGGCTGGCGAACACCACTATTCTGGCCATCGGGGACGACCGCACCGATGAAGATCTGTTCGCCGCGCTGCCACCCGAAGCGATCACCGTCCGAGTCGGGCCGGGAGCCACGCGGGCTCGCTTTCGCCTCGATGGCGTGGCAGCGGTGCGCTCGCTGCTGCACTCGCTGGTGGGCACCGGCGTGCTGCCCGGGAGGCCTACCGCTCCGGCAGCGCTTGAGGCTTGATCCGCCTGACGGCTCGGCGGGCGCCCGCCGCGATCTCGTCGTTGATGTCTTCGTCCATCATCTGCAGGAGCCGGGGCACGGCGGCTTCGGCTCCCGGCCCGATCTCCCCCAAGGCAACGGTCACCGGGAAGCGGACAGCGGCGATCTCATCGTCGAGTGCCTCGGTGAGCGCCGGGACCGCCGCCACTCCGGCCGGCCCCATTCCGGCAATCTGATAGGCGGCCGCGTTGCGCGATTGAGGCGAGGGAGCCTTGAGGTCGGCTATCCATGCACTGAGCGGCCGTCCGTCGGCCACCGGCTCAACTGCGGCTTGCGAAGAAGTCTGTCCCCATGCGGCCGAGCCGCCGAGCAGCAAGGCAACGACGAGGGAACCGAGCGAACGTAGCACCATGAGTCCTCCAAGGTCATTCCGTATGGCGCATCCGCGCCGGCCTGAAGTATAGCCTCGGCCACACTACTTTCGACGACGCCAACATGAGTCTCCTTGGATTCCTCCGCACCGCGGCGGCGGGCACGCTTCTCATCTCAATAATCCCGCCTCAGGCCTCGGCACAACGGCCTGACATCGCCACGACCTATCGGGCGGCCGCGGACAGCCTGATCCGCGCCGCTACCGGGGACAGCGCCGCCTACCACCGCGTCGCCACGCTGGTGGATAGGTTCGGCCACCGGCTCAGCGGCTCGGCCAGCCTGGAGGCGGCGATAGACTGGATACTCAGGGAGATGAAGGCCGACGGCCTGCAGAACGTGCGCGGCGAGCCGGTGCAAGTGACCCACTGGGAGCGAGGGGCCGAATCGGCGGAGCTGGTCAAGCCCCGGCGATACCGCCTGCACCTGCTGGGATTGGGCGGAAGCGTGGGCACCCCGAGGGGCGGGATCACCGCTCCGGTGCTGGTGGTGGCGAGCTTCGAGGAGCTGGAGCAGCGGAAAAAGGAAGCGCGGGGCAGGATCGTGCTGTTCGACGCGCCGTTCACCGATTACGGCGAGACCCGGCGCTACCGGAGTGACGGCCCTTCCGCGGCGGCCCGTGCCGGCGCGGTGGCCTGCCTGATCCGGTCGGTGGCATCGTTCTCCATCCAGAGCCCGCACACCGGACGCACAATCTACGACTCGACCGTCGCCCGCATTCCGGCAGCGGCCCTCAGCGTCGAGGATGCAATGATGCTGCATCGGATGCAGGACCGGGGGGATCCGGTCGTCGTCACCATGCGTATGGGCGCCCGCCAGCTGCCCGATGCGCGCTCCCGGAACGTGGTGGCCGAGCTGGTCGGGCGGGAGAAGCCGGATGAGGTCGTAGTGCTGGGAGGCCACATTGACTCATGGGATGTGGGTCAGGGTGCGATGGACGATGCCGGAGGCTCGGTGGCGGCTTGGGAGGCCGTCCGGCTGATGCACCGGCTCGGGCTCCGCCCCCGGCGCACGGTGCGGGTGGTGCTGTGGACCAACGAGGAGAATGGCCTCGATGGCGGCAACGCGTATCGCGATGCGCACGCAGCCGAGCTGGACCGGCACGTGCTGGCCATGGAATCGGATGGCGGCGCCTTCCTGCCGCGGGGCTACCTCTTCGTGGGCTCGGACTCGGCCACCGCGATCGTTCGCCAGGTGGCGGCGCTGCTCCAGCCGATCAACGCTGCGGGCGTGCAGCGGGTGGAGGAGAGCCCCGAGGCCGACATTGGTCCCCTGGTGGAGCGCGGGGTGCCGGGGGTGGGCCTGGACGTGGACGGCACCCGATACTTCTGGTACCACCACTCCGACGGCGACACCTTGGACAAGCTCGACCCCGCCGAAGTGGCCCGCTGCGTGGCGGTCATGGCGGTGATGGCGTACGTGGTCGCCGATCTTCCCGAGGCGCTGCCCCGCTGACGCGGGCAGCCCCTCCGCGCGCGCGGGTCAGCCCGAAACCCGCGCGGGTTGCGGCCCGTAGACCAGATGTACCCCCTACCGCCATGGACCCATGCTGCTGCCCCTTGTGCTGGCTCTGCACCTAGGTGGGACCGATCCGGCCGTGTACAACGGCCGCGCGGGCAACCTCGACGTCCGCCTTCCCCGGCTCGAGATGGAGGCGCAGATAGATGGCGCGCTCGACGAGCCGGCCTGGGCGCAGGCGGCGATGTTAACCGGCTTTTCCCAGTACTCGCCCGGTGACGGCATCGCCGCGGCGGACTCCACCGAGATCCTGGTGTGGTATTCGCCGGGCGCCATTCACTTCGGCATCCGGGCGTACGAGGCTCACGGCGCGGTGCACGCGACTCTCGCCGACCGCGACCGGATCGGCTCCGACGACCACGTGCAGATCCTGCTCAGCACCTTCAACGACGGCCGCCAGGCGACGGTCCTCGCGGTCAACCCCTTCGGGGTGCAGTCGGATGGGGCGCTGGTCGAGACCGGCGCCACCCGCGGCAACGGCTTCAACAACGCGGTCGTGCGGCGGGAGACGGCGGACCTGAGCCCGGACTACGTCTACCAGTCCAAGGGCCGGCTCACCCCGTACGGCTACGAGGTCGAGGTCCGGGTTCCTTTCAAGAGCCTGCGCTACCAGTCGGCGCCGGAGCAGAGCTGGGGCATCAACATCACCCGCCAGGTACAGCACTCGGGCCATGAGGACTCCTGGGTTCCGGCCCGGCGCGCGAGCGCATCGTTCCTGGCGCAGTCGGGACGGCTGGTGGGGCTCACCGAGCTGCGGCGCGGGCTAGTGTTGGACTTCAATCCGTCCATCACCTCCAAGACCACCGGCTCGCGCACCGGCGCAAGCTGGGACTATCGCGGCGGCCGGCCGGAGCTGGGCGGCACCGTGCGCTGGGGAATCACCAACAACCTGAGCCTTACCGGCACCGCCAACCCCGATTTCTCCCAGGTCGAGTCCGACGCGGGACAGTTTCTCTTCGACCCGCGCGAGGAACGATTCTTTCAGGAGAAGCGTCCCTTCTTTCTCGACGGCATCGAGCAGTTCACCACCCCCAACCAGCTGGTGTACAGCCGGCGCGTGGTCCAGCCGGTGGCGGCGGCCAAGGTGACGGGGAAAGGTCTGGGCACCGACATTGCCCTTCTCTCCGCGGTAGACGACCGCCAAGTCTCGCGCAGCGGCGACGATCATCCGTTCTACAACGTCCTGCGGCTGCAGCGGGACGTGGGCGCCAACTCCCGGCTCGGCCTGGTGTACACCGACCGGATCGAGGGTGGGGACTACAACCGGGTGGCGGGGGCGGATGCGCGATTGGTCTTCGGTGGGGTGTACACCGCGCAGTTTCAGCTCGCCGGCAGCCGCACCCGCACCGGCGGCGTCACCACCACCGCTCCCCTCTGGTTTGCCCGAGTCATCCGCAACGGCCGCACCTTCGGCATACGCGCCACGATCAACGCCCGCGACGAGGAGTTCCGCGCGCTGAGCGGCTTCCTGCCCCGTGCCGGCGTGGTGCAGGCGACCGTGAACCCCCGGGTGACGCTGTACGGACGCGCGGGCGGTCTGGTCGAGAGCTTCACCACCGACGTCAACCTCAACGGGCAGTGGCGTTACCGCGAGTTCGTGGACGGGGATGGGGTGCAGGACGAGAAGCTCCACTTCAACGTCAACACCACCCTCCGGGGCGGGTGGCAGCTCACCGGGTCGCTGCTGGTGGAATCGTTCGGCTACCCGTTCGAGATCTATGGCGACTACCGCCTGGAGCTGCCCGGCGCCGCCGGCGGGCTCGACACGGCGGCGTTCGTCGGCGTGTCCCGGATTCCCAACCGCGACTACGTCCTCTCACTGGAGACGCCGGAGTTCAAGCAGTTCTCGGGGAATGCGTTCGTCCTCTGGGGCAACGACGAGAACTTTTTCGAGTGGGCCTCGGGAAGGATCGTCATCGCCAACTTCGGGATGGACTGGCGGCCCACTGACAAGCTGCGGCTGGAGGGGACGTATCAGCTGCAGCAGGTCAATCGCCGGACCGACGGAACCCCGGTAAGCCTGCAGCAGATCCCCCGGCTCAAAGTCGAGTACCAGCTCTCCCGGCCGATCTTTCTGCGGGTGGTGGGGGAGTACACCAGCGAGGAGCAGGACGCCCTCCGCGACGACACCCGCACCAACGCGCCCATTCTCGTCTTCGACCCGGAAGCGGGCGACTTCGTGCGTACCACACCCTTTCAGCGGAACTCTTTCCGCGGCGATGTGCTGTTCTCCTACCAGCCGAACCCGGGGACCGTCGTATTCGCCGGATACGGCAGCACCCTGCGCGATCCGGTAGACCCGAGGGATCCTTTTACCCTCGGACTCAGGCGCTCCGATGACGGGTTCTTTCTCAAGATGAGCTACCTCTTTCAGCTATAGCCGCGGTCGCCCGGCAAGGCGGCTGGTTACCTTTCCCGCATGGCTCCGAAGGCCCGGCATGTGGGTCGGCTTTTCTGGCGGGCGCTGCGGCTCCGCTGTCCCAACTGCGGTGGCGGGCCGATTCGCTCGTCCTGGCTCCGGATGCGTCCGCCCTGGCCCACCCCTCCCTGGGCCATCCTCCAGTACGGCGGGATCGCCCTCATGGTGGTCGCACCCTTTCTTTTTTTTCCCTTCTCCAAGACGCTCTTTCTCGCCTTCGACCTGGTCTTCCGGCCGGCCAAACCCGACGAGCTGACATAAAATGGAGCTCGAGGTGCCCGGCGCCCGAATCCGGAGTTGGCGAGCCGGCGACCAGAGCTCTCTCGCACGCCACGCGGACAGCCGCAGGGTCTGGCTCAACGTACGGGATCACTTCCCCCATCCCTACACCGTGGCGCACGCCGATGCATGGCTGGAGCGAATCGTCGGCGCGGAGCCGCAGACCCAGTTCGCGATCGAGGTGGAAGGGGAAGCGGCCGGAGGTATCGGGCTCATGCTGCAGGAGGATGTGGCCCGTTACTCGGCGGAGCTGGGCTACTGGCTCGGCGAGGCGCACTGGGGGCGCGGGCTGATGACACAGGTGGTTCGCCGCTTTACCGATTACGTCTTCGCGTCGCTCGAGCTTCAGCGGATCTTCGCCCTGGTATTCGAGTGGAACCCCGGCTCCCGGCGGGTGCTGGAAAAGGCGGGATACACCTTCGAGGGGCGCCTCCGCCATGCGGTGGTCAAGGATGGACACATCCTCGACCAGTTCGTCTACGCCGCGATTCGGGCCGATGTAGTCGCCCCGCCACAGTAAAAGTTCCCCGACCCACCTCCTGCAAATTGGTGCACCCGCCTCCGTCCAGTGGGTCAACCTCCGACTGGGCCGCAGCTTAACAGGCGCGCAGGGTATATTCTCGGGCGAGTGGCTGAAATACCGGCACTGGCGTGTGTCTTGCGCCCCCGCGCTGCCGAATACTCTCACCAACACACGCCTTTCCTCGAAGGAGCCTCAGGCGTCCATGCGCGTGCTCCTGCTCAACTATGAGTACCCACCGCTCGGTGGAGGCGCCGCGGTGGCCACCGAAGCGCTCGCCCGTGGGCTGGCATCACGGGGTCACAGGGTGGATGTGGTCACCACCGGCGAGCCCGCTGGTGTCGAGTCCACGCTGGTCTGGGATGGAAGAGGGAGGGAAGAAGGGGTGCTGACGGTGCACCGAGTAGCCAGTCGGCGCACCGCGATCCATCAGGCGGGAATGGGGGATGCGTTCTCCTATCTCACGGCGGCCCTGCCGGTGGTTCGGCGGCTGCTGCGCACCGAAAAGTATGACGTAGCGCACTTCTTCTTTTCGCTGCCGACCGGCGCGTTGCTGCCATTGCTCGACCTCCGCGACACCCCGGTCATCGTCTCCCTGCGCGGCTCGGACGTCCCCGGCTACGATACCCATCACCCGCAGGTGCAGCGAGCTCACCGGATGCTGCGGCCGCTCACCCGCTGGATATGGCGGCGAGCCGACCGGGTGGTGGCGGTGTGCGAGAGCCTGGGCGCGCTCGCGCTCAGCACCCTTCCGACGCTGCGCTATGTCGTCATTCCGAACGGAGTGGATCTGGCCCACTTCCGGCCTCGGGCCCGTTCCCGCCTTCCGCGGCAGGAGCGGATACGCTGTCTCGCGGTAGCGCGGCTGGTCCAACGCAAGGGGTTGGGAGACCTCATCGTCGCGTTGGCTTCGCTGGAGCGGGGGCGCTTCGAGCTGGAGATCGTCGGCAGCGGGCCCGACGAGGCGGCGCTACGCGGGCTGGCGGCGAGCCTCGGGCTTGGATCCTACGTGACGTTCTCCGGATCTCTCGATCGGGCGGAGGTCGCCCGGCGATACCGCGCGGCGGACCTCTTTACCCTGGCGTCGCGGGAAGAGGCGTTCGGGAACGTCTTCGCGGAAGCCCTCGCTTCGGGTCTCCCCATCGTGGCGAGCGCGGCGGGGGGCATTCCCGAACTGGTGCACCACGGGCAGAACGGCCTGCTGGTTCCACCCGGCAATCCGGGAGCGCTGGCGGCAGCCATCAAGCTGCTGGCCAATGATCCCCAGCTGCGCTTGAAGATGGCCCTGCGGAACCGCGCCCAAGCCGAAGCGAACCTCTCGTGGGAGCGGGTAACCACGCGATATCTGTCCATTTACAATGGCGCCTTGCGGCGGGCCCCGGCCAGGCGACTTCCGGCCGAGCTGCCCGCGAGCACCTGGTGAGACGGTGATCGGATTCTGGATGGCGGTGGACGCCCCCTCCGTGTTCCGGGCCGGCCGGCTCCCCTCCGAGTCGCTCGAGGCGCTCGGGCGGCAGCGGCTCACCCGGCTGCTCCGAGCCGCGGCGGCGACCGAATTCTACGGGGGGCGGCTGCACGCGGCGGGTATCGGCGACCGCGATCCGCTGCTCGAGCGCGACCCTGCGCAGGTGCTCGCCGCGCTGGCTCCCGTTGGGAAGCAGGAACTCCGAGAGGCGGGCAACCGGCTGCTGCAGGGCGGCGGGCCAAGGCCGGAGTGGCGCTCGTCGGCATCATCGGGCTCGACCGGTGAGCCGTTTCGGGTTTACTACGAGCCGCGCGCCTGGGCGATGCTCAAACACCTGGTGAAGCTGCGGGCGCGCTACGCCTGCGGTATGCGTCCCGCCGACCGGGTGGTGCTGCTGGATGCCACTCCGGTCATGGGATCACGAGCCGCGCTGGCCGGCGTATCGCGGGTGGCGCGGATCAGCGTGCTGCAGCCGGCGGAGGCCATGACCACCAAGATGGCCGCTCTGGCACCCGATACCGTCTACGGCCTTCCCTCCGCGCTGCTGGAAGTGGCCGCCGTGCTGCGTGCCCGCGGCGATCGGCTCGCGATTCACCGCATCTTCACCAGCGGCGAGCTGCTGCGGCGCCCGGTGCGCGACGAGCTTGCCGACGCCTTTCAGTCGCAGGTCTTCGACATCTACGGATCGTCGGAAACCAAGGAGATCGCCTGGCAGTGCCCCGCCGGCGGAATGCACGTCAACAGCGACGTGGTGCGGTTGGAGGTGCTGGATGAGGCGGGGCAGCCGGCGGCGGATGGGGTAGAGGGAGAGCTGGTAGCCACGTTGCTGGTCAACCGGGCCATGCCACTGGTACGCTACCGGCTGGGCGACAGGGGAACTCTGCTCCGCCGGCGCTGCGGCTGCGGTCGCGCCTTCCCTCTGCTCGGAGTGGTGACGGGGCGCCAGGCCGATGTGCTGGTGCTGGCGGGCGGAGCCCGGGTCTCTCCCTACACCATCACCTGCGCGCTGGAGCGGATCGCCGGGATGCTGCGCTACCAGGTGACCCAGCTCGATGCCAACCGGCTGCAGGTACGCGCCATCGTGGAGCCCGGAGCCGATCGGGTCATTGTGGCCGCCAAGGTGCGCAGCGCGCTTCGGAGCGAGGTGGCGCCGTTCCTCGACACCGAAGTCGAGTTCGTCAGCCGCCTGCCGACCGGCGCCGGGGGCAAGTTTCGCGTCGTCCAACCGCTGCCCGAAGCGGTGGCGATCCCATTGACCGTCTGAGCGAGAGGCCTGTGATTCTTATGCCCGACAATCGCCCTGCCCGCCGCCAGCACTCGAACACGCCCAGCCGGGCGCGCGCCCTGCCGCATCCGCTGACGCCGTACACCGAGCTGATCGTCAATTTCTGCCCAACGGGGATGATCCCCACCAAGGGGATGACGCCGCACGTGCCGATCACGCCGGCCGAGGTCATAGACCATGCGTGCGCCGCGCTGGAGCGGGGGGTGGCCATCGTGCACCTGCACGCGCGCGAAGCCGACGGCTCTCCGACCTATCGGGGTGAGATCTACGAGACGATGATCCTCGGCATCCGGGGGCACTTCCCCGACGCCGTCATGTGCGTGAGCTGCAGCGGCCGGAATTTTCCCGAGCTGGAGCGGCGCAGCGAGGTGCTGGAGTTGACCGGGGCGGCCCGGCCCGATCTGGCGAGCCTCACCCTCACCACCCTTGATTTTCCCACCGGGACCAGCCAGAACGCGCCCGAGATGGTCATCGCGCTGGCGCAGAAGATGGTCGCCAACGGCATCAAGCCCGAGCTCGAGTGCTTCGACTACGGCATGATCAACGCCGGCAACATGCTCATCAGCAAGGGAATGCTGGGCGAGCCACCGTTCTACTTCAATCTGCTGCTGGGTTCACGCTACTCGGTACCCGCCACCGCCCGTCACCTCGCCGGGATGCTGGAGGATCTGCCCCCTTCTTCAATCTGGTCGGCCGCGGGCATCGGGTTGTTCCAGCTCCCGATGAACATGCTGGCCATCGCGATGGGGGGGCATTGCAGGGTGGGACTGGAGGACAACATTTACGACGGGTTCGAGCGGGGCAAGCTGGCCACCAACGAGGGGTTGGTGGAGCGAGTGGCCCGGCTGAGCGAAACCTTCGGGCGGCCGCTGGCCACTTCACTGCAGGCGCGGTCGCTGCTGGGGCTGGGAGCCTCCGCCGCACGGTTGGAGCCGGCCCCGGAGGAGGCGATTCCCCGATGATGGGGCATCCCGATCTCCTGGGAGCCGCCATGGCCGTCGGCCGGCTCGGCCGCCGCGATGCGATCCAACTGCAGGTCCACCAGGACGGGCAGCTTCGCCGTCTGCTGGCGCATGCCTATCAGCACGTCCCCTACTACCGCCGATTGTTCGATCAGCATCGGCTGCATCCCCGGCACATCCGCGGAACCGCGGATCTCGGCCTCATCCCGGTCACCTGCAAGAGGGAGCTGCTGGAAGCGCCGGAGCAGGACCGGCTGGCCCAGGGACTCGATCCGGCCGGGTTGCTGACGGTGCGCACCAGCGGCTGTTCCGGCGAGCCTTTCACCATCCGACGGAGCTGGCTGGAGGACAAGGTGCAGTACGTTCTGCGACTGCGGGCCTTCCGCAGCATGGGCATTCATTCCCGCGATCTGGTGGCCGCGGTCGGCGCGGTCAAGCCGCCCGACTCGGCAGACTCCAAGGTGGTCGGCCGCGCGCTCAACCGGTTGGGCTATTACCGGAAACAGGTGGTGGACGGATTCCAGCGGCCCGAGGTGATCGCCGAGCGGCTGACGGCGCTACAGCCGGACGTGCTGGTTGGGCTTCCGGGCATGCTCGACCGCCTGACCGAGCCATCGCTGGCCCATGCGCTGCGCGGCGTGCGCCCCCGGCGGATCATCGTGGGCGGCGAGGTGCTGACGCCGGCCATGCGCTCGCGCATCTCCGCGCGCTTTCGGGCGTCGGTCCTGGAGACCTATGGCAGCCATGAGTTCCCGCTGCTCGCGTTCGAGTGCCGCCACTCGGGCCACCTGCATGTCTCGGACGGCGTGATCCTCGAGGTGCTCCACGAGGGCCGGCCGGCTCGACTGGGCGAGAGGGGTGAGGTGGTGGTCACCAACCTCCACGCTTTTGCCATGCCGTTCATCCGCTACCGGCTCGGCGATCTCGCCACCCGTGGCGCGTGGTGCATGTGCGGCGCGCCGTTCTCGACCGTCGGCGGCGTTCACGGCCGGATGGTGGATTACTTCCCGCTCCCCGATGGGCGGATGCTCCACCCCTACGAGATCGTGCGCCGTCTGGTGTGGGGACCCAACGAGTGGATCCGCCAGTACCAGTTGGTGCAGGAGCGGCGTGACCGGATCGTGCTGCACCTGGCCGCGACCGTGCCGCCGGGAGACGACGCGATCGCGGCCATCAGTCGTTCGGTGCGCCCGCTGCTGGGGACGGAGGTGGAGTTCGACGTCCGGCTGGTAGGCGAGATCCCGCTGGAGATCTCGGGCAAGCTCCGGCCATCCCGCTCCCTGGTGCACTCGGAGTACGACGCGGTCACCGCGGATGTCTGACAGGCCGCGCAACACCGTGTACCCCCAGGTCTATCTGCACTGTCTCACGTCGCTCCGCTCGCTCCAGCGAGCGTGCGCGGCGAGTCCCACCTTCGACCGGTACCCCGAGCGGGCGCTGGTGCTGGCCGGCTCCGCGGACGCGGTATGCGTGCCTTATGAAGTGGATCCGGACTACCTCGATTTCCTGGCTGAGCTCCGGCTGGGGCCGGCACCGGAAAACGTCATCGTGGTAGGGGCGGGGGAAGGTGGGCTGGCAGCCCGACTCATCTCCAATCCGAGCGCTCTGGCGCGGATCGCGGAGCTGGGGAGCGTCTCGGGCGGGATCACGGTGCACCCGTACGCCGCCACCGCGGATGCGTTCACCCTCGCCGCAGCACTCGAACGCACCACGGGCGTCACCGTCCGGGTAGCCGGAGGAAGCGCCAGACTCACCGAGTACGCCGACCAGAAGCATCACATTCGCGCTAAGGCCATGGAGCTCGGTGTGCCGGTGGCAGAAGGCGAGGTGGTGGAGCTCGCCGTCCGCGGCAGCCGGATGCGGTTGGACCTCGAGCCACTGCGGACTGCCATCGGACGTCAGCTCGGGCGCACGGGGCGGGTTATCGTGCGCGGCGCTTCGGGCACCTCCGGCTCAGCCAACTTCGTGGTCGGTGGCGGCGCCGACGTGAGCGCGGCGCTTCGCCGGATCGCCCTTCGGTCGGACAACAGCGTCTACCTGGTGGAAGGCATGGTAGAGGCGACGGTCTCGCCCAACGTACAGATGCACATCGATCCGAGCGACGGCGCCATCACCTGTGCCGGCGCGACCGATCAGCGGTGGGGTCAGAGCCTAGTCCATGCGGGCAACGCGCTCCCTTCAGCGGCGCGTACTCTCGAGGCAATGGAGGGATGGGCCAGGAGGCTGACCGAGTGGATGCGAGGTGAAGGGCACGTGGGGCTGCTCGGCTTCGATTTCGTGGAGTACCGGGAGCCCTTGACCGGAGCCCCCCGCGCCATCCTGGCCGAGCTCAATCCGCGGGTCAACGGCGCAACCTACCCACTCGCCATCCGAGATCGATTGAAGGCAGCGGCGTTCACCTCGGGCACGCTCACGACGAGGGCGCGGAGATTCGGGGCGCTGCGTGAAGCGTTGGGCGATCTTCTCTTCGACGTCGAGAGCGGAAGCGGAGTGATCCCCTATGCCACCGGGTGCCTGGATCAGGGGAGTTGCTTCGCGGTGGCGCTGGGGAGCACTCGGGAGCAAGCGGACGAGCTCTATGGCGAGGCCCAGGCCGCGCTGGAGGCATCGTGCGTCACCAGTTGATGGCCCGGGTGCGGGCCGCCGGCATCGAGGAGCGACTGCTGCTGCCGGCCTACGCCTCCCGCTGGTCGGGGGCCGCAGTGGCCGTGCACCGCATCCTGTCGCTGCCGCTGCAAGTGGCCGGGCCGGTGAGGCGCCTGCGGGTGCCCTGTGACGGCGGACCTCTCAGCGTCATCACCAGGGGTCGCGACAAGCTGATCGAGCCACTCCGCTCCCGACTTCTGGGGCCGGCGGCGGCGACCGAGCCGGAGGAGAGTCGCGGGCTGTGGAATTACAAAGCGCCCGCACGGTCTGGAGCCGACTTGATCCTGGCCGAGGTGCATCGCTGGCTCGCCCCTCAGTATCGGAAAGCGGGCTGGCTCATTGTGCCCGACGCGGTGCGCTGGAAAGGAGCCATGAAGCGACTGCCGCCGGCGGAGCCGTCCGGGAGCCTGCTGGACGATCTGCGGAAGGTGCGTCAGGGCCGGTACACCATGGAGCACACCACCGAGCAGCGGGATTGGGACGAGTTCTTCGCGACCATGGTCGAGCCAAATGCGCAGGCCAGGTTCGGCCAGCAGGCATGGACCCCTTCCCGGGCGTTGAGCGACGGCCTCGCCCGCGTTGGAGTTCTGCATCTGGTCCTGCGCGACGGCGCGCGGGTAGCAGGCGCATGCTCCGTCCGCCACGGTGACACCCTCTGGCTGCCGCTCACCGGCATCAGCCGGGGGGATCCGATTCTCCTCCGCCAGGGCGCTGGAGTGGCGGCGGTGTCACTGACTTTCGAGTGGGCACGGGCGCAGGGATGCCGGGTGGTAGACCTGGGACGAACGTCGCCCTTTCTGCGCGACGGAATTCAGCAGTACAAGCGGAAGTGGGGCTTCGAGCCGGTGCCCGATCCGCTCTCCCACCTGGTGGCGGTGTGGATCGGCTCGGAGGCGGCCCGGCAAGCGTTCGCGCGGCAGCCGGTGCTGGTCGAGACCGGAGTCGGACTCGAGGTTTACGCCGGAGCTTCGCCATGACCACGCTGCACCCCGGCACCGCCAGAACCTACCAGGAGGCAGTCTCCATCAGGTGCTCCGACCGCATCGGCGCATCCGAGTGGGACCGCCTGGCCCGCCGCGGGTTCCATCGCCACCGCTGGACAGCCGTGGCGGAACGCTCCGGCTGGAGCGCGAGGCATGTGGCGGTGTACGGGCCCGCTGGCCTCAGGTCGGTGATACCGGCTTATCTCACCAGTGGCGGGACGGCGCACGACCTGCACGACCGGTGGCTCGGGCCGCTGGGAAGGTCGGCGGCGCGGGTGGGTCTGTCATTGCGTCCGGTGGTCTCGGTCCAGTCGGCGTTCGGCCCGGTCTCCGAGCCGACGGGGGACGGAACAGAGCTTCCATCGTCTCTCCTGCATCAGGCCTTCGAGGCGCTCGAATCCACCGCGAGAGATGAGCGGGCGAAAGCCGTCGTCTGGCCGTTCGTAGAGGCCACAAACCGGCTGCTTCTGGAGGTCGCCCGCGAGCGCGGCTACGGAGTGTTCTACGCCGGCGCGGCGGCGCGGTTGCCGATTCGTTGGGAATCGTTCGAGGAGTACCTGGCTAGTCGGAGTAAGAGCGTACGCCGCACTATCCGCGCGGACCTGGCGCAGATCCGGGCCGCGGAGCTCGGCATGGAGAGCACGAGCGACTTCCTGGTTCATGCGGCCGGGATCGACAATCTCTATCGCAAGGCGTTTCAGCGACGGAACGGCCGGCCCACTCTGCTGGCGTCTGACTTCTTCAGCCGGCTGGCGAAGTCGTCCGACCGATCGGTCACCGCACAGCTCACCTGGAACGGCACCCGGCTGGTGGGCTCCAGTATGAATCTGGCGGCGGCGGGCCGGCTCGATGGGACCTTTGCCGCCTTCACTCGGGAGCACCACGGCGGCGCGGCGTACTTCAACGATCTGGTCTATCAGCCGATCCGCCACGCCTGCAAGGAGGGCATCGGCACGATCGAGCTGGGGCCGACCGCGCTTTACGCCAAGGTTCTCCGCGGCGCGACGCTGCAGAGGCGAGTGGTGCTGATCCGCGGGAGAACCCCACCGCTCCATGCGATGCTGTGCGCTCTCGGGCGCATGGTGGCGCTTCGGGAAGAACGGAAGGAGCGCCGAGCGCTGGGGGCTCTCTGGGGATCACGGTGCTTCCCCGAGCGGGAGGACGCGCCATGATGAAGCTACGGCGGAAGCTGAGCGGCTACCTCGACGACTGGCGCACCTTCCCCGGCGATGCCGCGCTGGGCTACCGCAACGAGGGGCTTCGCGGAGTCCGGGATGCGTTGGTTACGCGCACCGTGCACCGCGTGGTGCGAACCGGCGGCGGGGTGATCTTTGCCCAGCGGCTGGATGCCGCGGTGGACGTCGCTCCACCGGCGGGGGTGAGGGTCGCCGAAGTGACCGATGCGGATTGGCCCGCCCTCGCCACGTTGGTGAGCCGGCGAGACCTCGCTCGATTCCGCCGGCTGGCGGCCGCGGGACGGGTGTGCCTGGTGGCCTGGCGGGAAACACGCCCGATCGGCTATGCCTGGGTGGCCGACCGGATCGGCTCCGACGTCTCCCTCTGCCCGCTTCCGCTTCCGGCGCACGCGGCCTATCTGTGGGATCTGTACGTGCTTCCCAGCGAGCGAAGCAGCGGCATCGGCTCCGCTCTGGCGCGCGCCCGGTTGGCGGTTGCCCGGGCTCACGGCTTCCGCGAAGGATGGCGACTGATCGCCCGGGCCAATCTCGCCTCCCTGCGCACCCTGAAGAAGAGCGGCTCGGATGGGGAGATCCGCACCGTCGGGGAGATCCGCTTCGTCAAACTCTTCAGCCGGCTGCACGCGCGCTTTATCCCGTGCGAGTAAGCGCACTCCAAAGTTGAGCGGCTCGATGGCCAAACTCGACGTGGTGCTGTTGACCGGCGGCGTGATCGGCATCGAGCTGGCCGAGCGCCTGGTGGAGGTTCCCGAGGTGAGTTCGCTCACGGTGGTCACCACCAAGCTGGGCCGCAAACCCGCCGGATGGCTCGACAAGGTGCGTGGCATTCACCGCCTGGAGGGTCCGCCCGGCTTGTTCCGAGCGGCCGCCGAGCGGATCCGCCGTCCCCAGCGCCGCCCCGCGGGGGCCGACCTGGCTGAACTCCTCGCCCGTCGCTGCCCGGGCGTCCGGCACCTGCACTACGACGATTATCACCGGACCGAGTGCCTCGACCACCTGCGCGCGCTGGCTCCCGATCTCGGCGTGGTGGTCGCTACCTATCTGCTCCGCAGCTCGGTCTTCAGCATTCCACGGCTCGGTTGCCTCAACCTGCACATGGGCCGCGCGCCCGAGTTCCGCGGCTCCTCGCCCGGGTTTTACGAGATGCTGGAAGGGGTTCCAGAGGTGGGGGTGACGATCCACCGGGTGAGCGACAGGCTCGACGCCGGCGGCATCCTGCTGCAGGAGGGCTTTCCCCTGGACCTCGCTCCCGCGGGTGACCCGGTGGCCTATCTGCAACGCTATCAGCGCGAGGTTCTGGTTCCCAACGGAGCCCGGATGATGGCGGACGCGGTGGCCCGGTTGGCGCGGGGAGAGGCGGGCGAATCGGCTCAAGACCTTACCCGGAGCCGCACCCGGCGCCGGGCTACGTATGCTCAGAAACGGGAGCTGCGGAGGGTGGTGGCGGGGAGGCGGAAGGGGCCGGTGGCCTAGTACGACGAATTGATCTGGTATGCGGCAACATTGACATTGCGGCCGCTCGACTCGTAATTTGAGCGACTCGACCCAGTGACCCCGACTCGCTGCCCAGGCCCCTTTCGACCCATGAGCCCGATGATGCGAATGCAGTGCTGCTGTAGCACCGGTCCATCCACCCTGGGGAGGGCAGCCGCCGCGGTACGCTAGGCTCTGGATTTTTGTTCCGGCCGGCCGCGCTCCCGATGGGAATGCGGCCGGCTTTCGTTTGGGCAGTGAGTGACCATCCGCCACGTGCAAGGAGGCAGTCATGGCGACAGCGCAAGCAGTGCCTGAAGTGACACCGATCGAGGCTCGGGGGTACGCGCACCCCGAAGTGCTGGTCTCGACCGATTGGGTGGCCGAGCATCTGAGCGACCCCAAAGTGCGCCTGGTCGAATCGAACGAGGACATCCTGCTCTACGATACCGGCCATGTCCCCGGAGCGGTCAAGGTGGACTGGACCACCGATCTCAACGATCAGGTGGTACGCGACTACATAGATCGGGAGCACCTTCAGCGCCTGCTCCGCTCCAAAGGGATCAACGACGACACCTCGATCGTCTTTTACGGAGACAAGAACAACTGGTGGGCCACCTACGCCATGTGGGTGCTGCAGCTGTTCGGGGTCAGGAACATCAAGGTGATGGACGGGGGCCGGCTCCGCTGGGTAGACGAGGGACGTCCGCTCTCCACCGACGTGCCGTCCTACCCCGAAGGCAACATCAAAATCGGCGAGCGGGACGACAGCCGGATCCGCGCGTTTCGCGAGGATGTGCTGGAGCACCTGAAGCAGAAGGGCCAGCTGGTGGACGTGAGGAGCCCCGAGGAATTTCGAGGGGAGAAGACCCACATGCCCGAGTATCCGCAGGAAGGCTGCCTCCGCGGCGGCCATATTCCCGGAGCCCGGAGCATCCCGTGGGCCAAGGCGATAGACCCGGAAACCCACACCTTCAAACCGGCGGCCGAGCTGCGAAAGCTCTACCAGCAGGAAAACGGACTCCAGGCGGGTCGGGAGACGGTGGCCTACTGCCGGATCGGCGAGCGGTCATCGCACACCTGGTTCGCGCTGACGTATCTGCTCGGATTCGACAAGGTGCGCAACTACGACGGGTCGTGGACCGAGTGGGGCAATGCGGTCAGGTTGCCGGTGGAGAAGCCGTAGGCCTCGCCCCGCGGATAACCTCCGGCTGATTGGTCACGATTCCCGCCACCCCGCGCCGCCACAGGCGCCGGGCCGGCGCGGCGCGGTCTACCGTCCACACATGTACTGGACACCCCAGTGACCGCGCCGCCGCCACGAAGCGGCGGGTGGGAATGGTGAGCCCCCGGTAGCGCTCGGGTACCGACAGCAACTGGTAACGGGGTGGGGGCGGCGGGCGGTGCAGCATCGTCGCCCAGTAGAGCTCCGAGATCTGGGTGCTGGTAGCGCCGCAGGCAAAGGGCGGTTCCCGAAACAGTTCCAGAGCTTCCGGATCTTCCGACGCCACCACGCACCGGCCGGTTGCCGACTCGTCCCGGAGCACCCGGCGCACCGCTTCCTGCACCTGCGGTTCCTTGAGGTCCACCAGTATGGGGACCCGGGGGAACGCCCACAACACCTCGCCGAGCGTGGGAATTCTCACGCCGGTACCTCGGTGGGGAAAGCTCGCGCCCCGGTCAGGGGTAAACCGCGCACCGGCGTCAACGCTCCTGAGCTCTGCCAGTGTGTGCGCCTTTACCAGCCCGCCCCGGTCGGTGGTTCGATCGAGGGTGGCATCGTGGATGACGCAGGGCGCGCCATCGGAGGAGAGTCGCACATCGAGCTCGAAGGCGTCGGCGCCCTGGCGAAGGGCCAGCTCGAAGGCCGCCAGCGTATTCTCCGGCGCCTGGCCCGAAGCCCCGCGATGGGCAATAACCGGGCGGGCGGAGAGGTCCAGAAGGGGGTTCACGGTGAGTGGGTTGGGGGGAAATGATCGCGCAGCGAATCCCGAAGCGCCGACTTGAGGAACTTGCCGGTCGAGGTCCGGGGGATGGCCGGTAGGAATACTACGTAGTCGGGAAGCCACCACTCGGGAAATCGTGTCCCCAGATGGGCTCGAAGCTCCAGCGGGCTCACCGTGCGGCCCTCGCGAAGCACCACCGCCGCAACCGGCCGTTCCAGCCACCTGGGATGCGGTACCGCTACCACTGCCGCCTCGGCGACCGCGGGATGACTCATCAGCGCGCCCTCCAACGCCACCGAGCTGATCCACTCGCCGCCGGATTTGATGAGATCCTTGGTGCGGTCCCGGATCTCGAGATATCCAAAGGGATCAATGCTCGCGATGTCGCCGGTGCGAAACCAACCGTCCTCGGTGAACCAGCCACCCTCTTCCTCGGGGCGATAGTAGGCGGCCGCGACGTAGGCGCCGCGTATCTCCAGCTCACCCATGGTGACGCCGTCCCAGGGCACCTCGCCAGTCTGGTTCCGCAGCCGGAGCTCGAGCCAGGCGCCGGGGCGACCCTGCTTCATCCGGATGAAATGGTGGCCGCCTGCCTCCGGCGCGTCTACCTCCGCGCACAAGCGGCCCAGCGTGCCGACCGGCGCCAGCTCGGTCATGCCCCACGAGGTGAGCGGGCGCAGTCCGTGGCGCTCTTCCAGGCCGAGCATCAATGACTCTGGCGCCGCGGCGCCACCGATCACGATCGTATGCAAGCGGGAAAGATCGTACTTGCCGGGTGCGGCATCGAGCTCTTCGAGCACTCCCAGCCATACCGTCGGCACCCCGGCGCTGAAGGTGACACCCTCCGTCTGGCAGAGCTCCAGGAGCGAGCGCGGATCGGGGTGCTCGCCGGGGAAGACCAGCCCGGCACCCACCAACGCAGCGGTGAAGGGAAGTCCCCAGGCGTTGGCGTGAAACATGGGAACCACGGCGAGCACGACGTCGGCTTCCCGGAGCGCAAAGCCGTCGGCCATAGCGGTCGCCATCGAGTGCAGCGCCAGGGCGCGATGGGAGTAGAGGACCCCTTTGGGACGCCCGGTGGTGCCCGAGGTGTAGCACATAGCGGCGGCGGCGTGCTCGTCTATGTCGCGGCCCCGGAACGCGCTTTCATCCGACCCGGCGAGGAGCCGCTCATAATTGTGGGTTCCCACCGGGGTGGCCTCGTCGTCGCCGATCACGATCACCTCGCGAAACCGGGCCCGAGCGCGGAACTGCTCCAGGAGCATCAGCAGCGATCGGTCCACCAGGATCACACCGTCGCCGGCGTGGGCGGCGATGTAGCCCAGCTCGTCGGGATGGAGCCGCAGGTTGAGTGTGTGCAGCACCGCGCCCATCATCGGAATCGCGAAGTACGCTTCCAGATGACGATGATGGTTCCAGCAGAGGGTGGCGACTCGATCCCCCGGCTCCACGCCCAACCGCTCGAGCGCCACGGCAAGCCGGCGCGCCCGACGGAGGCAGGCGCCGTAAGTGGCGCGGTGCAGCGAGTGGTCGGGCCGCCGGCTCACCACCGGTCGCGAAGCAAAGAGTGCCTCGGTCCGGCGGAGGATGGCCGGAACGGTGAGCTGGTAGTCCATCGTCAGACCGCGCATCGCCGCTCATTCACCGCTGTCACGGCTGTCGAAGAACTCCCAATGGAGGGGAAGGAATGGTTCATGGCAATGGATTAAAGCGGGCCGCGCGCCGCGCCACCAGGGTGGGTATACATACAGCACACTAGCGCCCGGGTACACCTGCCATGACGCCGCCCATGTCCATCGCCGATCTCCGCCGCGAGTACGCCCGTGCCCGATTGGACGAGGCGGAGGTCAGCCCCGATCCGATCACGGAATTTGCCCGGTGGTTCGCGGAGGCGCAGGAGGCGCAGGTGCCGGAACCGAACGCGATGACGCTGGCGACGGCGACCGCCGCCGGCGCCCCGTCCGCGCGCATCGTCCTGCTCAAGGCGTTCGACGAGCGCGGGTTCGTCTTCTTCAGCGATTACCGAAGTCGGAAGGGCGCCGAGCTCGAGGGCAACCCTCGAGCGGCGCTGGTGCTCTACTGGGGGGAGCTGGAACGGCAGGTGCGCATCGCCGGCACGGTAAGTCTCACTTCGCGGGAAGACTCGGAGCTGTACTTCCGGACCCGGCCGCTCGGCAGCCGACTCGGCGCCTGGGCCTCACATCAGAGCCAGGTGATCACCGGGCGGGAGGTCCTGGAGGAAAGGCTGCGCGAGGTGGAATCGAGGTTCGCTGATGCCGAGGTCCCGCTGCCGCCGTATTGGGGCGGATACCGGGTGGAGCCGGAAGCGATCGAATTCTGGCAGGGCCGCCAGAGTCGGTTACACGACCGGATCCGGTATGCCAGGGCTGGGGACGGGAGTTGGAAAGTGGAGCGGCTGTCGCCCTAGGAACCCAGCGGAGGCGGGACCCATCGAGCCGGGTTACGTCCAGCGCACCCGATAGCGGCAGACCTTCCCTCCAGTTGCCCGGCACTCCTCCTCGACGATTCGCACCCCGCTTATTCCGCACGTCTCCAGCGCCCGCCGGTACCAACCGGCCAGGATGCGCTGGACGCCCTCCTTGCCGAACTGCTCTTCCACGAACGCCATGCGCGACTTGAGCACCGCGCCTTTGATCTGCTGCACGCCGGCGTCTCCCTGGCGAGGGCTGCGCGGGTGAACTCTGCGGCTGGACCTGGTAACGTAGGAATCGGGCCGGGGCGCAAGCCGCACTATTCGCGGGCGAGGACCATGATGCCGACACCAGCGTGACAACGATTGGGATCACTCGCCCGGCTGTTCCAATTCCTTCCCCCATCCCAGCCTCAAAACGTCGCCGTCACTCCCCCCACAACCCGCCGCCCGAGCACCGATCCGCCGTAGAGCTGAAACCGCTCCTGGTCGAGCAGGTTGGTGGCGGTGGCGTGGATCCGGACGTAGTTGTTGATTCGGTAGCCGGCGCTGAGGGTGACCAGCTCGTTGGCGGGCACGTAGCCCTGAAACACCCCGGCGGCCCACGGGTACCCGTCAATCAGCCGGACCGAAAGCGCGGCGTCAATTCCCTGCTCCCCGGCGTAGCTCAGCGCGAAGTTCGCCTTCTTGCTCGGTGTGTTGGGTACCAACTGGTCGCCCGCCTCCTGCACCTGGACTTCGAAATCAAAGGCGGTGAGCGATGCGTCGCCTCGGAGCTCGGGGGTGAACTGGTAGCCGATGCCGAGCTCGATTCCGCGCTCGGTGACCTCGCCGGTGTTGGTGTAGGAGAGCACCAGCGCCCGGCTTCCGTCGGGGAGCGTGGCGAGCGCGTTGCCGCCTTGGATCCGGGTGCCCGCCGCAAGGCCGGCGTGGCCCGCCTGGAGCTGTGGGATGGGCACTCGCAGCGGATGGTTGGCAGGCAATCCGATGTCGGCCAGGCGCTGATCCAGCGCCGCGAGCTCGGCGGGGACGTCCACCCCATCGCCCAAGCTGAAGACGGGGTAGTCGTCGTTCACGCCCGGGAGGAGGTCGGTGACGAAATTGGTGAGGTCGTTGATGTAGGCATCGGCCGTGATGTACACCCGATTGGAAAGGCTTCCCTTATAGCCTGCCTCCCAGCCGGTGACCTTCTCGACGTCGAGGTCGGCGTTGCCCAGCGCCAGCGCCGGGGTCTGGGCGGAGAACTCCCAGGGCAGGTCGTCGGTGATGCTGAGTCCGGTCAGGGCCGGTGAGGGCACGTTGGCCCGCACCGCCGCGTAGTACCCTTCGATGCTCGACTCGAGGGTGCGAGGCCCTGCTGTCGGTGTCGCCACCGGCACCCGTAGGAAGAACTCGGAGTAGTTCGGCGTCTGAAAGGCGCGGTTGACGGAGACGCGGAAGGAGTGGTTCTCGTTGGGGCTGTAGACCAGGGCGCCCTTGGGCGAGAACTGGCCGTCAATCAGGTCGCCGTCGTCCCAGCGAAGCGCGCCCACGGCGCGGAGCTGCGGCAGGATACGATACTCCGCCTGGCCATAGATGGAGTAGAGATCGTCGCTGCGGTTGTCGTTGAGAGGATCCATCAAGGTGCTGTCGGTATTGACCCGGGTATTCCGAAACGAGGCGCCATACACCACGCGCCCGCGGTCCTCCATGAAGTTCCAGTTGTTCTGGCCCTCCAGATGGTAGATGTCCGAGCGTTCCTCCAGCGGCAGCCCAGACTGCAGCGAGTACTGGGGATCAATCGAGGTACGGCTCTGCCAGTAACCGAAGATGTTATAGCGGTCCGCCGCGACCGCGGCCCGGACGTGGGGCTTGACCGCTTTGGTGACCTGAACCCGCCCGATACCGGTCACCAAGATCTCGTTCTCGACCTGGGAGAGGCCGCCATCCACCGTGAACACCGATCCGTTGTCGGCGTAGAAATCCGCCCGGGCCGATCCGTAGATGTTCTTGAGCGCATCCCGCTCGCCCAGGGCGGCGCCGGTGGCGGGATCAATGGTCTGACCGTTGAGCGCCAGTACCTCGCGAACCGGGCCCACCGGCTCGTCGGTGGCCGGCGCATACTCCTGGGCGAGGGATGAGCCGTCGGCCTCGGTGCGGGAGCGCGACCAGGTGTCGCTGCGGTTGTAGCCGCCATTGAGCCGAAAGCCGATCCGTCCGTCCGCCAGGAGACTGGCGTGACGTCCATCGGCGCGAAAAGTTTCCAGCCCGCCGCCCGCGACCGTGAACTTGTTGCCCAGCACCTCCCGCGCTGTCGGGGTGGTGATGTTGACGACGCCGCTGAAGGCGTTAGCGCCGTAGAGCGCGGACCCGGGGCCGCGGACCATCTCGACCCGGCCCAGGTCCTCCAGGGGTTGGGTGAGTCCGTTCCACTCCTGAGATCCGAGGAAGGCGATGGCCAGGTCGCGTCCGTCCTGCAGCACCAGGACCCGGCGGTTGAGCGACGAGTTGAAGCCGCGGGCGTTCACGTTGAAGTCGTTGACGCC
>JACCQZ010000251.1 GCA_013813875.1 Gemmatimonadales bacterium | reverse complement strand
CCGTGATGGGCGCGCTGCCGATCGCGCTTGGCCTGGGCGCGGGCTCGCTTAGCCGGCGGCCGCTGGGCTACGCGATCGTCGGCGGCCTGCTCTTCTCGACGCTCCTCACGCTCTACGTGGTGCCGGCGGTGTACGTGATCTTCGACGGGCTCACGGCCGGCTTCCGCCAGCGGAAGCCGGCGGCGCGGAGCACGCTGACTCCAGCGGAGGCAGAGTGATTCTCCCGCTGCTGCTGGCCTTGCAGGCGGCGCCGGCCGACTCGGCCCCCAGCGATTCCGTCCCCCGGATCACGCTGGCCGACGCCATCCAGCGCTCCGCCCGGTTGGACCCCGAGTACGTCCGTGCGGTGGGGCTGATTGACAACGCGGAGTGGGGACGCCGGGCCGCGCGGCTGGCGTTCTTCATCCCCTCGCTCGAGGTCGGACTCAACGAGACCAAGTATTCCCAGGCCTTCTTCAACCCGGCCGATCCGCAGAGCCCCACCAGCACTCTGGTGGTGGGCAGCGCGAGCGCCAGCTATGAGATCTTCAGCCTGCGGAAGATCTCCGAGCTCTCGCGCACCAAAGCCGATGTCGAGAGCGCCGAGGCAGGCGAGCTGGAGCAGCGCTTCCGCGCCGCTCTGGAGACGGAATCGAGCTACTATGACGTGCTGGTCAACCAGGAGCTCTCTCGGGTCACGGCGGAGCGACTGAGCCGGGCTCGAGAAGGTCTCGGCGTGGCTCGCGCCCGGGTGGCCTCGGGGGCGGCGGTACCGACCGACTCGCTTCAACTGGTGCTGGAGCTGACTCGCGCCCAAGTCGAGCTGCTTCGCCAGCGCAACGGACTCCGCACCGCGCAGCTCCAGCTCGGGCGCCGGGTCGGGGTGCCTGGGGCGGTGGACGCCGTACCGCTCGACACCCTGCCGGGGCCCGATCTGCCGCTCTCGATGCCCCAGGCGCTGCAGATCGCGCTCGATCAGGGGCCGCAATATCGAGCGGCCCAGGCCAACGAGCGCTCGGCCGACGCGGCGGTGCGCGCCCAGCGCAGCGACTACTTCCCATCACTTCGGATCAATGGTCTGCACCAGCGCTACGACACCCGGATCTTTCCCGGTGCCGCCAATATCAGCTCGGTGACCTTCAGCCTCTCCTATCCCCTGTGGTCCAACGGCCAGCGGGAGATCGAGGTGAGCCGCGCCCGGGTCAACCGCGACGTGGCGCGCGCCATCCGGGAAGATCTCGAGCGCGCCGTCCGGCGCGACGTGACCCAGGCGTACGACGGGTACCAGACCAGTCGTGCCGCCGTCTCCCTCGCGGGTGTTGGCGTTGCCGTCGCAGGGGAGAACTATCGGATGCAGGAGCTGCGCTACCGCTCCGGCGCGAGCACCATCCTCGACCTGCTCGATGCCCAGGTAAATCTGGCGGCGGCCGAGGCGGACCTGGTTCAGGCCCGCTACGAAACCCGGCTGGCCCTCGCCGGTCTGGAAGCGATCCTGGGCCGTAGACTCTTCACGAACAAGGACGCACCGTGAGACCGATTCCGAGGTCACTGGCTCCCACCCCACTGCTCCTCAGGGCAGGCCTCGGGGTACTCCTTCTGGCGTGCAACCGAGCAGAATCCGCCGGGAATCCCGAAGGTGCGGGCGGCCCCGAAGGCCAGGGGGGTGGCGGTCCTCCAGCCATGCCTGTCGAAGTGGTGGTGGCTCGGGCGGATACGGTGGTGGACGCGATCCTCGCCTCCGGCCAGGTCGAGGCGATGCAATCGATCGAACTCCGCTCCGATATCGAGGGCCGGATCTCGCGGATTCTGGTGCAGGAGGGCCGCGAGGTGTCGCGGGGAACACCGCTCTTCAAGGTGGACGACGCGGAGCTCAAGGCCGAAGTGGCTCGTGCCGAGGCGGAGCGGGATCTGGCCCGCCAGTCGCTCAGCCGCACCCGCGACCTTCTGGGGCAGAAAGCCTCCTCGCAATCCGAACTGGAGCGGGCCGAGGCCACCTCGCGCAGCACCGCCGCGCAGTACGACCTGCTCAAAGTGCGTCTGGACCGGACCGTGGTCAGGGCTCCGTTTTCCGGGGTCCAGGGAGAACGGTACGTGAGCCTCGGTGATTACGTGACCACCGCCACGCCGCTCGCCACGCTGCAAACCGTCTCGCCCCAACGGGCGGCGTTCCAGGTGCCGGAGCGGTATGCCGACCAGTTGAGGCTCGGCCAGCAGGTCACCTTTCGGGTGGCCGCGCTGCCGGGCCGGGAATTCACCGGCCGGGTGGATTTCGTGGATCCGGTGGTGCAGCTCCCCGGACGGACCATCATGGTAAAGGCGCAGGTGCCCAACCCGCGGCGAGAGCTGCAGTCCGGCATGTTCATCGAGGCCCGGCTCGCCACGGCGGTGCGGCCCAAGGCGGTGGTGATTCCGGAGGACGCCATTCTTCCGCTGCAGGGGGCCACTTTCGTGTGGGTCGCCGTTGACGGCAAGGCCAGTCGCCGGCCGGTCGAGCTCGGCGTGCGGACTCCGGGGTTCGTCGAAGCCACCAGCGGAGTCGAAGCCGGCGAGCAGGTCGTCGTCGCCGGCCAAGAGCGTCTGTCCGATGGCGCTCCGGTCGCGGCCAAGGTCGTCGAACGGACCCCGCCCGAAGCCACTGAGGTCGGACAGATGGGCGCTCGGAGCAACGCACGGTAGGGCGGCCCGTGCACCGCATGAGCGAAGGCCGCTTCCATTCCGGGGCGGCCCTTCTGCTGGCCGCGCTGCTGGTGTCGCCCGCGGCGGCGCAGACCACCCGGCCGGAGCGCACCGGCTTCCGCGAAACCTCTTCTCACGCCGACGTGTTGGGCTTTCTCGATTCGTTGCAGCGGGCGGGAGCGGAAATTCGGGTCGGCACTCTGGCCACCAGCGCCGAAGGGAGGCGGGTGCCCTATGTGGTCGCGGCGCGGCCCATGGTGGCCGGACCGGCTGAGGCGCACCGCAGCGGCAAGCCGATCGTCTACCTGCAGGGCAACATCCACGCGGGGGAGGTGGAGGGCAAAGAGGCGGCCCAGATGCTCCTCCGGGACCTGACCCGCGGGGCTCTCTCCCCACTGCTCGACAGCCTCATCCTGCTGGTGGCCCCCATCTACAATGCCGACGGCAACGAGCGGCTCGAGCGGGCGGAGGACAATCGGCCGGGTCAGAACGGGCCGGCCACGGTAGGCCGTAACCTCAGCGGTCTCGGGCTCAACCTCAACCGCGACTACGTGAAAATGGAGGCGCCCGAAACCCGTGGCGCCGCCGCGCTGCTGCTGGCGTGGGATCCCGATCTGTTCATAGACCTGCACACCACCAACGGCAGCTATCATGGCTACGTTCTGACCTTCGCGCCGGGACTCAATCCCAACGCGTCACCCGCCGGCGACTTCGTCCGCGACCGCTTGCTTCCCACCGTGCAGGACCGGATGCAGCGTCGCCACGGCCAGGCCAGCTTCTGGTACGGCAACTTCCGCAACCAGGAACCGGACTCGCTCATCCAGGGGTGGGAGACGTACGACGCCCGGCCACGCTTCGGCACCAACTGGATGGGCATGCGTGGTCGCCTTTCGGTCTTGAGCGAGGCTTACAGCAACGCCGATTTCCGGACCCGGATCCTGGCCACCTATAATTTCGTGCGCGAGGTCTTGAGCTTTGCGGCGGTGGAGCGCCAGGCGATCAAGTCGCTGGTGGCCGCCTCCGACCGGCGGGCCCCCGATTCGGTGACAGTGCGCTCGGTGTTGGCGCCGGGCGCGACGCGTGAGGTGGTGGCGGAGATCACCCGGCCGGCGGGAGCAGGTGCCGGCGGATACGCCAGGCGCCGCCGCACCGGGGTGTACCGCACGCTCCGAATGCCGGTCTTCGACCGCTTCACCGCCTCGCGCCGGGAAGCAATGCCTTCGGCCTATCTCTTACCTCAGCGGTTGGGATACCTGGTGGCGCTGCTCCGGCGGCAGGGAGTGGCGGTCGAGCGGCTGCACCGGCCCTGGCAGGGCAGGGCAGAGCGGTTCACCGTGGACAGCCTGGCCGCGGGGCCGCTCTTCGAGGGTCATCGGACGGTCGCGATCGAGGGGCGTTGGGGGGCGCCGCGCCCGGTGGTAGCGGGACCCGGGTGGTACCTGGTCCGTACCAGCCAGCCGCTCGGAACCTTTGCGGCGTACCTGCTGGAGCCCGCGTCGGAAGACGGCGTCGTCACCTGGAACCTGCTCGACCGGGAGCTGGAAGTGGGCGCGGACTATCCCATCGTGCGGGCCCGATCGGCCGTCGAAGCGGCTGCCACAACCGTACCGTAAGAAGCGCCGGGTGAGCCGCTATATTTCACCGCTTCATCACTCCGGGACATCGGCATGACTGCACGTACCGCCACGCATACCCGCTCGTTCGTGACCTGGATCTGGGAATGGACCAAGTCCATCGTGGTCGCGCTCGTGGTGTGGTTTTTCCTGCGCACCTTTCTGGTCGAGGCGTTCCGAATTCCGTCCGGCAGCATGGAGAACACCCTGCTGGTCGGGGATTTTCTCTTCGTCAACAAGGCGCTCTACGGCGCCGAGGTGCCGCTCATCCATGCGCGGCTTCCCGCGGTGCGCGAGCCGGAGCGGAGCGACATCCTGGTCTTCGACTCGGTCGAGGACGAGGGCCTCAAAGTCGTCAAGCGGCTGATCGGCATGCCGGGAGACACGCTGTACATGGAGGACGGGCAGCTCTATCGGGACGGGCAACGAGTGAACGAGCCGTACGCCATGCCGGCGGACCCGCAACGCTCCGAGGACCCGATCCAGCGCGCTAAGATGCGGGAGTGGCAGCTCCGCTACCTGGTCCAGCGGAACCCAACCACTTACCAACCCGATCTGCAGGATTGGGGGCCGATCGTGGTGCCGGCTGACTCCTTCTTCATGATGGGCGACAATCGCGACAGCTCGTACGACGGCCGCTACTGGGGCTTCCTCCCCCGCGCCAACGTCCGCGGCCGCCCGCTGGTGGTCTATTTCAGCTACGACGCCAGCAGTTGGCGCGCGCTGCCGTTTTTCACGGCGGTAAGGTGGGGGAGGATTTTCGCGCAACCGGAATAAGAGAGAGTGCTAAGTGCTGAGTGCTTAGTTCTAAGTGGGTGGCAAGTGGGAAGTGCAAGAGTCGAAGTAAATTCTACTTCCGCACTCGTCACTTTTTACCAACTAAGCACTCAGCACTATTGCCTGGGCGCCTCCGGTAGGGACGACCGATTAAGCATTCTCGGGATGTAAGCCGCCACGCGGCCGCAGCCGGTACAGTGCAGGGTGACTCGGCCGCCTTGGGCGTCCTCGGCGGAGGAGCGTTCGGGAATTCGCTCTACCGAGGCTGAGGTGCAGGAGGGGCAGACCAGCGGTTTCTGGTCCCGATCCGCCGCGATCAGAATCAGTGCTTCAGGCGCGCGATACTCCTTGATGCCCCGACGTCCCAAAGTCGGCCCTTCTGGCGGGGTTCGGTGGCATGAATCTGGCAAAACCCGCCTGTATGCCGAATGTACCGAAATCTGCCAAGGCGCGCAAAGGTGGCCGCCTGTCCCGGGGATCCGAGAAGAGGGTGACAATGAGGCGTGCATTGAGGGTGGGCCTACTCGGAATGGTGCTGCTGGCCGGGATCAGCGCGGCTGCAGCCGCCCAGGAAGTGCACCAGATCCGGCTACAGATGAATGCGCGAAACGACGAGTACCGCTTTTCCCCGAGCACCATCACCGCTCGGCCAGGGGACGTGCTGCTCTTCAGGACCGTGAGCGGGGCTCCCCACAGCGTCGTCTTCGAACCCAAAGGTCTTTCGCCCCGAGCCCGTGATGCGCTCAACTCGGCCATGCCCCGCCGCTCCGCGGATCTGAGCAGCCCGCTACTCACCGAGGATGGAGCTGAGTATCGGGTGGTGGTGCCCCCGCTGCCCGCCGGAGCCTATGCGTTCTACTGCCTGCCGCACCGCGCCTATGATATGCGGGGGGAACTGAGAATCAGGTAGTACTACGAGATACTACTAGCGTTCAGTGGACTCCCATGCGAGAATTCGTGCCGTACACGGCCGCTCGCACCCGCTGACGCGCGGCCCAATTAACTGGAGGCGCCGTGGTGTCCGAGCTTGGTGGTTCTCAGATCTCGACCTTACTCGAAACCCTGCCCGGGATCGCCAATGTCCTGCGCAGCCCGGTGGCGGACGCCCTCGGCAACGTGATCCGGGCCGCGGCCCGTCTCTCCGAATTCAACATCGCGGATGCCGACGAGCTGATCCGCTATGCCACTCGCCGGAGTTTGCTGGGGCAGGAGGAGGGAGACCGTCTACTGACCGAGGTTCACGCCGCGCAGCAGAGACGGTTGGACAAGGCGGCGGACCGAGAGAAGGCCCAGAAGGCCAAGGCGCGGGCCAACGCCAAAGTGGTGCGGCCGGTCAAGGCCGTGAAGAAGGTAAAGAAGGCCGCCAAGGGCGGAAAGAGGCGGTAGGCGCTCTCTCGAAGCTTTACGTGGTTTTGAACTCCTGCATCACCGCCGTCAGCCGGGTGGCCCCTTGAAGTAGATCGCTGGCCGCGGCAGCCATCTCTTCGGTGCTGGCGCTCTGTTCCTCCGCCGCCGCCGTGACCTCCTCGCTGGCAGAGGCGTGCTCGGCGGCGGCCCGACTTACCTCCTGAGTCCGCTCCCCCAGCTGCTCGACGATCTGTCGGTTGCCCAGAGCCTGCCTCGCCACCTCCTCAGCGGCGTTGTGGACCTCCTCCACCGCCATTGAAATCTCCTCCAACGCCCGGGCCGCCGCCTCGGCGACCGACTCGATACCCTGAACCTTGGACGAGCCCAGCTGCATCGTCTGGGTCACGTCCCGTACCTGGCTGCGGATGTGCTGCACCGTCTTGGCCACGTCTTCGGCCGCGGCGGCGCTGGAATCGGCCAGCCGCCGCACCTCCTCGGCCACCACCGCGAAGCCGCGGCCGTGCTCGCCGGCGCGGGCCGCTTCGATGGCGGCGTTGAGCGCGAGCAGGTTGGTCTGCGACGAGATCTGCTTGATGAGATCAATGAACGCGGTGATGGGCTCCGACAGCCGGGCAAGCTCCTGAACCTGCCGCGCGGAAGTGCCGACCACTTCGCGCACATCCAGCAGGGTCTGGGCTGCGGATGCCACGTCGGCGCGGTGATGCGCGGCGAGGGTCTGGATTCGATCGCCCAGTTCCACCACCCGGGACGAGGCGCTCGCATTGGCTTCGGCGATCTGGCGGAGGCTCAGAAGAAGAGCATCGGCTCTCTCCATACCTTTTACCTGCTGCTCGGCGCTGGAGGCGATCTTCACCATCGCGGTAGAGATCTCCCCGCTGCTCGCCGCCAACTCCTCGCTCATGGCGGAGAAATCACTCGCGCTGCTCCCGATCTGGCTGGCCTCGCCGACGACGGCGGTGACTACGTTGCGGAGCCGGGAGCCCATGTCGTCCATGGCACGGGCCAGGCGCTCGAGCTCGCTCGGCATGGCACCCAGCCGAACCGGCCGGAGATCGCCTTCGCCGAAGCGCTCGGCGGCACGGACCAGCAAGGTGAGCGGGCGGTCCACCGAGCGCACCGTGCGCACCGAGGTATAGACGCCGAGGAGCAGGGAGGCGAGAAAGAGACCCCAGAGGGTTCGCCGCCGCTCTTCGGCTTCACGGTGAAGATCTTCGGCCCGGGCAACCGACCGGTTGGTCTGCGCCAGGGAGAGAGCCCTGACGTCGCTCAGCAGGGTGTCGGATGGCGATCGGGCAAGATCCGCCTGCCGTCTGGCGTCGTCGGTGCGGCCGAGGTCGGTCAGGGCATGGCTCATGGCATAGGCCACTTCGATCTCGGCCTGATTGGAGGCGATCTTGTTCACGATGTACCGGTCGGCGGTAGTCAGGGCGCCCAGACCGCGATAGCGCCGCTGGACGGCGTACGCGGAATCGCCCTCCTCCAGCATCTGCAGACGGAGCCGGTCGGTTGGCCGAACCAGGTACTGCTCGGCCGAGCGGATCTCCGCGGCCACCGACGTCACCAGACCGTTGCCGAGGTCGGTGCTCTCCAGCAGCAGCGAGAGCTCCTGCTCCACCGAGCGGTCGAGAGAACGGATCGAGTTGACCGCCAGCAGGGCGATGACGAACACCAGGCCGATCAGCAGCACCATACCGGCGATCACCCGGCTCCGCAGACTTCGCATGATGGTCACTGGCCGCGCGCGACTTCCGTCGCCTTCTCGGCGACATCCACTTCGCCTTGCCGCACCAGACCGATGTACACGTTCTGGTCGGGGACGTCTCCTGCGGCATCGAACGCGACGGTGCCGGTGACGCCCTCGTGGGGCGGTGTCTCCGATCCGACGCCGGCCAGTGCCCGGCGAACCTCCTGCCGTTCCGGACCGACGCTGGCGATCACGTCGCGAAGCAGATAAACCGCATCATAGGTAGCCGCCGCCGGCTGGTTAGGCAGTCCGGCTGTGGGATATTTTCGCTGGAACGCCTGGACGAACCGGCGATTCGACTCGGTGGGGATGGTCGGGAAATAGGCGGAGGAGAGATAGACTCCTTCCGCCAGCTCTCCTGCTTCGTGGATCCCCTCGAGACCGTCGCCGCCCAGGACGGGAATGGTGAGGCCGCGCCGCCGTGCCTGACGAATGATCTCCTCGGCCTCGCCCCGGTTGCCGGCCACCACGAGGAACTCGATGCCCTTGGTCCGCACGAGACGGTCGAGATAGGCCGCCACGTCGGGCTTGTCGCCCAGGTACGGGTCAATGGACTCCAGCTGACCTCCCAGGCGGAAAAGCTCGCGAACGAAGGTCTGACGGATGCCACGGCCGTACTGGTCGTTGAGATAAAGGACCGCGCCGCGCTGAAGTTTGAGCTGATCCCGGACCCAGTGAGCCAGCACGGCGCCGTGGGCCAGATCGCTGGGACAGATCCGGAAGGTGTAGTCGCCGGCGCTGGTAACTTCGGGCGAGGAGGAGGAAGGCGAGATGGCCACGACGGGATCGTCGCCGCCATTGTAGACCGGTGACGCGGCCAACGTCATTCCCGAGAAGAGGTGTCCGACGACTGCCGAGACTCCCGATTCGTAGAGATCCGTCGCGATGAACACGGCGGAGTCGGGGTCGGCGTAGTCGTCGCGCGGCACCAGCTCCAGCCGCCGGCCGTTGATCCCTCCGGCTGCGTTGATCTCGTCCGCCGCCAACTCCGCGGCGAGCTTCATGGGGAGGCCGATGGGATCGCTGAAAGATCCCGCGACACCGATTCGAATCGGAGTGGTCCCACCGCAGGAGACGACGAACGAGCCCAGGGCGAGGGCCGCCACTCGGGGGGCAATAAGCCTGAAATGATCGAACAATGCCAAGGCGCGCTCCGGGTCGAGCGAAATCGTGAGGTAGTGCATAAAGATTTGGAGGAGAACAACTTGTAATACTGGCGACAACCCTGCTCGAGCCCGCCAGGCGCCGGAGGGCGGGCGCCGGCCAGCGGAAGTGCAAATAACGTACTCAGCTCAGCCGAGGCAGCGATGCTGGATTGGACCGCCCGCCCGCCCGACGCCATCTACGACCTGCACGGCCAGAGCGTAAGCGAGGCGGTGGCAAACGTCACCCGCTTCCTTCGGGCTCAGGCGAAGGCCCGCCCGGGAGCCGTGGTCAGAGTGATCACGGGACGGGGTCGCGGCGGCGGTGGGGCTCCGATCCGAACCCGGGTGCGCACCCTTCTCCGCGAGCACAAGGAGAGTGGCCGGGTGATTCGGGATTACTTCCTGGAGGAGTCGGAGGGCAGCTTTCTGGTCCGTCTGAGCGGATGAGCGCGGGCGCGTCCCCATTGGTCCAGTACCCGGCCATCCACCAGGCTCACCGAAGCCGTTCTCGCACCGCGTTCGGTCCGCCAGGTGAGCCGAAGCATCCGGCCGCGGCGCACCCACTGCATCATTGACTGGGCGCCCTGAACTCGGGGTTTCACCCGGCCGTAGCGCGCCTCGATCTCGCGGCGCCATTGGTCGAGCTGCCGGGGAGCTACTACGCTGGAGATGGTGGTGACGCCGGCGACGCTGTCTATGGCCGAGATCCAGAGGCTCACCCGGCCGCCGAGCTCCGCATCCTGGAGCGTGCCGCGACATTCGGCGACACGGCGGTCGGCCTTGGCGTGGTCGCAGCGGAGTCGGCCGCCGCCCGGGCGCCGGAGCAGGGCTTGAATTTCATCAAGACGGGCACCGGCACGAAAACCATGAAATTGGAGCGCGCTGGTATCGGCAGGAGCGGCAGACTGGGTGGCGGAGAGTGCCGGCGGTGCGGCCACGAGACCGACGAAGAGTATGAGCAAACACCGAGGTCCGCCACTCGAGTGGTGGCGGACCTTTGAAGCAATTGGGCTCTGCGTCAAAACGGGAAGGCGCGGAGCGCGGGGGTGTCAGACCTTGCGAACGTTGGAGGCCTGGAGCCCTTTGGGGCCCTCGACGACCTCGAACTCGACGTTGTCTCCTTCGGCCAGCGACCGGAAGCCTTCGGCGATGATCGCCGTGTGATGAACGAACACGTCCTTGCCGCCCTCCTGTGCGATGAAGCCGAACCCCTTCGCGTCATTGAACCACTTGACCGTGCCCTTCGCCATTGCTGCAACCTCTTGAAAGGGAGCCCGCAGGCTCCGGGGAAACCCCCGGCCCTCGTGGCCGGGTGAAGAAGCCCCTAAAAAAAAGCCGCCGGGACGTAAAGTCCGGCCGGCTGGCGATGACTCAGGAATGCAAGTGTAGAACCGCGCATTGCATGGTTTAAGGTCATGCGGCGAAAGAGATTTGTCAATAAGCACGGCCTCCTGAGGGAGGGCCCTAACTCAGCACCACACCGGCCGCGCGGAGCTCGTGATCCAGCAGCCAGCGCTTCTTGGCGAGCCCCCCGCCATAGCCGACGAGACTGCCGTCCTTGCCGACCACGCGGTGGCAGGGCATCAGGATGGCCAGGTGATTGGCCGAGACCAGCCAGCCGATCTGACGCGGGTGCAGATGAGTGGCGCGGGCGACGTCCTCATACGAGCGGGTCTCCCCTACGGGAATCTTGCGCAGGGTCTTGAAGACGGCTATCTGAGCGGGAGAGAGGTCGAACCAGCGCTTCAGATGGTCGGGGAAGGCAAAAGGTCGAGCGGATCCGGCGAAGTACTCGTCAAGCCAGGCGGTAGCCATCCGGCATGGACCCTGGCCGATGTGAAGCTCGGGCACGGCGGCCCGGAGGCGCACGGCCCATTTGACGGTCATGGCTCGCTGCGGATACTCCACGACCAGTGGCCCGGCATCGCACTCCACGATCGTCAACGCCCCGATCGGAGAGTTGTACGACGTCCACTCTACTTGCATGCCGGAACTCCCGGACTTGGGGTTGCGTCCGGAAACTTAGCTCTCCGATCTCGACAGGGCCAACCGGGGCCGGGCGCGCTAGATTTGGCTCATCCTTTACCGAGGTGTCCGATGCTTCATGCCGTCCTGCTCCTCGCCCTGCTGCAGCAGCCCGCGGGGGCCTCCCCAAGGGCGTCCCCAGCGATCCGAGTGGCAATTCAGCCGGCCGAAGTAGCCATTCAGGTCGGTGACACGGTTCGGCTCGCCGCTGTGGCCCGCGACTCCGCCGGGCGTCCCCTGCGTGACGTCACCATTCGCTGGTTCAAGTCAGGCGGGCACTTCGAAGGCAAGGTGGATTCCTTGAGCGGGCTGGTTACCGGAGGCTCGGTCGGGACGGTAACGGTTACCGCGCTCGTGGCTCCCCGGCAGGGCGGCTCGCCGAGTCTGGCCTTCGCGCGGGTGACCGTCCTGCCCCAGCCGGCGGCCAGGGTCTCAGTGGCGCCGGCGGTCGCCAAGCTCTACGCCGGACAATCCCTCACGCTCGGCGCCACCCCATACGCCGCCAACGGCGACCGCCGCTACGACGAGGTCGTATGGACCTCGAGTGCGCCCGCCGTGGTGGCGGTGAGCCCCAGGGGCAGGGTAACCGCGGGCCGGCCGGGACGTGCCACTCTGACCGCCAGGGCCGGCCGGGCGCTTCAGAACCTCGCTATCACGGTGGCCCCAAACCCGGTGGCTTCGGTTCAGCTGCTGCCGGCCACCGCCGAGGTGCGCACCGGGGATGTGGTCCGCTTCGAGTTCGGGGCGCGCACCGCCGCCGGCCGCGCGGTGAGCGATGCAGCCGCGGAATGGAGTCTGAGCCCGGGCAATGGCCAGGTGGATCTCGACGGCAGCTTCGTGGCCGACGTGCCGGGGACCTATCAGGTGGTGGCTTCGTTCGCCGGGAAAACCGCATCGAGCATCGTCGAGGTTGGCCCTCGCGATTCCCGCCGGCCGACAACGCTGGTGGGCCGGCTGCCGCTCGCGTTTCCCGCGGCGGAGTTCTGGCTCCACCCCGGCGGCAGGTACGGCTATCTCACCACCATGGGCGACCGCGCCTACGCTATAGACCTGCGGAACCCGGCCCTGCCTGTCATCACCGATTCGGTGGTGGTGGACGCGCGGCACATCAACGATCTGATGACCACCGAGGACGGCAAGTACGGCGTCCTCACCCGGGAGAATGCATCCACCCGGAAGAACGGAATCGTCATTCTCTCCTTCGAGGATCCGGCGCACCCCAAACCGATCGCCGACTTTACCGAGACCGTCACCGGCGGGGTACACAGCACGTTCATCTACCGGGGATACGTCTACCTGACCGACGACGCGACCGGCTCGATGCGGGTGATAGACATCCGCGATCCCTACAAGCCGCGCCAGGTGGCTCGCTGGCAGACGCCCTCCAGCAAGGCCGGCAACTACGTGCATGACATAGACGTGGAAGACGGCCTGGCCTATCTCAGCTACTGGAACGACGGGCTGGTCATTCTCGACGTCGGGAACGGCATCAAGGGCGGCAGTCCGGAGAGCCCGCAGTTCGTCTCCCAGCACAAGTACGATCTCGACGCGCTCTATCGTGAGGTGGAGGCGGTAGGCGGGCCGGGCTTCATCCGCGGCACCCATACGGCCTGGCGCCATGGCAAATACGTCTTCGTGGGCGACGAGGTCTTCTCCGCCAAGCCGCGTCCCACCGAGGGCACCGGGGTCAATACTCTGGGCCGCGCATACGGCCGGATTCATGTGATAGACGTGTCGGACGTGACCAAGCCAAAGGGCGTCGCGTACTACGAGCCCAAGGACGGCGGAGCGCACAACGTCTGGGTGGCGGGTGACACTCTCTATCTCGGCGACTACCAGGGCGGCCTGAGAGTGGTGGACATCTCGGGCGAGCTGAAGGGCGATCTTCTGCGCCAGGGGCGCGAGATCGCGCACGTGGTCACCGGCGACGCCCGGGGCGTCGTTCCCAACGCTTCCAACGCCTGGGGCGCGCTCTATCACGACGGTCTGGTATACGTGAACGACATCAACTCGGGATTGTGGATCGTGAAGGTCGAGCCCAAGTCGGAGGTGGTGCCATGACCTCTCCCCAAACCCTCGTCGTCCGCACCTTTACCGACCGCGCCGAAGGGCTGTCGCACTTCGTGCTGCGGGCGGGGGAGGCGCCGCGGCTGCTCGCCTTTGACGATGCGTTGGGATGCCCGGTGGAAACCGCCCTGGCCGCGCTGGAATGGTCAGGAGCCGTGGGCATACTTCTGGACGACGATCTGCTCCACGCCGCCCGGCTGACCAGCGAGACCGCGGCTGCGGTGATCGAGCGCAAGTCGCCGGATGGGAGGCGGTTTGTATACCTGGGGCCCCGGCTGGACGCCCCACCGATGGACGTCTTCGAGGGCGCCATCCTCTTCGACGAGCCGGGGGTAAAGGCGGTCGAGTTTTCCCAGCGTGCCCATGCCCTGGCGCATTTCCTCCGCGCCACCGCCGGCGCCGGCGCGCTCCTGGCGCTGCTGGGCCGCCGAGCGCCCGAGCTGCGACACCTCAGGCGCTGGCTCGGCTCGATTATCCAGGAGCTCGACCTTTCCCGCCCGCTGGTCGCCGGGTGGTTCGCCGCCAGCTCCGCCGGCTGTCTCTTCTCCTCGTCCGACAAGGAGCAGACGTACCGCTACATCGAGGTGGGATTGGAGTCATGACGGTGTGGATACACATTCCCACATTCTGTGGATGGAGGCGGTAGAAGCAGAAGCCGGTGGAGTTTGTGTATCCACATCATCAACATCGTAGACCGCGTAACCCGAACAAAATCAGGCACTTGCGCCCTCTGCGCCGGTGCCTATCTTATGGCCAAGCGCTTGGGAAGAGGTGCTGGATCTGGTGTTCCAGCGGCGACTTTCAAGCGGGTTGGAGCGGGAATTCAGGGGAGAGCGCCGACGCACTCAAGGGCTCAGGCTTTCGTAGATCCTGATGATCACCCGGCTCGAACAGGTGAAGCCAGTCGCGTGCTTCATCCGCCCCGATCTTGCGCCTCGGGGTGCAGTGCGAAGGGTTGGTCCGCGACCCGATCCGACTCGCAGCGCTCGAATGGACGAACCAGGCAGGATGGCCATCCGGCCTGGGGATGGAAACCGAGGCTCCACCGCGCCCTCCCGAACGGCGTATCAGCCAACCGGCGGCAGGTGGGAGAAGAACGGGGCAGCAATGCTCCGCCCGCGAATAGTCCATACGTGGAACGGCCGCCTAGCCACGACTAGGCGGCTGTTCCGTTTTTATGAAGGTACCTCCCGGTACCCCCAGTCACTGCTGCCCCGATAGGCGCGGCGCCGATCGAGTTGCCAGATGGACTTGGCGCTTATCAGATCGTCTCCAGCGAAATTGTCCGGGTCGGCGAGGGCGTCGGCCATGCTGGCGGTCTTTGCGCTCGCGTTGTCGGCATGGTGCAGGATTTCGGCTTCCAGCGTCATGGGCAGAACCGCCGCGCCGAACTCGAGCCTCCCGTGATGAGAGGCGATCAGATGCTGGAGCAGGAGGAGCTCCCGCTCGGTGCACGGCGGCGTTGCCTGGTCCGCGACGCGCCGGCTCAGCATCAGCATCCCCAGCGCGACGTGGCCGAGCAGGCTGCCGGACTCGGTTGTCCCGAAGCCGACCTTCCAGGAGTAGGCTTCGAGCTTGCCGATGTCATGCAGCAGCGCCCCGGCGAGCACGAGGTCGGGATCGGCGCGGGAGGTTTTGGCGATGGCCCGGCCGATGGCCGCTACCTCGCAGGTGTGCCGCAGCAGCCCGCCGAGCTCGGCGTGGTGGCCCGACGTGCTCGCAGGGCACTCCTGGAAGTGCCGGCGAAAGTCTGCGTCGTCGTAGAAGAGCGCAACGACGTCCCCCAGTCTCGACCCGCGCATGCCGGCGCGCCAGCGGTCGAGCCTTTCCCAGATGGGGACGACGTCGGCGATTGAAGGGAGGAGCCGGCGCCAATCAATTGCGACGCCCGGCAGTATGCTGATGGAAGAGATGTCGAGCTGGCGCCTGCCGCGGAAAAGCCGGACCTCTCCTCCGACCTGGACCACGGTGCCTTTTCCGATGCCGGCCAGGGCCGACTGCTTTTCGCTCCAGAAGGGGGCCGACACGATACTGCCGCTCGAGTTGCTGAGCACCAGGACTACGCAATCTTTGCCGTCTCCGTAGGTGCGCTGCTCGAGGTCGAGCACCAGCAGCGAATCCTGAAGCCGCTCGCCGGGAAGAAGACGCTTGAGATCGGTACCTGGTGGCATAGAGCTCACGGATCAGGAGTCGGTTACCTTCAAAGCCATGCCGCCGCTCCATGTGCTGATCCTCGAGCGGGACCCGGAGCGCCGCGAGGCCATGCTGGACCTGCTGCGCGGCACCGGCCACCATGCCGTCGCGGCTCCCGATGGCGCGGCCGCCGCGGCCGCTGTAGCCACCGCCGGTTTCGACCAACTCCTGCTCGACCTCGGCATTCCCGACATCGATTTGCGCCTGCTCCGCGAGGCGCTCGCCCCGAGCCGGCCGGCCGAGCCGGAATCCATGGAGGCAGCCGAACGCCGGCACATTGCGCTGATGCTGCGCCATACCGGAGGGAACCGGCGTCGGGCTGCCCAGCTCTTGGGTATTTCCCGCTCGACGCTGCTGCACAAGGTACGAAAGTACAGACTGGAAGGCGACTGATATGCGGGTGGCGTTGGCTGCGCTGGTGGTTGCGGGCGTGTTGGGCGGCGCGGCCGACCTGGAAGCACAACTGGATGCGCCGATTCCCGCCGGTAGTGTGCGGGAAGGCACCCTCAGCTTTCAGGGCCACGCCACCGCGGGCGACTTTGGGGGAACTACCACGGAGATCTCGGGAGCGATGGCCGGCGGAGACGACCTTTCCGCGGTGCGTGGCTGGGTCGAGGCGCCGGTGCGCACCCTGGTTACCGGGAACGGCAGGAGGGACCGCGACCTCAACAAGTCGCTGGAATCCGACCGTTTTCCCACGATCCGTTTCGACCTCTCGGGCGTGAGCTCCGTGGGTGGCAGCGGCGATAGCATGGCCGTGAACTTGCTGGGCAGGCTGACCATTCATGGCATCAGCCGTGAGGTTACGCTGCCGGGCTCGGTTCGCCGCAGCGGCGACGCGGTGCAGGTGACGAGCGAGTTTCCGCTCAACCTCAAGGACTATGAGATCGGCGGACTCAGCAAGATGCTGGGGATGCTCAAGATGTACGAGGACATCGAGGTCCGGGTGGACCTGAAGTTCGGGCCGAGCCAATGACATTTTCCGCCTGCTACCGGGTGATCCGGACGCGGCCCAGACGCGAGACCACGACGGTTCGGGCAGCGTCCCCGCGGCTCAGGCGAAACGAGGCGTTGGAGATGCCCATAGTCATACCTACGGGCGAGAAGGTGAGGGTCCGGGCAGGCTCGGCGAGAGCCACGCCCGCCGCCGCCGGCCCGGCGGTGCTCCAGAGGCGGGAGGGGACACCCCGAATCCGGATGACGAGCGAATCGGGGCCGATAGACAGCTCCACCACCCGGCTTTGAAGGATCGCCGCCAGGCGTGCTCTGGCGTGAGCTGAGGCAATGCTCTGGGCGGACCCCTGAACCTGCACGCTGTCGCGAAGAGCGCCGAACCGGGGAAGCGCGAGGCCCATGATGAGTCCGGCCACGATCAGGGCGAGCAGCATTTCAGGGAGAGTAAATCCGGAGCGCATAGGGCAGGATATCGGCTGCCACTGTCTCTGAGCCCACCATTTCCATGCCTTGCAATGCAGAAAAGTGCGTACCCTTGATTCGCGAGGGTCCGCGGGCGATACTAGCCGTACCCCTGTACCCTGGAGTCCGGCGGACAGATGCTATCACTGTTAACGCCCCAGCAGCTCTTTGGTGAGTTCGGGTCGTCAGCGGATGTCTTGGCGCACGCCTCATTTCTCGAGCGCGCCCGGCTGGAGCGCGAGCGCGAGCAGGACGGCTCCGCCCGGCTGGCCCTTGCCGCCTACGTGGTGGCGCGCCTGGTCAATCGGCTGCTGGTAAAGCCCGACACGCCGGAGGCGGAGGAAGGGTTCATCTGGCAGCTCGACGCGGTTCGGCGGCACTTGCAGGATCTGCCGGACGACTCTCCCGAAGCAGCCCATCTTTCCGGGATAACCGAATCGGTGCCAGGCACCGGGCCCCCGCCTTCCGCTCTCCGGCTCAGCCTAACCGCATACGCCTATTTCCTGGAGCACGAGGGGAGGTTGGAGGAGGCGCTGGAGGTCCTAGCCCTTGCGGCGCGGACTCACGGGCCGGCGCTGCCGGCGTCGGAGTTTGCGAGCATCGCGCTTTTCGCTGGGAGGCTGAACCGGCTGCTTGCGCGCTGGGAAGTTGCCACTTCCTGCTACCGGGGTGCGGAACAAGCCGGCCGTTTACTGGGCGATCACGTTGTAGCGCTGAGGGGGCAGCTCGGCTGCGGGGCAGTCCTGCGAGGGCAGGGCAATCTCCCGGCGGCCCGGGCGGCCGCAGAGGCCGCGCTTGCGGCGGCTACCGAGCTGCACCTCGATGACGTGCAGACTATTGCCTACGGAGACCTTGGCTCGGTGTACACCCTGCAGGGCATGCGGGTTGAAGCGCTGCACGCGAACTACCGCGCGTTCAAGCTCGCGCCCGATCCCCTCCAGCGGATGCGGGCGCTGGGCGATGTAGCCATCGGACTCGCCGAGATCGGCTGTCTCGATGGGGCTCGGGTGGGCTTCGAGATTCTGGTCGGCTCGGACACGAGCGTTCTGCTCCGAATCAATGCGCTCATCGAATTGATGAACCTCGAGTCTGTCGCCCGCAATCGAGTCGCGTTCGAGCGCCGGCGTGCGGAAGCGGAACCCCTTCGAGGCCGGATGCCACCGAGTATGACGGCCGACTATTACTACAAGACGGCTGTTGGATTTGCCCGGTTCGGCCAGCTCGGGCGGGCTCGGCAGGCGCTACGCGCAGCGATGGAGGTGGCGGAGGCAAACCGGCTCAATACTTGGTACTTCCAGATCGAGCGGGTGTTGGAAAACCTATCCGAATGCCCCGACCATCACCCCGAGCCGGCCGACGGCTTGAGCTTCAGTCAAGCGCCGGCCGTGCAGGAGGTCGAGAGCGGCCTACAGGAATATGCCGTCCTGGCGGGTGTCTAGGCCTCAGTTATTGCCGCCCTGGGTTTCGAACGACGGCGTCGGCTGTTCCGAAGGTCCAGTCGCATCGGTACGAGTGCAGGCGGAGGTGAGGACAGCCAGGCTGAAGCTGGCGATGGCGAGCCACTGATACGTGCGGCGCATGGGCGGGACCCTTTCGGATTGACGATGTTGTACTTGGGTACCGCCCAATCTGAGGATCGGGATCTGGCCTTTTTAGGGCCTTTTTGCGACAAATAGGGGCCGATTTGCGACATTTGCTCCTTGCCGCCGTCCCCGCCGAGCGCCTCTTCCGACTCCGCACCCTGGATCCCAACCAATTCCAGTGGGTGGCAGTAGGAAACTGGGTGGAGGCGGTGGAGGCGATCCGGATCAAGCCGGTGGATATGGCGGTCGTCGATCCCCTCCTCGGAGGCGGCGGTCCGCGGCCTCACGGCATCGAGCGGTTGCGCCAGTTCTTTCCCTCCCTCCCTCTGCTGATCTACACCGAACTGACACCGCCCAATGCCGGCGTACTCCTCAAGCTGGGCCAGTTCGGCATCCGCCGGGTGGTAGTCCACCGATTCGAGGACGCCCCAGGGCCGCTGCGGAACGCCATCCTGGCTGAGCTGGAGCAGAGCGCCTCTCAGCAGGTCATGCTGGCTCTCAATGACACCCTCCGGGAGTTACCTTCCGAGCTGCGAGCCGCGCTCGAGGTCATGCTCCTGACTCCGGGCGATAACCCGACCGTCACCGCGCTCGCCGACCGGGCACAGATGACCCGGCGCACCTGCGAGCGTTGGTTCACCAAGGTAGGATTGCCCTCACCTCGCGTGGTGATGGTGCTGACGCGGCTGCTCTATGCCCACCGGCTCTTGCTCGATCCGGGGTACACGGTGGAGGATGTCGCGCTCAAGATGGGGTACAGCAAGACGAAAACTCTGCAGATGCATCTGCGTGCGGTCTTTGGATTCACTGCAGGGGAGCTGCGGGTCTCCCTCTCTACCGATGAGGCGATGGCCATCGTCACCCAACGCTATTTCACCCAGTTGAGTCAGGTGGCGTCATGAGCGCTCGAGTCCTGGTGGTGGACGACGAGGCCTCGCTGCGGCGGACGCTGGAGCGCGCGCTGCGGAATCTGGGCCTCGAAGTCGTGTCGGTCGGCGATCCCCACCTGGCGTACGAGATGCTCGACTCGGCGGAATACGATCTGGTACTGCTCGATATCCACCTCCCTCAAATGTCGGGCGATGCGCTCTTCATCGCCCTGGTGCGGCGGTGGCCCCGGCTGCTCGGCCGGGTGGTGCTGATGACCGGCGACCCCTGGGCCATCAGCTCCGACTGGCCGCCCGAGCTGCTTCGCTGTCCCGTTCTCGCCAAGCCTTTCACCCTCGACCAGCTCGGCAGCACCGTGCTGAGCACGCTCGCCGCCGCCGAGGCTCCCGATGGCCAGCGCAAGCGGAACGGACACGGATGACCGCCGGGTTTACCGTTTCGGCCCCGCCCGAACCGCTCACCACCCTGCGAGAGTACCGTGGGTTGGCGCCCTGGGGGCTGCGCGATCTGGCGGCGTTGTCGGCCGGTATCCTGGACGCTTCCGGGGTGGTGCCGATCAACGCCGCCGCCCGCGCGCGGCCGAGCGAGCGCACCATCCGGTTCTACGTCGCGCGAGGACTGGTGAGCCCGCCCGACGGACGCGGTACCGCCGCGGTCTACTCCTATCGCCACCTGCTGCAGGTGCTCGCCATTAAGCTTCGCCAGATGGAAGGGGCTACGCTGGAGACGATGACGCGGGAGTTTTCCGGCCTGACCGGCGATGTCATCGAGCGCCGGGTGGCCAGCGCGCTCGGCCCCACCCTGCCCCGGCCGGACCGGCTCCCGCTTCTGCAGTCGCCTGGGACCGGACGGGGCCGGGTGGGCCGCGCGGTGCTGGGGTGGTTGGCGCCGGTGGAGGGGGTCGCCGGGATCGGCTCGGTGTGCCGGCGGATCGTGGTGGCGCCCGGGATTGACGTCTTCATTGACGAGCAGCACCCCGTCATCCGTCTCAACGGCGACACCGCCGCGATCGCGGAGGCGCTCCGGCAGGCGCTCGCCGCGCTGGTGGCGCCTTAACTCCTCCTGATGGAAGGTCGGTCCATGGCTACGATCGTGCTTCTGGTCGTCATCGCCGCCATAGTGCTGTGGGTCATCGGAGCGTACAACGGACTGATCGGCCTCAAGAACCAGGTGGCCAACGCCTGGAAGCAGATAGACGTCCAGTTGAAGCGCCGGCATGATCTGATCCCCAACCTGGTGAACACGGTCAAGGGAGCGATGGAGTTTGAGCGCGGCACCCTGGAGGAGGTGATCAGCGCCCGCAACAAGGCGGTAGCCGCCACCGGAGTTCACCAGACGGCGCAGGCGGAGGGAGAGCTGACGCAAGCGCTGGGGCGGCTCTTTGCGCTCACCGAGGCCTATCCCGACCTCAAGGCCACGGGGAACGTGGCGCAGTTGCAGGAAGAGCTCACCAGCACGGAGAACAAAATCGGCTTCGCGCGCCAGCTCTACAACGACGTGGCCACCCAGTACAACATCCGGCAGGCCACCTTCCCCACCATGCTGGTGGCCGGACTCGCCAAAGCGACGCCGGCCGAGCTGTGGGAGATCCAGGATACGGCGGAGCGCGGGGTCCCGGCGGTGGACCTGTCGCTGAAACGGCCGTAGGCCCAGATGACCGAGGAGGCCAACCTCTTCGCTCAGCAGCAGTCCAACCGCCGCCGCTCGACCTGGCTCGTCATCGGCTTCATCGTATTCTTCGCCTGGGTGGGATTCGGCGGCGATCTCGCCTTCGGGCTGCTCACCGCCGACGATCCTCCGGGTTCCTACCGCCACGTCGTCCCTCTCATCGGCATCTTCACCACCCTCGTGGCCGGCGGCATCTGCTGGTTTTCCTGGCGCTACGGGCCGGCCCGGATTCTGTGGGCCACCGGTGCCTGGGAGATCATCGAGCCGGCCACTCCGGAACAGAAACAACTGGTAAACGTGGTGGAGGAGATGGCCATCGCCTCGGGCCAGCCCCGGCCGAAGGTCTGGATCGTCCCGGACGACGATCCCAATGCTTTCGCTACCGGCCGCGATGCCGAATCGGCCAGCATCGCGGTCACCGAGGGTTTGCTGCGCGCACTCTCCCGCGACGAGCTGCAGGGAGTCGTCGCCCACGAGATGGCGCACGTGCGGAACCTCGATGTGCGGCTCATGACGCTGCTCGCGGGGATGGTGGGGGCGATCGCGCTGATGTCGGATGGGATGGGTCGGATGCTGCGGACCGGACGGAGCGGAGGGGGCGCCGTCGGCGGGCGAAGTCGGGGGAAGGGTGGGAATCCGCTGGCGCTGGTGATCCTGGTGCTCTGGGTGGTCACCCTGGTCGTGGCGCCGATCATCTCCCGGCTCCTGGCGATGTCGGTGAGTCGGAAGCGGGAGTATCTGGCCGATGCCACCGCGGCTCAGTTCACCCGCAACCCGATGGCGCTCGCGTCGGCGCTGGAGAAGCTGGCGGCGGCGGCATCGCCCACGCGGACTATTACCCAGGGCGCGGCGCACCTCTGCATCGTGGACCCGGCCCCGGGCGTGATGTCTTCCCGCGAGGGATTGCTCGCCGACGTGCTCGCCTCACATCCACCCATCCGGCAGCGCATCACCCGGTTGCGGGGGATGGGGTATCAGCAGGCAAAGCGGGAGGCTTCAGTGGGGTGAGGGCAGTCAATGCCTCCGCCACCTGCCGTCCTACCTTCCGCCCTTCCCGAATCGCGTAATTGGTTCCCCGATCCTCCGGGTACACCTGCGCCATCGTGCTGAGGTACAATCCTTCGATCGGCGTCTGCACCGGCGGAATCAGCGCCCCATAGTGACGCACCACGACGGGCTGGGCGTAGCGCGCCCGCCAGACGTGCGCGGCCAAGATCCAGTCGCCGGAGAACTGGGGAAACATCCGCTGAAGGTGGTGGACGCAAAACGCGACCGCCTCGGCGTCCGCCATGCGGTAGAGCTCGGCGCTCTCCGGCAGATACTTGGAGAGATAGACGAGGTGCCGGCCGGCGTAGGTTTCCGGCGGCTCGAAGTTGGTATGCTCGATGACGGCGACGAAGGGAAAGCCGGGATCGTTGACGTTGAGCCAATAGGTATCGGAGAGGCTGCGGTCCAGCTCGAGCACCACGCAAAGGTTGGCCAGGTACTGCACCCGCCTGAGCCCGGCCACATAGTCGGTCGCCACATGGGGCTCGATCATGTCCGCCACGATGGGCAATGCAGGGGTGGCCACCACTGCATCGGCGGGGATGGTGCCGGCCGCGGTGCACACACCCGTCACCTTCCCTTGGTGCACTCGCAGGCCCGTGGCCGGGGAGTCGAGCTGGATGCGGCTCCCCGACGCGCGGATGGCGCCGGCCATCTCCTCGGCCAGCGCGGCAAACCCGCCGCGGTAATACGCCAGCACCTCGGCGCCGCCCTTTCCCCGGCTTCCTCCCCGCAGCTTGAGCTTGTTCCAGAACCAGACCGCCGAGATCTCGGATGAGAAATCGCCGAACTTTCCCTCGAGCAGCGGCTGCCAGACTACCCGGAACACCTCACGTCCCCCCAGCCGGATCAACCACTCCTCCGCGGTCATGCTTTCCAATGCACGCCAGTCCTGCACCCTGCGAGCCCGCAATGCGAGCCACCCGAGGCGGATGCGGTCGAGCGGGCGGAGCGGGGTGAAGCGCAAGACGTCGGCGGGGGAGCTCAGCCGGAAGCGCGAGTGGGCGAAGTACATGCCCGTGCGGGTCGTCCGGTAGAGCACCTGATCTTCCCGGCCCAGCTCACGTACCAGCTCGGTGACATGAACGTCGCTGGTGAACCAGTGATGATAGAACTTCTCCAGCCGCGTGCCGCCGACTGGAAAGCTGCCGGCCAGACCCCCGATCTCCCCATCGGCCTCGAGAACAGTCACGCCGACACCGCGCCTGGTCAGCTCCCAGGCCGCCGAGAGGCCGGCGAATCCCGCGCCGATGACGACGGCGTGCATCGAGTGCGGCGGGAGATCAGGCGAGACGGCGGCGGTCGCGCGGCCCTCTGCGGTCGGCGCGGGTCCGCGTCCTGGAGCGCTCTTCGAGCTGGGGACGGGAAACGGGTGCGGGCCCGAACCCGAGTGTTTTCTGTATCAGGTAGAGCGGGCGCCGTTTGGCTTCGCCGTAGAGCCGGCCGATGTATTCCCCCATGATGCCAAGAGAGATCATCTGGATGCCGCCCAGAAAGAGAATGGCGATGAAGATGGCGGTCCAGCCGGTAACCCACATGTCGGTGAACAGCCGCATCGCCAGTGCGTAGACGATCGCCATCAGCGCGATGCCGGCGGAGAGAAAGCCCAGGTGGATTGACAGCCGGAGCGGTTTGGTGGAGAAGGAGAGAATGCCGTCCACGGCAAAGCGCAGCATCTTGGCCAGCGGATACTTGGTCTCACCGCCCGCCCGGGCCGCCCGGCAGTAAGGAAGGCCCACCTGCTTGAAGCCCGCCCAGCTCACCATTCCCCTGACGAACCGGTCCCGCTCAGGCATCGCCACGATCGCGTCCACCACCTGCCGGTCCATCAGGCGGAAGTCACCCGCGTCCAGTGGGATGTCGGTGTCCGACAGCCGCCGGATCAGGCGGTAGAAGAACCGCGCGCTCCACAGCTTGAAGCGGGTCTCGCCTTCGCGTTCGGTGCGGACGCCGTAGACCACGTCGTAGCCGTCCCGCCAGCGCTGCACCATGTCACAGATGACCTCGGGAGGGTCCTGCAGATCGGCGTCAATGATGACGACCGCGTCGCCGGCAGCATGGGCTAACCCGGCGGTCACGGCGAACTGGTGTCCGAAGTTGCGCGAGAGAAACACCACGCGCACGTGCCGGGGGTCGGCGGCCTGCAGCTCCTGCAGCAGGAGAGGCGTGGAGTCGGTACTGCCGTCGTCCACGTATACCACCTCGTATCCAGCGCCGCACCGCGACAGCGCCGCACCCACGCGCCGGTGGATCTCCAGCAGATTCGCCTCCTCGTCGCAGCAGGGAATGACGACGGACACCACTCCGGCACCGGTCACTCTGTCTCCCGCCGACTTGAGGCCCAAAGTATCGTTTACGCTCATGGCCTGGCCGCCAGTGAGGATTGTCGGCGGGCAAAGACGACCGCGCCTGCCTGATCATACACCCGCTGGTACTCCGCGTCCCGCCCCAGCGAGTAGAGCAGCAGGCGGCAGCACTCGCGATTCGCGCTCCGCGGGATGTACACGTGGGTATAGCGGACTCCAGTGCTGCGGGACCAGTCGCTCAGACAGGCCGATATCCACCGGGCGCAGCCCTGCAGCTCGTTGTATTCGCGTTTCTTGCTGACGAACTGGCCCACCGGTCTCCATTCGTAACCCTGCACGGTGGCGACGCTCACCCGCTCTCCCAGGACTGGAAGCCACTCCGAGTTCCTGTCGATCTCCCAAGGCGTGCCGGACACCACCAGCATCCGGGCCGAGCGGGGCGTCTCCTCCGCCACCCAGCGCATCGCGGATCGCTCGGCCGGTGAGAGGCTGGTGAGGTCCGGTAGTCCACCGGTGACCTCGGGACGGCGGAGGAACGCGGTCACCGTGGAGAACACGAGAAAGAGACCGAGTACGGCGGCCGGCGCCCAGGCGTGGCGTCCCGGATTCCGCCGCAGCGTGGCGGGGGCGGTGGCCCGGGTGATCGCGGGGAGCAGCAGGTGCACCACCGCAACTCCCGCCAGCAGGGCGATCGGCACCGTAGCGAAGGTGGATCCCTGGCGGGCGTCGAGAACCACGATGGCGATCCACCATGCCGGCAGGAGCCACTCACCCCGGCTGAGCGAGTAGAAGAATCCCACCGCCCCCAGCATGCCGATCAGACCGAGAACCGATTCGCCGGTGCCGAGACCGGAGGTGGCTAGCGTGTGTACCGTCCCCCACAAGGTCAGGCCGCTGAAGATCGAGCCGCCGGTGGCACCCGCGGCGAGAAAGGGGCCCGGACCGTGTACCGCCAGCACCTGCCCCCACCAGGGGGCGCTGAGCCCCACCGCCCCGAGCGCTGCGACGAGCGAGCTTACCAGCGCGTGACGATGCCGCCCGTAGGCGAGGAGCAGGAGCGCGCCGCTGAACGCAAGAAAGGGGGCGGTCCCGAGGTGGCTGAGCACGGTCAGAGCCCCGCCGATCGCCACGCCCGGCACGAGACGCCAGTCGCGCCGGGTGTAGTGACGGTAAAGCAGCACCAGAGTGACCAGGGCGAAGAGAAAGCCCAGCGAGCGGGTAAGGCCGCCGCCCATCAGCATCCAGATGAAGCTGCGCGGCAGCAGCGCGAACGCCGCCACCGCCGCCACCACCGCGGCGCGCTGCGCCAGGAGCGCCCGGGCCAGTCTGGCGAACGCGGCCACCGTCAGACAGGTCACTACCAGGGGCAGCCAGCGAAAGGTTGCCAGGAGCGAGAGCGGTGTCGCGGCATCGAGCCAGCCGGCGAGATAGAACCCGAGCGGCGAGTAGCCGTACGGAATACTCGCCTGGTTGTATGACGTAAAGGCGGGAAGCCGAAAGCCGGCGGCCTGAAGGTCGCGCGCCATGGCGTAGAAGAGGCCGCCATCGTTGAGGGGAAAATCCTGCGAAAGGACGTGGTATACCCGCACTATTGCCCCCAAGGCAATCGCGGCCGCCAGGGCAAGGCTGAAGGCCCGCCCCTTGAGCCGGAGAAGGGTGCGCGCCTCGGGCTCAACCGCCAAGGTGGGGGAAGAATGCCGGATTCGCACGGTGCTCTGCAGCTTGGTCAATGCACGGGAACCGATACGAGGAGCCGGCGGGGGTGCTGTCGGGTAGAGTCACAACGTAGGGGCGGTAGTAGTGGCGGCCTGCATCGGTGGACACAGCGGGTCGGTGAGGCTGATCACCAGGGCCGAGCCTCAGCTCGCTTCGACGACCTCGAGGATCTCGGAGGTAAAGGTGCCGGGATCGAAGGGCAACTGCACCACCCGGTCGGCGCCGGCGGCCAGCGCCGCCTCACCAGGGCCCGACACCAGCGCCACTACCCGGTATGGCCGCTCGGCGGGAGGCTCGAACCCGCCGAGCGGGTGAGCCCCTACCGCGTCGCTGCCGCCTACCACAAGAACCAGCGTGACTCCGAGCCTGCCGGCGGCCGACAGCAGCTCCGGGTGGCTTCCGGCCCGCTCTACCCGGAAGCCAGCGGTGCGGAGCAGGAGGGATACGATCCGGGCCAGGCCCTCATCCGGAACCAACACCAGGGCGGTGCCACGGCTGATGGTTGGCGCCGAGGAGGTCCCCTCGAGATCCACCATGCGGACGCCGGCCACGTAGCGCTTGGTGCGCACCTCGCGCAGCTCTCCGATCTGGCGGATGATATCGCGAATGCGCCGCAGTGCTCCGCGGACCTCCTCGAGTGACTGCCGGCGCTGCTCGGCGGGAGCATCGAGGTCGGTGAGCATCAGCTCCACGTCGGCGAAGGCCGCCATCAGCGGGTTATTGATCTCGTGGTGCAGAGTCACCGTCAACTCGCCGACCGCGCCGAGGCGCTCGGCCCGTACCAGCTCCTGCTCCGCCGCAAGGAGCGCCTTGCGGAGCTCGCGAGTGCGGCGCACCCGCTCCAGGATCTGGGGGAGCAGTTGGGTGAAGGAGGCGTCTTTGGCCAGGTAGTCGTCGGCGCCGCGGCGAAGGGCGGTCGCGGCGAGCGACTCGTTGCCGTGGGCGGTGATTACCACGATCCCGGGAGGGTGGTGCCGGGCACGCAGCGCATCCAGCAGCTCGAGGCCGCTGGTGTCGGGGAGCTGGTGGTCGAGCAGGACGATGTCCATCCCGTCAACCGCCTCCAGCGCCTCGCGTCCGCTGCCGACCTGGCTGGCCTGCTCGAAGCCGTTGGCCCGTAGAATTCCCTGCACCAGGCGGGCGATGGCGGGATCGTCGTCCACCAGCAGTATCCGCTGTGGCTCGGCGCGCTCGCCACTGGGATGCATGGAGTTCTGGGTGCCCACGGCAGGGATCAGATGCGCGATTCGTCCAGGAACACCAGCGCCTGCCGCTGGGTCACGACCGCCTCGAGCGCCTGATGGATGGCGGGGTCGAGCACGGTGCCCACCAAGTCGCGCATGCGCTCGACGGCCACCTCGGGCAGCATCTTCTCCTGGTAGGGGCGGGCTGTCGTCAGCGCGTCGTAGATCTCCACCGCACCGATGATCCTGGCGCCGCGGGGGATCTCTTCGGCCGCCAGCCGGTCGGGATAGCCGAAGCCGTCCCAGCGCTCGTGGTGACTCCGCACGTAGGAGATGACTTCCTTGAGGTGCACCAGCGGAGCCAGAATCTGGGAGCCGACCAGCACGTGCTGCTTGACGTGCTCGTACTCCTCGTCGCTCAACGGGCCCTGCTTGTTGAGGATCTCCTCCCGGATGCCGATCTTGCCGATGTCGTGCAGCCTGCCGCCGGTGCGAACCGCCTCGATGGTCTCGTCGTCGCAGCCGAGTTGCGCGGCCAGGTTGGCCGAAAGATCGGCTACCCGGGCCGAATGACCTCGGAGATACGGATCCTTGGCCTCCAGCGCGTTGACCAGAGCCTCGAGGGTGGCCACCGAGAGCCGCTCCTGGTTGGCCTGCTCCACCCGCCGCTCGGCCACCCGCAGCGCGACCTCCTCCTTGAGCCACTGGTTGATCTGCTGGCTCTCCAACTGCGTATGCCGCCGCTGCAACGCGCTCCGGATGGAACGACCGAGGTGGGAGAGATCAATCGGCTTGATGAGGTAGTCGAAGGCGCCGCGCTGCATGCAGAGTGCGGCACTGGTGGCATCGTTCACCGCCGTCAGCATGAGCAGAGCGATACTCGGCTCGATATCCATGATCTGGGGAACCAGGTCAATGCCGTTGGTGCCTGGAAGGTTTACGTCGAGGAGCATGCAGGTGATCTTCTGCCGGCGGAGCAGAGTGAGGGCCTCCTCTCCGGTGGCCGCGGTGGCGACTTCGTATCCTTGCTGGACGAGAAACTTCCGGACCGCGTTACGAATCGCCTCCTCGTCGTCCACGACGAGCAGCGTGACGGGTCCATTGTTCGAGGACACGCGGACTCCGGGAAAAGGGGATGTCTGGGTGGAGGGGAAGGTAGGAGAGGGGCAAGTGCTTTGTTCTGAGTGCTTAGTGGGTGGCAAGTTGAAAGTGCGGGTGCGCACCCGATTCCACTCCCGCACTTGTCACTTGTCACCCACTAAGCACTAAGCACTAAGCACTTAGAACTCAGCACTATCCACGAACTCCACCTCCACCCGCTCCGGGATAATTCCCATCTCATAACCGCGGTTCAGCAATTTCTGCACCGCTTGCCGCCCCCGGGGGCCGTAGTCTACCGTCCACTGGTTGACGTACATCCCGACGAAGGTGTCGGTCCGCTCGTCGCCGATGCCCCGGTTGAACTGCCGGGCATGAGCCAGGGCCGGGGCCCGGTGCTCCAGCGCGTATACGATGCTGGCGCGGAGGTCACGCGCGATTCGGCTGATGACCTGGGCGCCGAGGTCGCGGCGGACGACGTTGCCGCCGAGTGGCAGGGGGAGACCGGTATCCTCCAGCCACCACGCTCCCAGGTCGGCCCAGAGGTGGAGACCGTCGTCGGCGTAGGTGAGCTGGCCCTCGTGGATCAGCAGGCCGACGTCCACCTCACCCGCCTGAACCGCGTTCTCGATCTGGTCGAAGGGCATGACCACCCCGATAAAATCCGGCTGGTAGAGCTTGAGCGCGAGGTACGCCGTGGTGAGGAGGCCCGGTACCGCGATCCGGCGGCCGCGCAATGCGAGGCGCGGTTCGGATGGGCAGCGCCGGGCGGCCACCAGGCGGGGACCATAGCCATCGCCCATGGACGATCCGGAGCCCAGCAGCGCGTAGTCCCGCCAGATATACGCGTAGGCGTGGATCGAGACGGCCGTCACCTCCAGCTCGGCGCGGCGGGCACGCTGGTTGAGGGACTCGATGTCGGAGAGTTCGTGCACGTAGCGCAAGTCGCCGGTATCTATCTTTCCCTCGGCGAGCGCGTAGAACATGAAGGCGTCGTCGGAATCGGGGCTGTGAGCGACGCGGATGGTCTGGGTCATCGGGTGCTCGCCGGGGCCGCGGAGGCGGCCTCCGCCTCTCGCTTGAACTCCTCGATGACCGGGCGGTGCTCGAGGTATTCGACCCGTTTCGCGGCGAGCTCGGCGTCGTGGTGCTGGAGGAACTCGCGCTGGGCCCGAGCCCGAACCTGAGTGTCGCTGCGAAGCCGGGCGGTCGAGCCCCGGATCACGTAGGCAAAGAGGTGCCCGGGCTGTTCGACCGCGATGGTGTCCGCCAGCGCGGCCGCGCCCGCCAGATCCCCGGTCTGCATCCGCAGTACCGCAGCGTGGTAGCGGGCGTCAACGTCGGTGGTATCCAGCTGGCTGTAAGCGCCGAGCGCCATGGGGGTAAAGCGCAGGACCTGGGCCGAGTCGCCCTGCTCGACCGACTCCATGATCCGGTTGAAGAGCCGGTCGAAGCGCTCGCGCGGCGTCATCCGGCTGATGTCGGGTGCCGGTCCCGCGGATACGCCCGGCTCACCGGCCCTGCCGGGTACGGACGAGCCGGCGTTAGCCATGTCGGGAGCCGCCGGCGCGGGGTTGTCTGCCGCCACCCGGTAGACGATGGCCCCCACAAACGTGAGGCAAAGCGCGCCGGCAAAGATCCAGGCCGACCGATCACTCGCCCGGAAGGGAGCCGCGCCACCGGCGGCCGCGGGTTGGCCGCAGCGATGGCAGAAGCGCGCTTGCGGCGTGAGGTCGGCGCGGCAATGCCGGCAGGTCGCGGCTGTCAGCGCGGTTCCGCAGTTGCTGCAGAAACGGCCGGTGGCCTGGGCTCCGCAGCCAGGGCAGGAGACGGTGGCGGTAGTCATGTGGGGAAGAAGCGTAAACGGGGTGCGGGAAACTGAGAAGCGGCGCCCTTACCGGAAACGCGCTTCGGGCCTTTCTTTCCGCTTTCCGCTCACGGTTCACCCACTTTTTCTTCCTACCGGGATCAACGGAATGGCGCAGGCCAGGACACGGCCGGCCGGCTCACCCGAGCGGCCATCTCTCGAGGGCTTCCCCACCGATCTGAGCGGCACCGGCAAGGAAGACGTCCTGGGGCTCAGCCGGGAGTACGGAGTGGATTTCATACGACTCCAGTTTACCGATATCCTGGGGATCAATAAGAACGTCGAGGTGCCGCGGAGCCAATTCGACAAGGCGCTCGACGGCGAGATCATGTTCGACGGATCGTCAATCGAGGGCTTCGTGCGGATCGAAGAGTCGGACATGCTGCTCAAGCCCGATCTGACCACCTTCCGCATCCTCCCTTATGACGACGAGGGTGGCAGGGTGGCCCGGCTCCTCTGCGACATCTACACGCCGGACGAGCAGCCGTTTGCCGGGTGTCCCCGCACCACCCTCAAGCGACAGCTCGAGCGGGCCCGGAGCCTGGGCTTCTCGATGATGGCCGGGTGCGAGGCGGAGTTCTTTCTCTTCGAGAAGAGTGCCGATGGGACGCCGACCACGTCCACCCACGACTCGGCCGCGTACTTCGATCTGGGGCCGGTGGACAGGGGCGAGGAGATCCGCCGCGTCATCGTCGAGCAGTTGGTGGAGATGGGGTTCGAGGTCGAGGCGGCGCACCATGAGGTGGCCGCCGGGCAGCACGAGATAGACTTCAAGTACGCCGACGCGCTCAGTACGGCCGACAACCTGACGACCTTCAAGTTCGTGGTCCGCAAGGTGGCCAACCGATACGGTTTCCTGGCCTCGTTCATGCCTAAGCCGATCCTGGGCATCGCCGGCAGCGGGATGCACACGCACCAGTCGTTGTTTCGGGGAAAGCAGAACGCCTTCTTCGATTCCGAGGCGCAGTACCAGCTCTCGAAGACGGCGCTGAGCTACATCGAAGGCCTGCTGCAGCACGCCCGCGGATTCTGCGCGATCACCAACCCGCTCATCAACAGCTACAAGCGCCTGGTGCCGGGGTTCGAGGCACCGGTCAACGTCGCCTGGTCAATGCGGAACCGCTCCCCCCTGGTTCGGATTCCCGATCGGCGGGGACTGGGCACCCGCTGCGAGCTCCGAATGCCGGACCCGAGCTGCAATCCCTACCTCGCTCTGACGGTCCAGCTCGCGGCCGGACTCGATGGGGTGGAGCGTAAGCTGAAGGCGCGCGAGCCGGTCAACCGGAACATCTTCACCATGAGCTATCGAGACCGGCGGAAGTACCGGATAGACGAGCTGCCCCGCGACCTGCACGAGGCGCTGGAGCAATTCGAGAAGGACGCGGTCATCAAAGCGGCGCTCGGTGAGCACCTGACCGAGCGATTTCTGGAGGCCAAACGAACTGAGGTGCTGCAGTACAACCTGCAGGTGAGTCCGTGGGAGATCGAGAACTATTTAGGGAGGTATTGAGCGCGCGGCACGATGCCGGAGGATGGGGGCCTGGAGCCTAGGCGCTGATCGGACCAAGATTGCAACGCCCCAGGCCGCCACTCTGCGGTTGTCGCTAGCTGCCGGTGCTGCTGAGACTCAGCGAAACGGTTCCGTACTGCAGCGGAACCTCGATCTCCACCGGCAGCCGGCGCGCGTCATCGGTGAGGCGAACGGCCATGAGCATGCCTCGGGAAGTGACCGCCAGGTCGAGGCCGGGAACCTGTCGCCCGTCGGGCAGGGCCAGCGTGGAGCGGCCGGTCACCCGAACCTGAATCGGGTTGTAGCCGGTCTGGAAGTAGCGGGCAAAGGAGTAGCTCTTGCCCACCTCGAGCGGAATGGTGCGGAGATAATAGAGAAACGCCAGCTCATCCAGCGCGTCCTTGGGCGCCTGCCAATCCTGCGACCCGCCCTCCGCGCGGTAGCGGCTGGAGTCCGGCACGATCTGAAAGCGCTCCTCCTCCACCTTTCCTCCGGTGACCATGCGCCGGTGGAACCGGAGCGACGCGAACTTGCCGGTGCCCACCCAGGAGGTCAGCGCGTAACGCACCCGCACTCCCGGTGGGCCACCCTGACCATCAACCGCAAAGACGAATGCCTCCACCCCTCGCTCGCGCGTCATCCGGCTCACCGAGGTCGTCACGCTGCCCACCGGGAGCATTCCGAGACTGGCGTCGTACCGCAGCGTCTCGCCGACTGCAAAGGGGTAGGGGGCGGCTAGTTGGACCAGCAGCGCGGCGTGGACGAGAAGGGTTGCAACCGGCATGGGAGAAGGCCCTGGTGAGTGTGACTGGCAAGTTGAATATACACCGCGTGTTCGGATGTGCGGCACCACCACCACTCATCCCCTCTCAATTCTCGTGCCGCCTTCAGGCGAGTTGAGTACCGATTGATCCCAATTGCAGGCTGTACCCGGCCGGTCGGGCGGACCGGATCCTGCAGATCATCGCTCACCGCCGATCTCGGCTGACGCAGGTGTATCTTTCGAACATTCTGCCTATTGGAGTACCGTTGCGGTTCCGGCGGGTGTCGTCGCTGGTCTTCCTTCTGCTGCCCATCCGTCTCGCCGCCCAGAGCTCCGCCGACTCGGGTGCGGTGTCGGTGTATCAGCCCGCACCGGGTGTGGTGCGCGCGGTCGAGCTCGACCGGCGCGACATCTTCGACCCCCACGAGAAGAGCTGGCTGGCCCGCGCGGCCAACGCCCTTCACATCCAGACCCGCCCCCGCACCATCCATCGGGAGATCCTCTTCGAGGCGGGGAGGCCGTACGACTCCGCCCTGGTAGCAGAATCGGAACGCAACCTCCGAAGCCTCGGTGTATTCCGCCGGGTCCGGATAGACTCGGTGCGCACCGACTCGGGTCTGGTCATGAAAGTGGTGACCAAAGATGGGTGGAGCACCAAGGCCGATTGGCGGTTTCGCAGCGCCGGGGGTGAGGTGGCTTTCACCATAGGGATGGTGGAGGACAATCTCCTGGGGACCGCTTCGTCAGCCGCGGTGCGCTATCGCAAGACTCCGGATCGGTCCACTGTGGCGCTCGCTTTCCGCCAGCCCCGGCTCTTTGCCGGGTCGGTAGGGATGGGCGTGCAGTACGAGAACCGCTCCGATGGCCGGCTCAGCGCGTTCGGCCTGGACCAGCCGTTCTACTCACTCGCTTCGCCTACCGCCTTCAGCCTCGAGGTGGAGGATCAGGACACCCGGGTCCTGCGGTTCTTCGAGGGCGCCACGTCGGCACGCGACAGCCTCACCCGGCGCTACACGCTGGTGCGCGGCGCTCGGGCTTGGGCGCTGCGGGCCTCCTCGACCGGCTACCTCCGGCTCGGGGTGCGGGCTCAGCTGCGGCGCGACGACTACCTTCCGCTGGCAGCTTCGGGGGAGTTTCCCAGCTCGGTCACCGGGGCGTTCGGCGCCTATCTGACCTGGAACCGGGCCAACTTTCTGGTGACCCGCGGCGTGAGCGGCTTTGCCCGAGAGGAGGACGTGGATCTCGGGCTCACCGTGCGGGCGGGGGTGACGATCGCGCCCAAGCTGTTCGGCTACGAGCGCAACGGTCTCGCCCCAACGGTCGCCACCCGCTTGGGGGCGGAGGTCCCCGGCGGCTTCGGCTACCTCGAAGCACTGGCCGGGGGACTCTTCAGCTCGGCCGGGCTCGATTCGGGGGCGGTGCAGTTGGCGGGCACCGCCGTCCTGCAGCCAATGGGGGGCCACACCGCCATCCTTCATCTGGAGGGAGGATGGCTGGAGGACCCGCTACCCGGCACCGAATTCGATCTGGGGCTGGGCAGCGGTCCCCGAGCCTTTCGAAGTCACGCCTTTACCGGGGACCGCTCGCTCTTCGCCACCGCCGAGTATCGGGTGACGGTGGTGGAGGACTTTCTGGGCCTGGCCGGACTGGGCGTGGCCGGGTTCGTGGACCATGGCGGGGCCTGGTACTCCGGAAGCCGGCGGCGGCTGGGCTGGGATGCCGGAGTCGGGGTGCGCCTGGGGGCGAGCCGCTCCTCGGACACCGACGCGCTCCGGTTCGACCTGGCCCACCGCTTTGCCAATGATGCGGAGCCGGCAGGGTGGGTCATCACGGTAGGGAAAGGGTTTGTCTTCGCGGGCTTGGGGCGCCGCCCGTTGTAGGCGAATACGGCCAGGTGCCTTAGATTGTGGTTCCCCTCACCCAACTCCCCATGACCGAATCGTCCGCCGCGCCGGCCCCCCGCCCGCGCCGTCGTGCCCGGCCCTGGCTCATTCTCGTCGGGCTGCTGCTCCTCGTGGTGCTCGCGTTCAGCGCCTACGTCGGGCTGGTGTTCGCCTGGAGCTATTCCGAGGGGGAGCGAGCCGGCGTGCTGCAGAAATTCTCCCGCAAAGGGTGGCTCTGCAAGACGTACGAGGGCGAGATGGCCATGTCGATCGTACCCGGAGTGACACCGACGATCTGGGAGTTCAGCGTCCGAGACGAAGAGGTGGTGCCGGAGCTCAATGCCGCCCTGGGCAAGCGGGTGGTGCTGCATTACACCGAGCACAAAGGAGTGCCGACGTCATGTTTCGGCGCCACTCCGTACTATGTAGACAGCGTTGCGTCGGTCCAGTGAGCCGGCGGCTTCAGATGACGATCACCCGCATCAGGAACAAAGCGCCCACGACCAGCGCAACGATGAGAAGAACCAGAGCCAGGACGGTGATGCCCCGGCGGTCGCGGACGGTGGGGATGGAACGCTGCATGTACCCTGCCTGGCAAGTGGTCCGAGCATAGTAATGCGGGTCGCCGGATGAAGGAACGCTCGGCGGCGGGCGGGCGGGCCATCTCGGGGAGCCAGATGGCGGCACCCCACACCGGCCGCCTGATCGGCGCCGCGCTGGGCCTGGGGCTGCTGGCCGCCATCGCCTCGCTCGGGCTCTTTACCTGGCTGGCCGACGAAGTGGTGGAGGGGGACACCCAGGCAATAGATGACTGGTTGCTGCTGGGGCTGCACGACTTCGCCACTCCGTGGCTCACCGATCTCATGCGCATCGCGAGCGTCTGGGGGGCTCCGAGCCGGCTGGCGATCTTCGGCGCCGCGGCCGCGGCTTACTTCCTGGTGCGCGGCTGGCGGCGGGGCACGGTGCTGATCGGGGTAACGCTGGCCGGTGGCGCGCTACTGGACACCGTGCTCAAGCAGACCTTCGGGCGGGCTCGTCCGACCCCCTTCTTCGACCACTATCCGGCGCCCGAGACCTTCAGCTTTCCCAGCGGCCACGCGCTCTTCTCGGTCTGCTTCTTCGGCGGGGTGGCCGCTCTCTTGGCCGCCCGGATTCGCCGTCCTGCGTTTCGGGTGGCGGTGTGGCTGCTGGCTGGCGCCGTCATCGTCCTGATCGGCCTCTCCCGGGTGTACCTCGGGGTGCACTACCCGAGCGACGTGATCGCGGGCTACTCCGCCGGCACGATCTGGGTCGCCGCGGTGGCCCTGGCCGATCGGGTAGCCGAGCGCCGGCGCACCCGGCGCGGGTTGCGGTCCGAGCCCGGGGCGAGCATGTTCAACCCACCAACCGACTAGCCACTGGCCCGGCCTTCTCGCGCTCGCCGCTCCTTCGCCCGAGGCGCCAGACTCCCAGAACCCGGCACGAGGCCCAGCTCACACAGTCAGTTCGCTCTCGCCCCGACCGCATGATCGGAGCCCGAGGAGCCGGCTTCGTTCTCCAGGAGGAACGTGCATGCGCCGGCTCCGTATAGGCATTTTGGACCTGGTCACCAAGAGCCCCAACCCGTCGCTGTACGGCCGCCTCATGAACGCCAACCTGGCCAGCATCATGCCCCAGGTGATCGGCGTGTGGTGCGAACAGGAGGGGCATGACGTCCACCTGGTCTGCTACACCGGTCTGGAAGATCTGCTGCAGGAGATGCCGGCCGACCTCGATGTGATATTCATCGGGGCATTCACCCAGTCGGCTCAGCTCTCCTATGCGCTCAGCAACTTCTTCCGGCAGCGCGGCGCGGTAACGGTTCTCGGCGGACCGCACGCCCGCTGTTATCCGGAAGATGCCCGGAAGTATTTCGACTACGTGCTGGGGTTTACCGATCGAACCGTCGTGGCCGAGCTGCTGCGGGACGCCGGCCCCCACCGGCCGATGGGGCGCCATCTGGCCTCGGCGCGCCAACCGGGCGACCTGCCGACGCTGGCGGAGCGCTGGAAGTTCGTCGAGGCTACGCTCGCCAAGGCGCCCACCATCAAGATCGTCCCCATGATCGGCAGCCTCGGCTGCCCGTACACCTGCAGCTTCTGCATTGATTCGACCGTAGACTATCAGCCGCTGAGCTTTCCGCAGTTGCGGGACGATCTATCCTTCCTGCTCACCAAGATGAAGAATCCGATCGTCGGGTGGCACGACCCCAACTTCGGGGTCCGCTTCGACGACTATATGGAAGCGGTGGAGTCGGCGACGGGGCCGGGCCGGATGCGGCATATCGCCGAGAGCAGCCTCTCGCTGCTGGGCGAGCCGCACCTGAAGCGGCTGCAGAAGAATGGCTTCCAGGCCATCCTGCCGGGGATCGAGTCGTGGTACGATCTGGGCAATAAATCGAAGACCCGGCGGACGGGGATGGACAAGGTCAAGCAGGTGGCGGATCACGTCAACATGATCCTCCGCTATATCCCCTATATCCAGACCAACTTCGTGCTGGGGCTCGACGGCGACCAGGGACCCGAGCCGTTCGAGCTCACCAGAAAGTTCATTGACCTCGCTCCCGGCGCGTTTCCGGCCTATTCGCTGCTGTCCGCCTTCGGCCGAGCCGCCCCGATGAATCTGGACTATCAGCGGGCCGGTCGAGTCCTTCCTTTTCCGTTCCACTTCCTCAACAACAATCATGCGATGAACGTCCGGCCGAAGCACTACGGCTGGCCCGAATTTTACGACGGGCTCATTGACGTGACCAGCTACTCGTTCTCCTGGCGCGCCATCGCCCGCCGGGTGCCGGCGACGGCGACGATGATCCCGAAATGGATGAACGTGGTGCGGGCGATGTCGTCGGAGGGGTGGGGTCGGATCCAGTATCACACCATGATCCGCAGCCTGCTCGACACCGACCGGTCGGTGCGCGCGTTTATGGAAGGCGACACCGACGAGCTGCCCGAGTTCTACGCCGCCCGCATTCGGCGTGAGCTGGGAGACCTCTACCAGTACCTTCCCGAGGGTGCGCTCATGCACGACCCCAACGCCTACCTGCATGCCTCCGAGATGGAGGCCCCATCCGAGCCGGTACAGCTGGAAGGGCGGTTAGCCGGGACCGTCTAGGTCGCTCGGGGCCGGTCTCGGGTATCGGTCCAGGGCCCGGTCCGCTTTCGGCCCCCACGGAATTCGAAGTGTCCATCCGCCATCAGACGCTCGCCCTGGGGGGTCGCCGGGGCGGTGAGATGCCAGAGCAGGAGCTGCTGGCCGATCGTCGTCGCCGGCAGCCAGACGTCGGGCTGTACGCCGGGATAGAATGCGGCGTATTCGGGCCGCAGACGTGCTTCGCGGATAAGACCTTCCACGGGGTTCCTCCAGAACGGTGAGCGTGGGGCGAGGGGTGCCGGCGACCGTCAATCGGAACGTGTCGCGGGGGAGGGGCGGGGGCAAGGGGAGGTGGGCCGGCGCGCAGCCGAGTGGTGAGGCAGAGGCTGCAAAATGGCCTCTGCCTTTCTGTCCTAACACCGGGGACCGTTCACTTTCGGCCCAGGGGGACCCGCGAGAGGTGAGTGGACAGTGCCTGCCGGAGACTAGCCGGGAGCAGGTCTACCACAGGATGTTTGGTCCACGCCTCCCGAAAACGCTCTGCAGTCTCTCGGGCGACTTCGACCACGATGCGATCTGGCAAGCTCGCGCGCTGAGCGAATTTGCGGAACAGTTCCTCGTCGACATCCGCCATAGACTTTGTGCCTCCCAGAGACAGAGCGAGGTTGGGCTCGAACTCATAGGTAATAGTGCTCACGAAATCGTAGGCAGGACTAAGAACCGGCGTTCGGCGGTCGGGGTAAAGCAGCGACCAATTCTTAAGGTGCATGTCGCCATTCCCGATTAGAACGGTGACAGCGAGGCGCCGGGTGAACTCCCGAATACCCTCCTCCCCGGTCTCAGCCCAGAGTACCCGCGCGATGTCCTCGTAACTCGCCTTGCCGTACTTACGATTCGGATAAAGATCAAAAACCTGGGCAAAATCTTCCATTTGGATCCGGCCCCCATCTGCTCTTCGATCAAAGCGACGTTCGATCAGGGCCTGCCCACTCCCTGCGAAAGCACCGGGTGGCACATCGTGAATGTCCGCAATTGGAACCAAGCGCGATTCAGGCACTGAAACACCTGCCGCACTCGCAAGTGTCAGCATGACGTATTCGTTCTCAGGCACCGCGTTATAACGCGTCGAGGGAAACTTTGCGATCCAATCCCCACCTACACCGTGCAGGGGGATTGTCAGGCCGCCGTCAGTCTCAAGGAGTGCGGAAAATTTGAGCTGCACCCCGGCGAGTGAAAACCGCAAAACCTGGTCGGCGACCTCGGGATTTGCCTCGACTGCCTCCGCAGCGGTTGGTGGAAGGGCGTCACCTACGAGTGGCCGGATGCGAACCGCTCCCGGCAGGTCATCACCAAGTAGCCAGAGCAGGAAGAACTCGCGCTCTGGGTGCACGGCGCCGCGCGACGCGAGATACTCACGTAGGTGACCCTCCGGAAGAAGATTGGAGAAGTATGGGGGTACCTTGAGCCGCCTTGGCCGCGTGGCAGGCGTTACGCCGCCGGAGGCAGTCTTGAACGAAAGACTCAGCGTCGGACGCTGGGAATTCTCCACGTAGCTTGGATCGAAAGCCCAAATTGTCCGGTCGTCTGGCAAGCGAGTAAGGGTGCCGACCACGTCATTGGCCAGCAGCACCTCCAGGACACTGACGGCTGGGGTATTTCGTTTACTCGAGGGCATCGGCCCGCTCAGCACGAGTCCCACCGTCGGCGGTTTCCTCTGCCTGAATGCGATAAAGGGGGCGTTCCTCGGTGGGTGGTTCGGCAGGCGAACGGTCGCCGGAGGTGTAATCCGCGATCAGTGCGCGGACTACAGGACCGAGCGCGCGGGGAATGAGCATGAGCTGGAGATCAAGCGCGCCAGCGAGATTCTGTAAGGTGTCTAGTTGCGGAACATTCAGTCCACGTTCCACTCTGGAGATCTGCGCCTGAGGCATGCCCAGGTTGGCGGCGAGTGCAGCTTGGGTCAGGCCCTTTGATTTGCGGACGGCGGCAATCGTCCTAATGAGATCAGTTTGCGCCCGGGTCGATTTGGCTTTCACCTGGATATCTCATTTGATATTGTTAGTCGAATATATGCTATTTAAGTCATAAAACAATATGCATTAAAAGGCATAACAACTACATAATATATCATTTATGATATACAGCCGTTATCACAGCTGCCCGCAGGCACAGAGGGTCAGAGATGTTCTCCAAGATTCCGAGGCGGGCGCAAACGCTTACATTCCAATCATATGCCCTGCGATAACAGAGGCTCATTGCTGGAACGACTGCACCGGTTCCACCCGATTGTGCCCGCTTCCCATCGGGTATCGATGTACTGGCGGGCATGCTGTCGGCGCTGAAATGCAGGCCACGGAAGTGGACGGTGTACCTGAAGTGGCGCCGCTCCTTTGACCGGCGGATCGAACTGGCGCTGGAGAACGTCGAGCGGCGCTGGCCCCCTGAT
>JACCQZ010000243.1 GCA_013813875.1 Gemmatimonadales bacterium | reverse complement strand
CATGTTCCTCACGTGTTACGCACCCGTCCGCCACTGAACCGGAGTTGCCCCCGATCCCGTTCGACTTGCATGTGTTAAGCACGCCGCCAGCGTTCGTCCTGAGCCAGGATCAAACTCTCCAATGATTGGGAAATTTGAACAGCTCTAGCCGAACGACCTGGTTTCTGTCGTCCGAATCACGAAAAATCAGAGTTTAAACCCTCTCCAGGCAGCCTCTGTGTCCGCCCGGATCAATGGGTCCGCACTCCCGTCACTTCTTGCTCACATCACTTGTCAAAGAGCTTGGACTACTGCCGGCATAAAACATTTGCCGGGAGCCACCTAATATAGCTGCGTTGGGAGGCTGGGTCAAGAGGTAAATGCAGAAACTGGAACCGATTCGCCTCCCCGCCCCTTCCCTCCCGCGCCCCCCACATCGCCCTGGTCCGTCAGCGTTGGGGGGGGACCCGATAATTTACCGAAAGTGGGGGGGATGTCCACACCTGGGAAGCTGTAACCGGCTCCTATCCCGCCCCCAAATACCCTGCCCCGACCCTGTTAAGAAGACGTATCCCTGCCGCCTATCTGATTACCGCCGACCAACATCCGTGTCTCTGTACGCGTCGTTTCAGGGATGGCAACATTAATAGCGCTAATTCCCGCACGCAACCCCTCACCGAGCGGCAATCTCTCCCGCTCGCTCCAGCCCCCGCCTGAAGAGCAGCGGCCCCACCGATTCATTAAAGGCGATCACCCCGACGATCAGCGTCTGCATGGCGAGCCCCAGCCGGGGCAGCCGGTCAGCCACCACCGTCGCCAGGCCCAGTGCCACGCCTGCCTGAGGAACCAGCCCGGTCCAGGCAAACCGGGTGACCACCGGCTCCGCCCCCGCCAGGCGCCCGCCGGCACGGGAGCCGACGAAGATGGCCCCCATACGCACCAGCGCCACCGCGAGAACCAGCGGCCACAGCGCCCGGAACTCCCGCACATGCAGCTCGGCCCCCGCCAGCGCGAAAAAGATGACGAACACCGGAACCGCCATCTGGTGCAGGGTCTCCACCAGCGGCTCCGCCCGGACCGGTGCCACATTCTCCACCAGAAATCCGGCTACCAGGAGGCTCAGCAGGAGCTCGAACCCCAGCGCCTGCGCCGCGGCCGCGGTGGCGAAGACGAGAACGATGGCGAAGACCACCAGCTCCCGCTTGACGAAGCGGAGATAGAGAGTCAGCACCCCTCCCACCACCGCCCCCGCCAGGATCGAGCCGAGCACCCCGCTCAGAAGGTGGCGAAGGATCTGCGGCGCGCCCGCCGTTTCGCCTCCGAGGCTCGCCTCGGCCAGGCTGAAGGTGGCGGTGAAGATGAGGATCACCACCACGTCGGCCACCAGCACCACGCCCAGGGTGGTCTTGGCCAGTGGTCCGGCGGCCTTGGTCTCGGTGAGCAGGGCCAGCGTCACCATCGGAGAGTTGACGGTGAGGGTGGCGGCGAAGAGCAGCACCACGAAAACGAGAGGCGCCGCCTCCAGGCCGGTGAGAAACGGTACCCAGCTTCGACCCAGAAGACCGAGCGCCGTGAGCGCGGTCATCACCGCCAGGGTCTGCAGGGCCAGAATGAAGAGAATGCTCCGGTGGCGCTGGCGCAGGTCGCTCACCCGCAGCTCGGCGCCGGCGAGCAGGCCGATGAGCCCGACCGCCAGCCGCTTCATCATGCCGAGATCTTCGAGCACCCCGGCGGGGACGATGCCGGTGGCGGAGGGGCCGAGCGCCAGGCCGGCCACGAGATAGCCGACCAGGCGCGGCACCCGGAACTCGTGCGCCACCGCGCCGAAGGTGTCGGCGGTGAGCAGGAGCATGCCGAAGAGGAAGAGGGACCGGGGCGCGATCACTCCTGCCGTCGGGGCCCGGAGCGGCTCCAGCAACAGCGCGCCGCCCACCAGGAGCGCCAGGACGACGAGGCGGCGGATCATCGCGCCGGCAGGGCGGCGTCCACCTCGGCCACGCCGTCCGGCGGCGTTGAGCGCTCCCGCAGGCCGGCGATGAAGAGAGTGGCTTCCCGGCTGGCGACGATCTCGAAGAGCAGAATGGAAAGCAGCGTCGCGGTCAGGATGAGGCGCGACTGCACGCCGGGATGCACCTGGGTGTAGTTGAGGGCGATGGCTACACCGATCCCTCCCTGGGCGAGGAGCCCCCGGGCCAGATCAGGGGTCCGGAGTTCGGGCGGGGCCACGTAGAGACCGGCAACCCGCCCTCCCAGGAAGCGGGCGGCGAGCCGAATGACGACGAAGACGGGAGCGATGAAGAGGAGGTCCGCCGACACCGGGCTCCAGGCCGCGCCCGCGAAGATGAGCAGCGCCAGATAGACCGGCCGTTCGGTGAGGAGGAGAAGCCGGGTCACGTCGCGGTGCGCGCTCCCGCTGTTGGCGAGAATGAAGCCCAGGACGAGGTTGGTGAAGATGGGCGAGAGATTCAGATAATAGCTGGCCCCGCTGGCTACCACGATGGCTCCCGCCAGCGCCACGAAGAGGCGGCCCTCGTCCAGGTGGCCCCGGGGCCCCAGGAACAGGTGGAACAGCACCCCGCTGGCCACGCCGACCGCGACGTTGATGACGGCCCACTCGGTCGCCGTGGGGGGCCGTACTCCGGGCGAGACGTCTCCTTGGTGGAAAATCGCGAGCACCAGGCCGAAGGCCACGACCGCCACCAGCGCATCAATCCGGGCGGTGAGTTGCAGGATCGGGAGAATCCGGGCCCCGGTTCGCGCCCGGTCCACGACGGCGTCCACCGCGCGGGGCGAGCTCAAGGTGGCCACCGCGGCGAGCGTCACCGCCATGACCGCGGCGTCTATGCCGGAGAACCCGGCCACGTAGTGCAGCATCCCGAAGAGCCCTCCTCCCGCCGCCGCGAAGGTGACCAGCGCCTCGCCGAAGGCGATGCGAAGATGGTCGCCCTCGACCAGCGCCATGGTGGGCAGGCGAAAGTAGGTGCCGAGGAGCATGCCGAGCCAGCCGAGGACGAGGCTCACGATGGGAGTCAGGTCCTGAACCTGGCCGGCGCCGAGAAGGCCGGTGACCCGCGGTCCGAGCAGAAAGCCGATGACCACGTACTCCGCGCCGCCGACGTAGCCGAAGCGATCCCTCAGCCGATCGAACAGCACGTATGCCAGGATGTAGCCGACGGTGAGTACCGCGACGGCGGCCAATGTGGTCTGCATCAGGACATGCTACTCC
>JACCQZ010000241.1 GCA_013813875.1 Gemmatimonadales bacterium | reverse complement strand
GGGTATTCCCGGCTCCAGAGAACCCATCATTACCGGTTTCGAGGCACCTGGTTCGAGATTGGTGGGAGCGGGGCGAGAACCTGGCGGAGATTCATCACGAGCCGGGGCTCGGCTGGCACAGCCTCCGGCGAAAGTTTGCGACGGAGTTGAAGCACACGCCGCTGAAAGACCTGTGTTACCTAGGTGGGTGGAAGGAGCCGCAGACGGTTCTCAAATGTTACCAGCGGCCCGATGAGTCGACGATGCGGGAAGCGCTGGAGGGAAGGAAGCCTTTGAAGGCCCTCGGCGGGTAGCAATCGACACAGCGAATCGACACACCCACCCCATTCCGGCCCATGAAAACGCCCCACTTGGCATCAAACACCAAGCGGGGCAATCATTCCGAAATATGGGCCTGGGTAGAGTTGAACTACCGACCTCACGCTTATCAGGCGTGCGCTCTAACCACCTGAGCTACAGGCCCCAACAGCTGCATAAACAACAGCTTCACCGAGCTCCACGCAAGCCTCGGAGTGAAGGCTGCGGCAGATTCCTCTTAAGACAGGCCACCTTTTCCCACAGCCTGACCAGGCACTCGGTGCCCCCCGGACGACCTGTAGCATAGTCGGCTCATCAGTCTGCTGGTAGCGTTTCAACCGCACTACCCGTGGACTTCAGCTATCACCAGCTGAGCACTTTGAGCGACACTCGTCGCGACGGAACTCGCGTGCCAGACGGCAACTCGGGCTCCTGAGTTACCAGCATTCCACATGGCCAAACCGGGAACCCACACCTACCTTGACAGACCGGCAGTTCCGTGATTGGCCATCCGCGATCGAGGTCCATGAGCCGCACCCCGCTTCGACAATCAATCGCACCCATCATGCGGCTCGCGCTCGTCAGGGAGGACGGCGGGCAGGTCTTTCACGTGCCGGCGGGAGCCCGGCTCGTAGTGGGGCGCAGTCTGGACTGCGACATCCACCTGACCAACCCCTCCGTGTCCCGGACTCACGCGGAGGTCTACCGTGACGACGGCGGAGTGCAGGTTCGGGACCTGGGCTCCGGCAACGGGACCTTCCTGGCCGGCTCACGCGTCCAGGGCGGGTATATACCGCTGGGAGAGACGGTCGTCTTTGGCAGTGTGACGTTACGACTCCTCGCCGTCGAGGCACCACCCGCCCCGCCCGCCCAGCCCGAGATACCGCTCGCTCTCTCCGGCGCCACGATCCTCCGTGAGCACAAGATCGGACCAGTCGACCGCTCGCCGATCACCCAAGTCGGAGCGGAGCGGGCCCAGGGCCCGGCGCGGAAGCTGGAGCTCCTCCTCGAGATCTCGAAGCGTCTGGCCCGCGTGGCGGATCTCCCCGCCCTCCTCGACCGGATCGGGGAGTTGGTCTTTGAGGTGACGGAGGCCGGCTGGATGGCGATCCTGCTGACGGATGAGCAGGGCGAACTGATCCCCCGGCTCACCCGGAACCGCAAGGGCCTTGCGTCCCCCCGAGACGTGCCTCGCTCGATCGTCCGACGAGCAGTGGCAGAGCGGGTGGCGCTGCTCATTCACAACGCGCCCGAGGATGAACGATTCGGCGGGGCCTCCATCCTCCTGCACAGCGTTCGCTCGGCGATGTGCGCGCCGCTGGTGGGGGGTGAGGCGACGGTGCACGGCGTACTGTACGTGGACAACGTGACGGCCACCCATCAGTTCGGCGACGAGGAGCTCGACTTCCTGAGCGCTTTCTCCAGCATGGCGGCGGTCGCCATCGAGAACAGCAAGCTCAGCGAGCGGAGTCGCAGGGAGGCCGTGGTCCGGGCGAACTTCGAGCGCTACTTCGCGCCCAGCTTGGCCGGGCGGATCGCCGGCTCGCTCGAAGCGGTCCGACTCGGCGGCGAGCGGCGAACGGTGTCCGTCTTGTTCAGCGATATCCGCGGCTTCACCGCACTGGCCGAGACGATGCCGCCCGATGTGTTGGCGAGCCTCCTCAGCGAGTACTTCACGGTCATGGTCGAGTGCGTGTTCCGCCACGGCGGCGCGCTGGACAAGTTCATCGGTGACGCCGTGCTGGCCCAGTGGGGCGCGCCGATAGGGGCGCCGGACGACCCCGATCGGGCGATGCTCGCGGCGCTCGACATGCTCCAGGAACTGGAGCGGATGAATGCAGCCTGGCAGGCCGAAGGGCGCGCCACGCTCCAGATCGGCATCGGGCTCAATGTCGGCGAGGTGTTCGCCGGCAACATCGGCTCCGAGCGCCGGCTGGAGTTCACCATCATCGGTGACGTCGTGAATGTCGCCGCGCGCCTCTGTGGCGCCGCGGCCGGAGGGGAGATCCTGCTCACCGACGAGATGCGGCGTGCGCTCGCGGTGCCCCCGCCGCTGCGCCCCCGCCCACCAATCGTGCTGAAGGGGAAGAGTCATCCAGTGCCAATCTTCAGCGCGGGGTTCGATTGAGAACTTTCGGCAACGCTATTCGGTAGAGACTCCTCGTGACCGCTGACCGCGAAGAGACACCCGCCCTCGGCGCGCTGGCGGCTACGCTGGCCGATCGCTACCGGGTCGAGCGCGAGCTCGGCCGGGGTGGCATGGCCACGGTCTACCTCGCCCAGGATCTGCGGCATGATCGGCCGGTGGCGCTCAAGGTGCTCCACGCCGAGCTGGCCGAGGTGCTGGGGCCCGAGCGCTTTCGCCGGGAGATCCGCACCGCCGCCCGGCTGCAGCACCCCCACATCCTCGCGGTGCACGACGACGGGATCAGCGACGAGATTCGCGGAAGGCTGTCCATGTTGCCCGGACTACGGGTAATCGCTCGCGGCAGCTCCATGCCATACAAGAAGAGCACGCTGGCTCCTGAGCGAATTGCGCATGAGCTGGGCGTAGGATACTTGCTGACGGCTACAGTGCGATGGGAGAAGGTGCCCGGTGGCCCGAGCAAGGTGAACGTGAGTCCGGAACTCGTAGAGGTGAGGAGTGGTGGTGCGCCGAGCATCAAGTGGCAGCAACCGATCGAAGCCTCGCTCGCCGGCGTGTTTCAGCTCTATGCCGATATCGGGAGCCGGGTGGCCCAGGCACTCGGCGTGGTGCTGAGCGACAGCACCCGGTGGCAACTGGCCGAGAAGCCGACCGAGAATCTTGCGGCCTACGACGCCTACCTGAAGGGCGAGCAGGTAGCGCCTAACCTGTTTTTTGGGGACCCGCTCACGCTCCGGCGAGCAGTGGACTACTACGCGCGGGCGGTGGCACTTGACTCCACCTTCGGGCAGGCCTGGGCAAGGCTCTCCCTAGCGCATTCGTCCCTGTACCCCACAACGCCGACACCTGCCCGCGCCTCGCGCACGCCACGCGACCATCGAAGCGCAACGATGGGTCGGTGTGAGATCACGTAGCCTCGAAACGAGACCACCCCGTAGACCTCCACGATCACACCCCTACCCGCAATTTAGGGGAGCACCGCGATCTATCTCCAGCCGTGTCTCGGCATGCAGCGTGCTTTTAGGTTGGTGTGCGACGCGGTGACCGTAGCGGGTTCACCCGTCTTGAAAGCAGGATCAGCAGTGCCCTAAGACCCCCGTGTGCGAGCGCCGGGGTGCAGCCACACTATCTACTCAGAAGAGGACACCGTGCCAGACAAGCAGGAAGGCACCAAGGAGTCGCAGCGCAAGCCAGGCGAAGACGATAAGATCAAGGATCTGGAGAAGCGCCAGGACAAGCTCGGTGAGGAAAAGGCCAAGGAAAAAGATGTTAGCGGTGGTGCTTATAGGAGGTGAAATAGGCTCACCATTGCTGCGTGCCGGGCGGAGTCTCCTCCGCCCGACAACCGTTCGGCCGGGAGAGAGGAGATCTAAGGGGCAAGAGTCGGCCTTGCCCCCTTTCATAGCTTGACCAACGTTACGAGAGGCCCCTTCACCTGAGCGAAGGATCGTCCCTCTGATCACCGCCCGGGATCCATTATACAATACGCCGGCAAGATCGCTGCTCGCCGGCCACCACGCGCGCATGCCGGGGGGAAGGCGGCTCTTGCCCGCACCTATGCCGTAGGACAAATTAATGCAGTGCTAGGACCCGTTTTCGCCCCTCCCTCGAGCACGGCCCCGATCTCACAGGTTTATCGGGCCTCCTGGATCGGCACTTTCCCTATGCCGAGCGCAAAGACTGCCGTGAGCGTCGTTTGAGTTGGTGGCCGCGGACTCGGAGTCACCACAGCCGAGCGGCCCCCAGATCGTTGCGCCTCCGCCAGGCGGCTTACGTTCAGCTCCACCGCCAGCGGGCGAAAAAGCGGCGCATGAGCTGGCTAGTTGAGGGCTTTCTAGTGCACGCCGATGACCGGTTCCCCGAGCTCCTTTAGTGCGGCCGTGGCCGACCGCTACACGGTCGAGCGCGAGCTCGGGCGCGGGGGCATGGCCACGGTCTACCTCGCCCAGGATCTGCGGCACGATCGCCCCGTTGCGCTGAAGGTGCTCCACCCCGAGTTGGCCCAGCTGCTGGGGCCGGAGCGCTTCCAGCGCGAGATCAAGCTCGCCGCCCGGCTGCAGCACCCCCACATCCTCACCGTG
>JACCQZ010000230.1 GCA_013813875.1 Gemmatimonadales bacterium | reverse complement strand
CGGTCAGCCCGCTGCTCGGTCTCCTGGGCACCACGGTCGGCATCATCAACGCCTTCACCGGCATCGCCACCAAGGGGTCGGGCAATCTGGCGGCGGTCGCGCCGGGCGTGGCCGAAGCGCTGGTGGCCACCTTCGGCGGGCTGGCCGCCGCCATCCCGGCCGTCATCGCCTATAACCTTTACGTCAACCGGGTGCGGCTGTTCACCGGTGAGCTCGAGGGGTTTGCCAACGAGCTGATCGGCACCATGGCGCGGGAAGGGCTGATCTGATGAGTGGAAGCCTGGGGGGAGGTCTGGGCAGCCAGCGAGGCGAAATGCAGCTCAACGCCGACGTCAACGTCACCTCTCTGGTGGACGTCATGATGGTGCTCCTGATCATCTTCATGATCACGGCACCGATGATGCAAGGCGGCGTAGACGTCGAGTTGCCCCGGGCCGAGGCTCGCCCGCTGTCGCCCAAAGAGGGCATGGTGGTGTCGGTCAATCGGGACGGCCGCATCTTCGTGGATCAGACGCCGGTTTCCTACAACGATTTCAGAGTGACCTTCCGAGCGCTCGTCGCCACCAGAAAACCGTCGGGAGTGTACCTCCAGGCGGATACCCGGGTGCCCTACGGACAAGTGGTTCGGGTGCTCGCCGTGGTGCGCGGAGCCGGAGTGCAGAACGTGGGACTGGTAGCCGCGGAGGAAGACGCGCCGTGAACCTGCGCATGCCCGACCGGGAAGGTCCGCCGGGCAAGATCGCGGGGATCCTCGGCACCGTTGCGGTGCACGCCGCCGCGGTGGGCTTTCTCTTTACCCAGGTCAAGCCCACCGAAGCGAGTCCGCCGGTCTACGCGGTCGAGCTGGTGGCCGCGCCGGCGCCGGCACCGAGGCAGCGCCTGGCCCGGGAGGCGGTACCGACCCCGCCGCCGGTGGAGAAGCCGGCGCCGGTCAAGCCCCAGCCGCCCCAGCCGGCCAAGACGCCGCCAGCTCCGGTGCCCAAGCCGCCGCCACCGGATGAGACCGAGCGGGAGCCGCCACCAGAGACCGCCGCACCCGTCGCCCCGATCGAGGGGGAGACGCCGAGCACCGGTACCGACGTCGCCACGATCAAGACGCCCGGATTGCAGTTCCCCTTTCCGGAGTACCTGCGGAATATCGTCACGCAAGTGTACCAGCGGTGGGATCGCGAAGCCGCGCGGCAAAACAGCTTCGCCGAGATCAGCTTCTTCATTCTCCGGGACGGTTCGGTGCGCGATATCCACTTTGTCACTCGCTCGGGAACCTTCGGCTTCGACCTGAGCGCCCAGGGCGCCATCGAGGCCGCTGGCAACTCCAAGGCTTTCGGGCCCCTTCCCGATGGTTGGGAAAACGACGTCCTGCCCGTGAGCTTCTACTTCAAGCCCTCCTCGTGATGAGACGATTTCTGACCATCGTGGCGGCACTGGTCACCGCTGCCCCTTTTGTGTTGCCGCGCTCGCTGCAGGCTCTAGCCCAGGACACCAGCCAGGTGAGGGAAGGGGTACGCGTGGGGGTCGAGTATCAACCCGGCACCCGTCCCGGTCTCGTGGTGCTCCCCGGCTCGGGACTCGATTCGGCGCGCGCCATTGTCCGCCGCGATCTCGACTACACCGACCCGATCGAGAAGGTGGTGGTGGCCGATGCGCCCAGCGGCGGCGAGGGTCTGGGCACCAGCTACGGCATCTATAAGACGCTGGGGGCAGAGCTCGCCGTTGAGCTGGTCGCGGCGCCGGGCGGGCTGACCGCACGGCTGCACGACCTCAACGCCTCGCGGGTACGCAACGAGCAGACGATGTCGCTACCGGCATCCACCGATCCGGGATACCGGTTGGAAGTGCACCGGATCGCCGATGAGATCACGCGGTGGGCCAGTGGCACGCCCGGGTTCGCGGCCAGCCGCCTCCTCTTCGTTTCCGGGGGACGGATCTACCGAGTAGACAGCGACGGCGACCAGGCGATTCCAATCACCGCCGCGGGCGGCACCGCGCTGTCGCCGGCCTGGGCGCCCGACGGGCAGCGGATCGCCTATACCCGTCTGGAGGCGGGCCGTGGCGGGGTGGTGGTGCACTCGCTGGTGAGCGGGGCCGCCCTGGTGGCGCCCGGTTCCCAGACGGCGCTCAACATCACTCCGTCGTTCTCGCCGGACGGCCGCACCCTCGCCTTCGCGCACTCGGATGAAGGGGGAACCGACATCTTCACCTCCAACATCGTTGATCGCTGCTGCGCGCAGCGGTTGACCGTGGGACGCTATGCTGACAACTTATCTCCAACGTTTTCGCCAGACGGCAGGCGCATCGCCTTCATCTCGACCCGCGCCGGGCCTCCACAGCTCTACGTTATGGCCGCCAACGGAACCGACCAGGAATTGCTGGCGCCCTTCGATTTCGGCGCCACCGGGAGCTCCAACGGCCCCGAATGGTCGCCGGACGGTGCCAATGTCGTATTCCACCGTGAAGTATCCCGCAGTCCGCAGCTCTTCCTCGTGGACGTGGCGGGACGCCGGGTCAGGCAGCTCACTTCGTCGGGCCGGAACGAAGACCCTACCTGGGCGCCCGACGGGCGGCACGTCGCATTCGTCTCGGATCGCAGCGGACGGCGGCAGCTCTGGATCATAGACATCGAAACCGGCCGGGTTCGGCAGCTGGCTACGCCAGGGGCCGCCCGGCTCCCTGCATGGTCCCGGCGGTTGGGCCGGACCGCGGTCGCCACCAACCCCTGAACGCCGTACTCACCCTGAACACGGAGAGATGATGCGCGCTTCCCCCAAGCTGATGCTCCTGGTCGCAGTCGCTTTCGCCGCCGCCTGTGGCGGCAGCCCGCCGCCGGAGGAGCCTGCGCCGGAGCCGGCGCCCGCCCCCGCGCCTCCCCCGCCCGCTCCCGAGCCGGTGGACGACAGCGCTGAACGCGAGCGGATGGAGAGCGAGCGAATGGCCCGCGAGGCTGCCGAGCGTGCCAGCGCGGTGTCCGCCGAGTTGGCCACGATGATCAACTTCGAGTACGACCAGGCCACGGTGCGGCCGGCCGACCAAGGAACGCTGGACCGTAAGGCCGCCATCCTCTCGGCCAATCCCAACGTGCGCCTCCGGGTCAGCGGCCATGCCGACGAGCGCGGCTCGGATGAGTACAACCTGGCTCTGGGCAACCGCCGTGCGGCGGCCGCCAAGCGGTATCTGGAGAACAAGGGCATCGAGGGCTCGCGCGTCGAGGTGGTCTCCTATGGCGAGGAGCGTCCGCTCAATCCCGGCAGCGACGAGTCCGCCTACGCCCAAAACCGCCGCGACGAGTTCGAGGTCACGGCCGGCGCCGACAGCATCGTCGCCCCGCAGTGATGAAGCCCGCGTACTGGGTCCTGGCCGGCGCGCTCGCCCTTGGTGCCTGTGCCTCCAAGGGCGACGTGCAGATGGTGCAGGGTGAGGTCGCGCTGCTGACGGCGGAGACCTTCCGGCGGGACTCGGTCCGCGCGGCGCAGCTGACGGAGGTGGTTCAGATGCAGCAGCGCGTCATGGACTCGCTCTCCGCCACCCGCCGGGCCGTAGGTCAGCTTCGGGGTGACCTGGCCACCGATCTCTACAACATGCAGCAGCAGTTGGTGCAGTTGCAGGAGCTCACCGGCCAGAGTCAGCGCCGGCTGAGCGAGCTCCGCACCCAGCTCGAGGCCCGCGGGGCCCAGATCGAGACGGCCGCTCCCCTTCCGGGTGACACCAGCGCCGGCACCGCGTCATCCGGGGCATCGGTGGCCTCGGCGGACCAAATGTACGAGGCCTCCATCGCCCAGTTTCGGCGGGGAAGCGCGGCCACCGCCCGGCTGGGGCTGCGGGAGCTGCTCAGGGTTCATCCCACGAGCGAGCGGGCGCCGGACGCGCTCTACTTCGTGGGCCAGAGCTTCGCGGCCGAAAGCCCGGATTCGGCGATCGTGTACTACGAGCAGGTGGTGAGCCAGCATCCCACCTCTCCTCGCGCCGCCTCCGCCCTCTACAACCTCGGTCTCCTGGCCGAGCGGCGGAAGGATACCGCCACGGCGAAGGCTGCTTTCCAGCGGGTGGTGCAGAAGTACTCTCAATCCAACGAAGCCGCCCTGGCCCACGACCGGTTGGAGGCGCTCGGGCGGTAAGCCCGGGCGTCACCGTGCCATGACCGGTCCCGCCGGGGAAATGCCCTTCCTCGATCACCTCGAGGAACTGCGTGGTCGCATTCTCTGGTCGCTCGGGGCGCTCGTGCTCTGCTTTGGCGCGGGGCTCTGGCTGGTGCAGCGCTTTCAGCTGGTCACCCTGCTCAAACAGCCGATCGCCCCCTATCTGCTCGATGGCAAGCTGATCGTCACCAGCCCCACCGAGCCGGTGATGATCGTCTTCAAGCTGGGGTTTCTGGTGGGGCTGGTGTTGGCCTCTCCGGTCCTGCTGTGGCAGATCTGGGCCTTCCTTACCCCTGCGCTCTACGAGCGGGAAAAGAAGGCGCTGGTTCCCGCGCTGTTCGTCGGCCTGCTGCTGTTTCTCACCGGCGCGGCGATCGCCTTCCTGCTGGTGGTGCCTCAGGCGCTCCGGGTGCTCTTCAGCTTCCAGAGCGAGGCCATCTCGCCGTTCATCACCTACGACAACTATTTCGGGTTCGTAATGCAGGTGGTGCTCGCCCTCGGCATCTCTTTCGAGCTGCCCCTGGTGATCATCATCCTGGCGTGGCTCGGCGTGGTGGGGCCGGCCGAGCTCACCCGGTTCCGCCGCTACGCCGTGGTGCTCTCGTTCCTGGCGGGGGCGGTGCTCTCCCCGGGCGCCGATCTGCTGTCCATGGTGATGATGACGGTGCCGCTGATCCTGCTGTACGAGGTGGGCTACGCGGGAGCGGCGTTTATCCACCGGCGCCGAGTCCGGGCGGCGGCCGTGGCGGCGGCGCTGCTGCTGAGTCTGGCGCTGCCCGGACGCTCAGCCGGGGCGCAGGTGCCGGCCCGGCCCCGGCAGACGCCGGTGGCGCCGGCGGACTCGCGCGCCGACTCGGCCCAGACG
>JACCQZ010000228.1 GCA_013813875.1 Gemmatimonadales bacterium | reverse complement strand
GGTGGCGCTCATCGCCGGCGTGGTGGGCCTTCGGCCGGGCTGTCGGGTGCTCGACGTCGCCTGCGGCGCGGGGCGCCATGCCCGGGCCTTGCGTCGGGCGGGCGCGCGCTGCGTGGGGCTCGATCTTTCCGCCACGCTGCTCCGGATCGCCCGTGGGGTGACTGATGCCGCCCTGGTTCGCGCCGACATGCGGTATCTTCCCATCCGGCCCCGCTCCATGGATCTCACCGTCAACCTCTTTACCAGCTTCGGCTACTTCGACCACGACGAGGAGCATGCCGCCGCGCTCCGGGAAATGGTGGGCACGGTGAAGCCCGGCGGATGGTTCGTGATTGACTTTCTGAATCCCGCGCGGGTACGAAGCCGTCTGGTGCCGGCCGAGCGCCTGGTGCTGGACGGGGACGAGCTGCACATCACCCGCTCCGTCTCTCCCGACGGACGCTTCATCCGGAAGACGATCGAGTCCGCCAGCGGCCGCCGCTTCGTCGAGCGGGTGCGGCTGTTCGAGCCGGACGAGATCGCGGCCATGCTCGAGGCCAGCGGCGCCGCCGCCCGCCACCGCTTCGGCGACTACGATGCCTCGGCCCAGACCACGATGTCTCCCCGCACCATCATGATGGGCCAGAAGGCATGACGCTGCGCTTCGTACCGACCCCGCTCGACGCGCCGATCCCGGCGCCGGCGCCGCGGGCCGGCGCCTTCGATCCGGCCCTCGCCGGAGCGTTCGTGGCCTCCAGCGCTCGGGAATCGGCGCTGGCTCGCCTGGCCCAGCCCGGCGCGCTCGCCGTCACCTCCGGGCAGCAGCCGGGTCTCTTTACCGGTCCGCTTTACACGGTGCACAAGGCACTGTCCACCGCGGCGCTCGCTCGCCTGCTGGAGCAGCGGTGGGGCCGGCCGGTGGTGCCGGTGTTCTGGCTGGCGGGAGACGACCACGATTTTAACGAGGCGAGCCATACATCCTGGCTCTCCGCCGATGGCGCGGTGGTGAGCGCGGCGCTGCCCCCCCGGCCCGCCGAGGCTCCGCTGACCCCGATGTACCGCGAGCCGCTGGGTCCGGGAGTGGCTCCCGCTCTGGAGGCGCTGGCCGCCGACCTTCCCGCCTCCGAGTTCCGGGACGGCGTGCTCGACTGGTTGCGGCGCCACTATCGTCCCGACACCACCGTGGCCGCGGCCTTTGCCGGGGCCATCGCGGAGTTGCTGGCTCCGGCGGGAATCGCCTGCTTCGACAGCACCCACCCGGCGGTCAAGCGTGCCGCCGCGGTGCACGTGCTGAAGGCACTCGAGCTCGCCTCCGAGCTGGACCAGGATCTCGACCGACGGGCGGAGGAGTTGGGGGCTTCGGCCCGAACCTCCGGGATCGCCGTTGGAGATGGAGCCGCGCTGGTCATGTTGGAGGCCGCGCTCGGTCGCGACCGGCTGGTGTTGGATGGTTCCGCGTTCGTCACCCGCCGCAGCCGGGAGCGATTCGATCTGGCGGCCCTGCGGCGCATTGCCGAGGAGGAGCCGACCCGTCTCTCCCCCAACGTTCTGCTGCGGCCGGTCATCGAGAGCGCGCTGCTGCCTACCGTGGCCTACCTGGGCGGCCCCGGTGAGCTGCGCTACCTGGTGCTCACTCCGCCCCTCTATGAACGGCTCGGCGTGCCCCGACAGTTGCCGCTGCCGCGCTGGTCGGGGGTGCTGCTCGAACGCCGGGTCGAGCGGGTGCTGGAAAAATTCAACGCCGGTCTCGACGACCTCCTGGCTCCGGCAGGTGCCCTGGAAGCCAGATTGATCCGGTCGCAACTCCCCACCGAGGCGACCCAGACGCTCGGCACTCTTCGCGCCGCGATCGAGAGTGGGTACGAGGGCCTCGGGCGGGTGGCCACCGACATTGACCCGACCCTTGCCCGCCCGGTGCAGAGCGCCAGGCAGCAGGCCCTGAGCGGTACCCAAGACGTGGAGAAGAAGCTGGTTCAGCACCTCAAGCGCCGGCAGGAAACCGAGCTCACCCAGATCGCCCGTGCGCGCACCGCCGTACTGCCGGGCAACAAGCCGCAGGAGCGGGTGCTGACGGTCGCACCGTTTCTGGCGCGATACGGCCCCGATCTGGTACCCGACCTCACGGCCGAAATCGAGCGCTGGTATGCCGCCGCCCTTGAAGGTGCACCGCATACGTCGTAGACTCGACCCATGTCGCTGATCGCTCTGATCCTGCTGGTTGCGCTGCTGATTCCGATCATGGGTATCGTGGTTGATTCACCCATCGGTCGGGCGCTCGCCCGGCGTCTCGAGGGGCCGCAGGAAATCCCGCCGGCGCTGTCCGAGCTGGCCCGGAAGGTGGACCTGCTCGAAGCCGAGATGGACGACCTCACCCGGAGCGTGCAGACCCTGCAGGACGAAAACGCATTCCTCCAACGACTGCTGGCCGACTCGCCCCAGCGGTCCACCCTCCCACCACCGCCCGGTTCCTGACCGCCAACGCGGACCGCGCCTCCCGGCCGGCGGCGGTGGTCGCCGCGGGAATTCTGTTCAGCCGGATCGGAGGACTGGTCCGGAATCGGGTCTTCGCTCACTACTTCGGTACCTCCGACGCCGCCGACGCCTTCAACGCGGCGTTCAGGATTCCCAACCTCCTCCAGAATCTCTTCGGTGAGGGAGTGCTGTCGGCCTCCTTCATTCCGGTGTACGCGGGTTTGAGAGCTCGGGGAGAGGATGCGGAAGCCAGCCGGCTCGCCGGCGCGCTGGCAGCGTTGCTCGGGATGGTGGTGTCGGTTCTGGTGCTGCTGGGAGTGCTGCTCACCCCGGTGCTCATCGACCTGATCGCCCCCGGATTCGAGGGGGAAAAGCGACTGGCCACCATCCGGCTGGTCCGGATCCTCTTCCCCGGAGCCGGGCTGCTGGTGCTCTCCGCCTGGTGCCTTGGAATCCTCAACAGCCACCGTCGTTTCTTCCTCCCCTACGCCGCGCCGGTACTGTGGAACCTCGCCATCATCGGCGCGCTGGTCGGCTTCGGCGCCGGGGTGGCACCGTACCCCCTCGCCGAGATCGCCGCCTGGGGCTCGGTGGCGGGAAGCCTGCTGCAGTTCGCGGTTCAACTGCCCGCCGTGCTCGGTCTGCTCGGCCGGATCACGCCCGGCCCCATCATGGTCTCAGGTCCGGTGCGTGCGGTGCTTCGAAACTTCGGTCCGGTGTTCGTGGGCCGGGGCGTGGTTCAGATCAGCGCCTACGTGGATACCTTGCTCGCCAGTCTGTTGCCCACCGGCGCCGTCGCCGGGCTGGCCTACGCCCAAGTGATCTACACCCTGCCGGTGAGCCTGTTCGGGATGTCGGTCGCTGCGGCCGAGCTGCCGGCGATGTCGAGCGCCACCGGCGACGAAGGTGAGCGGGCCGGCTACCTCCGGCAGCGGCTGGCCGGAGGGCTCCGCCAGATCGCGTTCTTCGTCGTTCCGTCGGCGGTTGCTTTCGTCGCGCTGGGAGACGTGATCGTGGGTGCGCTGTACCAGTCGGGAGAATTCACCCGGCCGATGACGCTGTACGTCTGGGGGATCCTTGCCGGGTCCGCTCTCGGCCTGCTCCCCTCGACGCTCGGCCGGCTCTACGCGTCCACCTACTACGCGCTACACGATACCAGAACGCCGTTCCGGTTCGCCCTCATCCGGGTGGCTCTCACCATCGGTCTGGGCTACCTCTTCGCCATTCGACTTCCGCCGGTGCTGGGGCTCGATCCACGTTGGGGCGTGGCGGGCCTCACCTTGTCGGGAGGGCTGGCGGGGTGGGTCGAGCTGGTGCTGCTGCGGAGCGCACTCGGGCGGCGGCTGGGCCGCTCCGAGCTGCCCGGCACCTTCCTGGCGATCGTGTGGCTGGTGGCGCTCGCGGCGGCGGTGCTTGCCTGGGCTCTTCGCTGGGCGCTCCCCGAGCTACACCCCATCGCCGCGGCTGCGCTGGTGCTCGGAGCCTACGCCGGGGTGTATCTGGCCGGTACTCGTCTCCTTGGCGTGGCGGAGGCGGCGCGAGTGCTTGGCCGATGACCACCGCCGGCTCGCGGGGCCGATTATTTTTCAGCTATGAGTTCTCCCGCCTTTCCCGATACCCTTCAGCGCAAGCTGGACACCCTGCCCGAGGGTCCCGGCGTGTACCTCTGGAGAGGGCGCGACGGAGAGGTCCTGTACGTCGGGAAAGCCAAGCGGCTCCGGAGCCGGGTGCGGAGCTACTTCGCGAGCGATTTCGCCGATAGTCCCAAGCACCGCCTGTTGCAGCGGCTGATCGCCGATGTCGAGACGATCGTGGTGCCCACCGAGGCCGAGTCGCTCATCCTCGAAAACAATCTCATCAAGGAATACCGGCCCCGCTTCAACGTCCGGCTCAAGGACGACAAGAGCTACCCCTCGATCGCCGTGACCCTGGGGGAGCCCTTTCCCCGGGTCCTGGTGACCCGGAGGCGTGACATCCCCGGCGCCAGGTACTTCGGGCCCTACACTGACGTCGGCCGGCTCCGGCGTACCCTCGCGATCATCCGCCGCCTCTATACCGTCCGCAGCTGCCCCGACAACCTGCCCGGCGACCGGCGGGAGCGCCCCTGCCTCGACTACCACATCGGCCGTTGCAAAGCGCCCTGCGTGGGATGGCAGGATCAGGCCGACTATCGCCGGATGGTCGAAGACGTGGTGGATTTTCTCGAGGGCAGAACCCAGGATCTGAGAGCCAAGGTGCGCGAGGCGATGCTGGTAGCGAGCGATCGGGAAGACTTCGAGCGCGCTCGAAATCTGCGGGACGCGCTTCGCTGGCTGGAGAAGATGGAGGAGCCGGCGAGCGTGGAGGTCATCGGCACCGGGGACGCGGACGTCATCGGATACGCCCGCGACGGCGACGACGCGGCCGGGGTGCTGATCCGGGTGCGTGAGGGCCGGGTGCTGGGACGAGAGCACCGATTTCTGGAGGGGCTCGAGGAGGAGGAGGATCCCGCAGTATTGAGCGCGTTCCTGGTGCGCTACTACGTGCCGGTGGAGGGTCGCGCCCGGCGCCTGGTCGTCCCCTTTCCGCCGGCGGATTGGGAGGCGCTCCGCCAGCTACTTCCCGAGGCCGACTGGACCGTGCCTCAGCGGGGCACCGCCCAACGGTGGCTACAGCTCGCCGATCAGAACGCCAGGCACCTGCTGGAGAGTCTCCGCATCGAGTCTTTCGAGACCGAGGAGCGGGCTGAAGATCCGGTCTACGCCCTCGGGCGCGATCTGGGACTCAACGTGGTTCCGCGCAGCCTGGTATGCGTGGACATCTCCCACAATCAGGGGCGCGACACCGTTGGATCGCTGGTGTGGTTCGAGGCCGGCCGCCCCCGCAAGAGCGAATACCGCAAGTTCAAGATCCAGGGCGTGGGGCAGCAGGACGATTTCGCGGCGATTCAGGAAGTGATGACCCGCTATCTCACCCGGCGGCGTGACGAGCAGCTTCCGCTGCCCGACCTGTTCGTGATTGACGGAGGCAAGGGCCAGCTCAACGCGGCGCTGGAGTCGGCGGAGAAGTTGGGTATGGGCGGTATCCCGATGGTCAGTCTCGCCAAGCGGGAGGAGGAGGTGTTTCTCCCCGGTCGCTCCGAGAGCATCCGGCTTTCCCGCCGGAGTCCTTCGCTCCGCCTGCTCCAGCGTGCCCGGGACGAGGCTCATCGTTTCGGGCTGGCATACAACCGCAAGCGGCGCACCCAGCGCACCATCACTTCCGAGCTGCTCAACATCCCGGGTGTGGGTCCCACGCGCCGGCGCAGCCTGCTGGAGCGGTTCGGCAGTCTGGCCGGCGTCAGATCCGCCTCCGTGTCGGAGCTGGCCACGGTGCCCGGATTCTCGACCGCGCTCGCCGAGCGGATCCTCTTCCATCTGAACAGCGCGCCGTGAGCCGGGCAGTTGCTTCGGCCCGAGGTTCGGAGCATATTTGTAAGTCTATGCCCGATGGACGTTTTGCCATTCTCGACCCGGTCGCTGGAATCAGCGGCGACATGATTCTGGGAGCGCTGGTTGCCGCCGGCGCCCCCGCGGACTGGCTGCGCCAACTGCCCGCCAGGCTGGGCGTGCCCGAGGTGACGGTGTCGGTGACCGAGGTAGACCGTTGCGGCCTCCGGGCTACCAAAGTGGACGTGATGCTGCCGGGAGGAGAGCAGGAGCAGCCGAGCTCACCGGTTCACGACCCCGCACATTCACATCACCATCCCGTGCCCCACGGCAATGGCAGCCGCAGTCACCCGCCCCACCGCCACGTCGGCGACCTGATTGCCGCTGTGGAGCGGGCGCCGCTTTCACTGTGGGTCAAGGAGCGGGCGGTACGGGCATTCAAGCTTCTGGGCGAGGCCGAGGGTCAGGTGCACGGCATCTCCGCGGAGCAGGTGGCACTGCACGAGGTGGGTGCCCTCGACGCGCTGGTGGACATCGTGGGAGCAATCGAGGGATTCGAACGCCTCGGCATCAACCGGATCTACAACCGCCCGGTTGCCCTGGGGAGCGGTTGGGTGCGGGCGGCCCATGGGGTCATTCCGGTGCCCGCGCCGGCAACGGCGATTCTTATCGAAGGCGTGGACGTGGGCCCCAACGGGCCTGTCGTGGGGGAGGCGACTACGCCGACCGGCGCGGCGCTCCTTCGAGTGCTGTCTTCCGGCCGGCCGCCGGCACGCTGGCGGGCATCAGCCGCTGGTGCGTGGGGCGCGGGCGGCCGCAACCCCGAGAGCTACCCCAACGCGCTGCGCATCATCGTCGCCGAGTCGGCCTTCGAGGCGGGCGAGGTGGTGCTGCTCTCGACCGATCTCGACGACCTCAATCCGGAGTATCTCGATCCTCTCCGGGAAGCACTTTTCAGCGCCGGGGCGCTCGACGTGCAGCTCTGGACCACCCATATGAAAAAGGGTCGTCCGGGGTTTCGCCTCGAGGTGACGGTGGCCCCTGCCGAGGCCGACAGAACGGTGGACGCGCTCTTCCGGCACAGCACCACCGCGGGGATCAGGCGGCAGACAGCGGAGCGGGTCACCCTCGCCCGGCGCGAGGTCCAGATGGATGCCTGCGAAGGCATGCGGGTACGGGTCAAAGTGTTGGATGGTCCCGATGGGCCTCGGGTAAAACCCGAGTATGACGACGTGGCGGCGGTCGCGCGGAGAACCGGACGCCCCGTTCATGAGGTGGCAAGGGACTTGCAATATCAGGCTCTCCGACTGGTGAGCCCTGACACTGCCACCGGTCTCTGACCTCGAACAAGGAGCTGTGACGAGTGAAAGCGAAGATCGCGCCGGCCCTTCTGCTCGCGGCCGTGAGCACCATCCCGGCAGCAGCGCAGCAGGCGCCGCTGAGCGACAGAGTGGCCAAGGCGATGCCGGCCGCATACGAAGCGCCCAATTGTGGCCTCAAGTCGAATCACTTCAAGGTAAGCTCCGGCGCCACCTATCTGAAAACCGCCATCGAGACCGACATTCCGGAGAACAGATCCCGGATTCTCGAGAGCGGAGAGAAGGTGCTGCTCGAGGCCATTACCCAGAACGATCAAGGAAAGAACCCCGCCGCGTGGTATCACCTGGGCCGGATCTACCTGCATCAGGGTGATCTCTACGGCGCCGACTCGGCCCTCACCCGCGCGGAGCAGATGGCGCCGGCCTGCGCCAAGGAAATCGCCAACCACAGGCGGAACGGTTGGGTGGCGCTGATTCGGGCCGGGAGCGAGTTCGAGGAGCAGAAGCGGCCCGACTCAGCGCTCGCGCTCTACCACCAGGCCACCGTCATCTACCGGAAATCTCCGGTGGCTTTCTACCAGGTGGCCGCGCTGATGAACGATCGCGGACAGCCCGACAGCGCCGCCGAGTACTTCGGCCGTGCCGTGACCGCCGCGCAGGGCGTGACCGATACCACCGAGATCAAGGTGCGCGACCGGTCGGCCTTCAATCAGGGCGTGCTGCTGCTCAACGCCAAGAAGTATGACGGAGCAGTCAAGGCGTTCGAGCAGTACCTCCAATGGGTTCCCAATGACATCGAGGGCAAGCGCGGGCTGGCTTCGGCCTACCGTGGGCTGGGACAGGCGGACAAGGCTCAGCCGCTCGAGCAGCAGATCGTCGCCGCCGGCGGCGCGGCACCGGCGGGCGGTGGCGCGGCGTCGCCTGCGGACGATCTCATGAGCATCGGTGTCAACCTGTACAACGACAAGAAATACGCGGAAGCGGCGGCCGCGTTTGACAAGGCGGCGACGGCGGAGCCCTACAATCGCGATGCGCTCTCCAATCTGAGTAACACCTATCTGGCGCTCAAGGACGGGGCCAAGCTCCTGCCGGTGGCCCAGCGGCTGGCGGCGATCGAGCCGATGAACGAGAACGCGCAGAAGCTGGTCGGCGAGGGCTACAAGCAGACGAACAAGGTGGACGATGCCGTCAAGACCGCCGAGAAGGTGCTGGCGCTTCCGGTGGACGTGAGCATCACCGACTTTACGACTGCCGCGGGTAGCGCTGAGGTCACCGCCACGGCCACCGGCCGAAAGGCGCAGACCCCCACCGGCAAGGCGATTCCGGCCGCGCCGGTCACCCTGGTCTTCGAGTTTCTCGACGCCAAGGGCGGCGTGGTGGCCAGCCAGGAGGTGCCGGTTCCCGCGCTCGAGGCCGGTGCCAGCCACGCCATCAAGGCAGTCGGTAAAGGTCCGGGCATTGCGGCATGGCGCTACAAGAAGAAGTGAGCGGAGCCATAAGGAGAGTTCCATGGCAGGGCTGCGAGCGGAAGCGACATCAGGCGGCGGGCTGACGACCACCCGGGCGGCGTTCATCGAGCAGGCGCAGGCGGAGGGCCGCCTGTACATCCATCAGCCGTACGAGCTGTACTCCGACGCCAACCACGATGCGTGGAGGCGCCTCTTTACCCGGATGGAAGACCGCTGGAGCCGCTACGCCAATCCCCGTTTCCTCCAGGGGATCGAAAGCCTCTGCCTCGATCCTGGGCGGGTGCCCCGGCTGGAAGACGTCAACCGATTTCTCAGTCCGCTCACCGGCTTTCAAGCCAAGCCGGTGAGCGGATACGTTCCTTCCTTTCTCTTCTTCGACTGCCTGCGGAATCGCGAGTTCCCCACCACCATCACCATCCGGGACGGGGTGACGCTCGACTACCTGCCCGAGCCCGACATCTTCCACGACATCGCGGGCCACGTGCCGATGCACACCGACCGCGCCTTCGCGGATGCCCTGGTGCGCTTCGGCGACTGCGCCCACACCGCCGCCGAGATCGTGGCGGGCATTTCCGACCAACAGGAGCAGATCCGCCGAGTCACCAGCATCTTCAAGGCGCTGGCGCGGTTCTTCTGGTTCACCATTGAATTCGGTCTGATGCGAAGCCCGGGCGGGCTCAAGGTGTACGGCAGCGGCCTGCTCAGCTCGTACGGCGAGATCGCTCACTCGATTGATTCGCCACTGGTGCAGCGTTATCCGATGCAGCTCGAGTGGGTGGTAAATCAATACTTCGAGATCGACCACTACCAGCCGCTGCTCTTCATCGTGGACTCCTTCGATCATCTCTTCGAGCTGGTCAACGAGCTGGAGCGCTGGATGCGGGAAGGGCGGCTGGACAACGTGTCGCCCGGCGAGCCGGCTATCAGCGAGCCGGATCTGCGGAGCTTTCTCGAGGCCTCGCGGGCTCTGTAGGCGCGCGAGGGCGCTTGACACTCCCGCCGTGCCCCGGCACATTCCCGGGCGCATCCCGCGGGCGTAATTCAGTGGTAGAATGCCAGCTTCCCAAGCTGGACGTCGCCGGTTCGAGTCCGGTCGCCCGCTCTGCAGCCCTCGTCGCTTAACCCCTGCCGAGTTCACCGATTCGACGGGGGCTTCGTTTTGACCAGGTCGACCTCTCCGAAACCGCCTCTGAGTCTGTTCGCAATGATCACTCCGCGCCGCTGAATCACTGCTTGCCGGTGCCAGGGCTGCAGCGCATCGAGTAGGGGCGAGATCCGATGCGCCCCTGTGACATCCGTCACGTGAGAAAGCGGTCTTTCGGGCGACCTTCCGATTGTCAAAGCAGTGGGCGCTGGCGGCAGCAGCCGCACAGCGCACCGCTCAGACGAACTGAGCAGACACGCGGGGTAGGAGGAATATTTGTATGGAGCAGCCTGATACGACACGGGAGACAGCGGAGCGGCGGCGTACGCCACCCTCAGAGCGGTTTTCGGCCTCACAGATCCTCATTGACGCTGGCGGCGTTGCCGCGACCTTGCGGAAGGAGGATGCCGAGTTCGGATCGCGGGGTGGCCATCAGCAGATGACGGTGTTTCGCCGCGGATCCGTTACGATGGTGGTCTTCGCCTTCGAACCCGGCGGTGCGCTCCCGGACCACACCGCGAACGGCCTCGTGACGATTCATGCGCTCCGTGGTGCCTTGACCGTTCGGACGCCGGACAGCGACTACGAACTCCGGCCTGACATGATGGTCGTGCTTGCGCCAGGAATCCCGCACAGCGTGACAGCGTCGGAGCCGTCTGAGATGCTGCTCACCGTCCATCGGCACGTCGAGCCGGTGTCCGGGGGAACATGACGTCGAAGAGGCGCCGTGTCGAACGGCCTGCGCTCGCAGCGTTCCGGGTGCTCCGTTGTACGCAGCAGAGAACTTGGTGCAGCAGGACGGCAGGAAGGCCCGCCGTTCCCACAGTGCGACGAGCACGGCGCTAGTGCCGGCAGGAGGTGGAATGTGTTTCGAGCTGGTGGCGGACATCCCGGGCGAGTTCCCCTTCGTGAATCACGCCTTCGGTCATGGTCAGAAGGGGGCGATCGGCTATCTGCTGGTCGAGGCATAGCCGGTGCCCGGTCCTCAGAGCGCTCGAAGTCGCGCCAGGTTGGGAATGAGCAGCCGGTCACGGCCGAGGGACTCAACGAGTCCCTGGCGACGGAGCTGCTTGAAGGCACGTGAGACGGACTCACGCGCCGCGCCGATCTCGAGCGACAGCTCCTCGTGCGTGCGGTTGAGCGTCAGCTCGATCCCATCCGGCGTCTGCAGCCCGGCGTGCTCGGCATACCCCACCAGCAGGAGCGCTAGGCGGGCGGCGACGTCGCGGAAGGCCAACGTCTCGGTGACGCGAATAAGGTGCCGGAGGCGCCGCCCGAGGTCTCGGATAATCGCCTGGGCGATATCGGGGTGTGTCCTGTAGAGACGCTCGAAGTCTGCGAGCGGAAGAAAGACGAGCCGGGTCTCCTCGAGCGTGACGGCCGACGCGGGGTACCGGCCGCCGTCGAAAAGCGGGAGCTCGGCGATCGGCCGACCCGCCCCTTCGATGTGCAGCACCTGCTCCTTGCCTTCCGGGTTCGTCCGATAGATGCGCACCCGTCCCGACTGGATAATGTAAAGCCCCCGGCACGCCTCGCCGGTCGTGAAGAGGACGTGGCCGGCGCCGACTGAGCGCGCTACACATCGCGCCGCGAGCCGGCTCAGCGCGGCCTCGTCGGTCTCGCGATCGGCGGCTGGATGATGGTGCGGCGGGAGCTCTGGCAGCGCTACCCGAGCACGTACGAGACCAGCGCCCACACGCATGCGATCCTCGTCGGTTTCGTTATGATGATGATCC
>JACCQZ010000217.1 GCA_013813875.1 Gemmatimonadales bacterium | reverse complement strand
GGTGGCGGCCAGCACGGCCGCCGCCGCCTGCGAGGCGACACGGATGGTCTGCAACGCGGTGTCGAGCGCCTCGCGCAGGTGGGCATCCACTCGGGGCGCTTCCGCCGCCAGTACCGCACGAACCAGCTCGCGCGCGGTATCGGGACCCACCGCGAGTCCCATCTCTCCCAGCCGCTCGAGGACCATCTCCACCGTATCCAGGCTGGGCTCGTACCCGCCCGGTGCCCCCTTCTGACCACTCACGTCGTCCTCCCGCGCTATAGCTCGAGCGCCCGCCAGAGATACCAGCTCGCCACCGAGCGGTAGGGCCGCCACCGCTCCGCCCGCCGGCTCATCACCTCAGGGTCGGGTAAAGTTCGGCCGCCGAACGTCAGCGCAAATCCCTTACGCACTCCCAGGTCCCCGACCGGCAGCACGTCGGGACGGCCCAGTCGGAACATCAGCAGCATCTCCACCGTCCAGCGTCCCACGCCCCGTACCAGGGTGAGCCGCTCGATGATCTCCTCGTCGCTCATGCGCCGGACCAGTGGCAGGCTGGGCACGGTGCCGTCCAGCGTCCGCGCCGCGAGATCCTTGAGCGCGGCGGTCTTGGCCGTCGAGAGCCCGGCGGCGCGCAGCCGCTCGGAGGGAATGTCGAGAATGTCCCTCGGGGTGGGGAACCGCTTGGGCGCGAAGAGCGCCTTGACCCTGGCCAGGATGGTGGCGGCGGCCTTTCCGGAGAGCTGCTGGTAGACGATGGACTGGGTGAGAGCCGCGAAGAGGCTCTGGGTGGGACGAGTCCGCAGAGTGAACGCCCCCGCCTGCGCCAGCAACCGAGCGAGGGCGGGATCCGCGTTGCACAGGTGGAGGCAGGCGACGGCCGGATCGTACGCCAGGCCGTGCGCGGGAGAAGCTCCCAATTTCATGGGCGAAACATAATTGAACGCCGTGGAGAGCTCTCCGGGCTCGAGGCCACGAGCACGGTCGCCGCGATGACGAGCAGCGAGCCGGCAAGCTGCCACGCCGTCGGCCGGCCGGGAAAGAGAGGGAGAGCCATCAGGTAGGTGAATACTATCCCCAGGTTGGAGAGAGCGGTCACCGGCGCGGCGCGGCGTATCGCATAGGCCCGGGTCATGGCCAGCTGCCCTCCTCCGCCGCCGAGGCCGGCGCCGAGCAGAAAGAGGCCGCCGCGCGCGTCGGGCCACTGCCAGAAAGGGATCGCCAGCGCCACCATCGCCGCCAGCCCGACAAGCGAGAAGTGCAGCACGATGGCCTCGTGGCTCTCGCCCGGGCCGATACGGCGGAGCCAGATCATCGCCAGCGCATAAAAGAACGCGCCCGCGGTTGCGATCAAGGCCACGGGAGCGGCCAACTGGAACGACGGACCGACCAGCGCCACGACGCCGGCAAAGGCGAGGGCCACCGCCAGCCCCAGCCAGCCGCCGACCCGCTCCCCCAACATGGGTCCGGAAAGCAGCGCGACGAAGATCGGCCCGGTGGCACTCAGGGTGGCGGCGTCGCCGATGGCGATCCGGCTGGAGGAGAGCGCATAAAACGTCGCGATGGCGGCCACGGTTCCGAAGATGCTGCGGCGCCAGGCGCCGGGCCGGTCGGTTATCCGGAGCGGAATTCCCCGTGCCGCCGCGAACGCGAGCGCGAGCAACGCTCCGATGAGGAAGCGGGCTGCCCCGATCTCGGCCCAGAAAAGTTGAGCGGCGCCGAGCCGGGTGCAGACGTTCATGCCGGCAAAGCACAGCTGCGCCAGAATCATCCAGCCGAGGCCCACGACAGTCCTTGCAGAAGAGGCGCGGAAAGCTAGTGGCAGCCGAAGGGTGCCGCAGCCGGCTTGACGTGGTCCCGGCCCGGCGTTCGGTTTGGCCCATGCACCCCGACGAGTTCCGCCGCCACGGCCACGAGCTGGTAGACTGGATCGCCGAGTACCTGAGCCGTTCGGGCGAGCTGCCGATCACCCCTGACGTGCTGCCCGGCGACATCCGCCGCCGGATCGCCCCCGCGCCGCCGGATGCCGGCGAGCCGTTCTCCGCTCTTTTCGACGACTTCCGCGAGGTCATCCTCCCCGGGATGACCCACTGGAACCACCCCGGGTGGTTCGCCTATTTCCCCTGCAACAACAGCGCGCCTTCCATCCTCGGCGAGATGCTCACCCTGGCGCTCGGCTCGCAGTGCATGTCCTGGGCGACCTCTCCGGCCGCCACCGAGCTGGAGCAGGTGGTCATGGATTGGCTGCGACAGATGATCGGTCTTCCCCCAGGGTTCGTGGGCGTCATCCAGGATACCGCGTCTACCGCAACGCTCGTGGCGCTGCTCTCGGCGCGGGAGAGGGCCACGCGGGGCGACGCCGGCGCCCGCGGTCTATCCGGCGCGGCCCGGCTGGCGGTCTATGCCTCGAGCGAGGCGCACTCTTCGGTGGACAAGGGGGTGAAGCTCGCGGGTTACGGCCTGGAGCAGCTGCGCCACATTCCGGTGGACTCGGACTACGCCA
>JACCQZ010000190.1 GCA_013813875.1 Gemmatimonadales bacterium | reverse complement strand
GCTTAGTACCGCCTTGCGTTCTCAGCGCGCCGCCTCTCAGGGGCGCGCTGGGGACGCTGGGCCCTGCCGTCCTACGCACTTGTGCATCCCGGCGTCATCGCATATTTATGCAATATGCACTCCAGCTCTCATCCCCTGGCACTCGCCTTCTCCGGAGGGCTCGACACCTCCTACTGCGTGCCTCGGCTCGCCCAGGAGGGCTGGGCGGTTCACACCGTGTACGTGGACACCGGCGGTGCCGGCGCCGCTGAGCGCGCCGCTATCCGGCTCCAGGCGGAGCGGGTGGGGGCGGTAGTCCACCACGAGGTAGATGCCCGGGAGCAGGTCTACCAACGCTTTGTCCGGTTTCTCATCCAAGGCAACGTGCTCCGCGGCGAGGTGTATCCGCTGAGCGTCGCGGCGGAGCGCACCCAGCAGGCCCTCTCGGTGGTGGAGGCCGCCCGGCGCATCGGTGCGCTCGCGGTGGCCCACGGCTCGACCGGCGCGGGCAACGATCAGGTCCGCTTCGACGTGGCGCTTCGGGTGCTGGCGCCCGATCTCCAGATCGTCACCCCCATCCGCGACCACGGCATCCGCCGGGAGCAGGCCATAGCCTACCTCGAGGCGCAGGGCTTGCCGATCCCGCCACAGGCGGGCGCGTACTCGATCAACCGCGGTCTCTGGGGCACCACGTGGGGTGGCGGCTGGACCCATGACACCTGGGCGGGCCCCCCGGCCGAGCTCCTCGACCCTCCGGCGGATGCGCCCGCGCCGCGAGAGATCGTGCTCGCCTGGGACCACGGCCTGCCGGCGGCATTCGATGGAGTATCGCTCGCCGGCCCGAAGCTGGTGGCACGGCTCGGCGAGGTCGCCGAGCTCTACGGGATCGGACGCAACATCCACGTGGGCGAGACGGCGCTCGGCATCAAGGGTCGCATCGGCTTCGAGGCCGGCGCCGCGCTGCTGCTCATCGCGGCGCACCGCGAGCTGGAGAAGCTGGTTCTTACCCGATGGCAGACCTTCTGGAAGGACCAGCTCGGCCGCTTCTACGGTGACCGGCTGCACGAAGGGCAGTATTTCGATCCAGCGCTGCGCGACATCGAGGCCCTGATCACCAGCTCCCAGTCCCGGGTCACCGGCGAGACCCGGGTACGTCTCGCTGCCGGGCGCTTTCAGGTAACCGGCACCCGCAGTCCGCACTCGATGATGGACACCTCGATCGCCACCTACGGCGAGGAGAACCGGCTCTGGACCGGCGACGAAGCTCGTGCCTTCGCGCGGGTGTCCGCGGTGCCCTCACTGCTTGCCTGGCGCGCTGGGGGAAATCGCTGATGGGTTTTCACCGCGGGGGCACAGCTGGGTTTCACCACAGAGGCACAGAGGACACGGAGAGAGAACTTTGTGGGTGTGCAGTTGACCACCAGCGGTTCTCCGTGTCCTCTGTGCCTCTGTGGTGAAACCCAGCTCACCATCTAGACCGAACAAGGGCCCTTCATGGTAGTGACCACCCGAGTCCGGCTCGACCGGATCAGCTCTTCCACCCGCAACGCCGCGCTCTCGACCGACGTCATCGTCGGCGACGAGATCGTGCCGGTGGAGGGGTACATCCTGGCGGTCCGGGTGCTGGACGACAAATCCACCTACAACACGGTGGAAGACGTAACCGGCCGGATGCTGGCGCTCCGCGCCGGAGACGTGCTCGCAGGTACCCTCGGCACCCGGCGCGCGCTCCGCGGCTACGCCGGGGTGGTTCCCACCCACATCGCCTCGGGCGACACGATCGAGGTGCTCAACCTCGGCGGCATTCTCGGGCGCTGCACCTCGGTCAATCCCGACGTCGGCCAGCCCTTCAAAACCGAGGTACTGGGAGCGGTCCTGGCCTTTCCCGAGCTGGGCGACCGGGTGGGCCGGCCCGCTCACATCGGCGACCGCGCCGTCCCCCCTTCCGAGCAGTTGGAGAGCCGGGTACCGGTGGTGTACGTCGCCGGAACCTGCATGAACGCGGGCAAGACCGTCGCGGCCGCCGAGCTGGTCCGGGGGCTGGCGCGAGGAGGTCTCCGGGTCGGCGCGGCCAAGCTCACCGGCGTGTCTCTGATGCGCGACGCGCTCTCCATGCTCGACGCCGGCGCCGTCGCCGCGCTCACCTTCAACGACGTCGGGGTCGCCAGTACTCACGCCGGCGTTACCGTCGCCACCGCCAAGGGAATCTTCAACCGGCTGGCCGCCTCCAAGCCGGACGTGATCGTGGCCGAGCTGGGCGATGGCATCCTGGGTGAGTACGGGGTGCAGGACATCCTGCACGACGAGGAGCTCATGGGCGTCGGAGCGGCCTACGTCATGGCCGCGCCCGATCCAGTCGCCTGCTGGGGCGCGGTGGAGCTGATGCAGCGGGAGTTCCGCCTTCTCGTCACCGTCATCACCGGCCCGGCCACCGACAACGAGGTGGGCCAGCTCTATATCCGCACCGGCCTCGGCCTGCCGGCGCACAACGCGCGGCGGGATGCGGCGGCGCTGCTCGGCGTAGTGAGCGAAGCGCTGGCCAGCTGGCACACGAGGGAAACCCGGTGAAGCTCGCCGTGGTTGGATCCGCCGGATATGCCGGCGGAGAGCTGCTGCGTCTCCTGCTGCAGCACCCCGAGGTCCGCGAGTGTGTCGCGACCAGCCGAAGTCAGGGCGGAAAGCCGATCGCCGACAGCCACCCGGCGCTCGCCACCGTGACCGACGCGCGCTTCTCCAACGCCACGCCTGGTGAGGCCGCCCGCGGATGCGACGTCGTTTTTCTCTGTCTGGAGCACGGCGAGTCGTCCGCGGTTGCCGCCGAAGTGTTCCGGGCCGGGCCGGGAATGGTGGTGGACCTGGCGGCCGACTTCCGGGTGCGCGACCCCCGTCTCTACCAGCAGTACTATGGCGCGCACGCGGCGCCCGAACTCCTCGGCCGCTTCACCTACGGGCTCGCTGATGTCCTCGGTACCAAGCTCCGGGGCGCCACGGCCATCGCCGCTCCCGGGTGCTTTGCCACGGCGGCGCAGCTGGCGCTGTATCCACTCGCGCGCGCCGGGCTCGACGTGAGCCCATCCCTCTTTGCCGTGACCGGTTCCAGCGGCGCGGGAGCTCAGCCGAAGCCGACCACTCATCATCCCGCACGGGCTCACAATCTGTTCGCCTACTCGCCGCTGGGCCACCGGCACCAGGCGGAGGTGTTGCAGGGATGGCGCCAGTGGATCGGCCGGCCCGATGCTTCCGCCAGACTCATTACCCACTCCGGGCCCTTCGTCCGCGGCATCTATCTCACGCTGCATGCTCACATTCCCGATGAGTGCGCCATCAGCGGGGGCGAGCCGGGCAGGACCGCCGGCGAGTGGTTTCGCGACGCCTACAAGGATCGTCCCTTTGTGCGGGTGCTGGATCAGCCTCCCGAGCTCACCCACGCGGTGGCCACCAACTACGCTCTGGTGCACGCGGTCGAGAGCGCCGAAGGACGAGAGGTGCAGGTGACGGTGGCCATTGACAACCTGGTGAAAGGCGCCGGCGGCCAGGCGATTCAGGCGATGAATCTGGCGCTGGGAATCAATGAGTGCTCGGGGCTCCGCGGAGGGGGAGTCTTTCCGTGCTGAAGGCGGAAGCGCCGGCGTTGCTGCCGGTGTATGCCCAAATGCCGGTGCGGCCCTCGCGCGGCCGCGGATCCTGGCTCATTGACGAGGACGGCCGGGAATGGCTCGACGCCTATGGCGGGCATGCCGTTGCCACCACTGGGCATTCCCATCCCGACGTCGTCCGAGCCGTCGCGGAGCAGGCGGAGGCGCTGCTGTTCTACTCTACGGCGGTGCCGCATCCGCTCCGGGAAGAGCTGGCTGAGACGTTGGCCGCGCTCTGTCCCCAGCCGCTCGGCCGGATCTTTTTCTGCAACTCGGGGGCAGAAGCCAACGAGAACGCCCTCCACCTGGCCCGGCGCCACACCGGGCGCGGAACGATCGTGTCGCTGCGCGGCGGATGGCACGGGCGCACCGCGGCAACCCTCGCCTGCACCGACGGGGCACCCTACGAGGCGGCGGCGCGGCGAGCGGGAGTGCCGCTCTCGCGTAAGGTCGCCTTCGACGACGTCGCGGCCCTGGAGAAGGCGGTGGATGACAGCGTTGCCGCGGTGATCGTGGAGCCGGTGCAGGGATTCGCGGGAGCCCGCGACTGCAGCCCCAACTTTCTTCGCTCCGCCCGGGAGATCTGCGACGCGCGCGGCGCGGCGCTCCTCTTTGACGAGGTCCAGTGCGGCATCGGCCGCTGCGGTGCCTTCAGCGCGGCCGAGTCGTTCGGAGTCACTCCTGATCTACTCACCTTCGCCAAGGGGCTTGCCGCCGGACTGCCGATAGGCGCGGTGGTGGCGACGCCGGCCCTCGTCGAGAGTCTGGCCCCCGGCGACCTGGGAAGCACCTTCGGAGGTGGCCCGGTGCCCTGTGCCGCGGCGCTGGCCAACATCGCGGTGATTGAGCGCGACGATCTGATCGGAAATGCGGTACGGATGGGAGAGTACCTTACGGAGGGCGCGCGGAAGCTGGGGGTGACTCGGGTAAGCGGCCGGGGGCTGCTGCTCGGACTGCACCTGGAGCGTCCCGCGGTCGAGGTGCAGCACGCGCTCTTTTCCCATCAGATTCTGACCGGCACGGCCACCGATCCTCGAGTGCTCCGGCTGCTGCCGCCTCTCTCGTTCTCCTCTCGCGAGTGCGATCTGCTGCTCGCGGGGCTGCAGGAGGTGTTGCGGTGACCAAGCGGGATTTTCTGGCGTTGGAAGACTGGAGCGTGGAG
>JACCQZ010000156.1 GCA_013813875.1 Gemmatimonadales bacterium | reverse complement strand
GGTCGGTGTCGGGCGGAATCTCGAGGAAGCGCGCGATCCACGAGGTGGTCATCAGCGCCGCCACGGTGATCTTGAGGACTGCTACCCGCGCTTCGAACGGCGGCTCCATCTCCTCGAGCACCCGGCGCAGTGCCGGCTCGGCCAGCTTGCCGGTGACGAACACCACGCGGGCGAGGGGCCGAGGCGCGCTGCCGCCGGCCCCCTGCTCGTTGATCTGATTTACCGTGGGTCTCCCGGGCGCACCCATTTGTTCGGCGTCCCTTCGAGCGCGCCACCCTGAGGCCGCCAAAGCACGAGGTCCTCGATCTTCCGCGCCAGCTCGAAATCTTTGTCGGTGATCCCGCCGGCGGCATGGTTCTGCAGCTTCACCGTCACTCTTCCCCAGGTCACCGTTAGATCGGGATGATGGTACGCCGCCTCGGCCAGATAGCCGACGCCGTTCACCAGCATGAGGGTAGTGGGCCAGCCGTCAGTCTTGTACACCCGGCGAATCCATCCGTCCTCGAAGTACCATCCCGGCAGCTGGCCCAGCCGCTCGGTAATCTCGGAATCGCTATAGGTTTTTTCTTTAGTAGTGGGCATGTGGATCTCTCTTATTTGGGCTATGGGCTATGGGCTATGGGCTATGGGCTATGGGCTGTGAGCCTGGGCATGAGTTGCCGATCATCGGTGGCAGCGCAAGTCGCAGCCTGCATAGCCGACCTTCGACTCAAGACCTTCGACCCTAGCCCAGAGCCCACGGCCCGCTCCACACCTCACACCACCCCGCCATTCACCACCAGCATCTGCCCTGTCAGAAATCTGGATTGGTCGGAGGCGAGGAAGACGGCGGCGGAGGCGACGTCGTCGGGGGTGCCCCAGCGGCGCATGGGGGTCATGGCGGTCACCTTCTGGCGGAAGCGTTCGTCGGCGCCTTCGCCGAACGCGGTCTCGATGAAGCCTGGCGCCAGGATGTTCACCCGGATGTCGGGGGCCACTTCGCGGGCGAGCGACTTGCTGAAGCTCATGACGGCGCCTTTGGCGGCCGAGTAGAGAATCGGATTTTCTCCCGCCATGCCGAAGCCGACGTGGTCCCACGACATGTTGATGATCACCCCGGCGCCTCCCTGCTCCCGCATGAGATCCACCGCGGCCCAGGAGGCGAGGACGGTTCCGCGGATGTCTACCGCGTAGAGCAGGTCCAGCTTCTCCAGGCGGGAGAGTCGGCCCCCCTCTCCGGTGAGGACGTCGGCGCCGGCGTTGTTGATCCACACGTCAACCCGGTCGAAGCGCTCGCGCAGCACGGCGGCAAGAGCGGCGATCTCCTCCTCGCGGCTGATGTCGGCCTGAAGCAGCTCCGCTCGCCGGCCCGCTCTACGGATCTCGTGAGCGGTCTCCTCTCCTCCCGACCGGTTCCGTCGGTAGGTGATCGCTACGTCGGCGCCGGCGCCGGCACAGGCCAGCGCTATGGCCTTTCCGATTCCGCTGGACCCCCCGGTAACCAGTACGACTTTCCGGTCCAGCGTCACTCTGCCTTTCCCCCGGTGAAGCGCCCGCGCTAACTTCTAAATGTCAACATATCAGAGCGTTAGCATATCACAAGGGAGTTGACTGATGCCGGCGGAGAGCGGATGCGGCTGCTGGTGAGCGTGCGGTCGGCCGAAGAGGCCGCGGCGGCACTCGAGGGCGGAGCCGACGTCATTGACGCCAAGGAGCCCGGCCTCGGCGCACTTGGCGCCGTGAGCCCCGCTGTGCTGCTCGAGATTGCCGATTGCGTCCCGACCGGCGTGCCGCTCAGCCTTGCATTGGGCGATCTTGGCTCGCCGGCCGCGGTGCGGCGCGCCATCACCCAAGTAGCGCTGGCCCGGCGCAAGGCTCCGATCTACCTCAAGCTCGGATTTGGGCAGGTGGATTCCCCAAGCGAGGTGGCGCGCCTGCTGAAGAGCGCGGTGCTGGCAATGGGTTCCTCGCTTCCGGGCGGGTTGTTGATCGCCGCGGCATATGCCGACCACACCCGGGCAGGAGCACTGCCGCCCGCGGTTATCAGCAGTCTGGCGGTGGAGGCGGGGGCCGCCGGCGTGCTGCTCGATACCGCGGTGAAGGACGGCCGCGGCCTGCTCGAGTGGCTGCCGCGGCCGGCACTCGGTCAGTGGATCTCGGAAGTCCGCGGCGCGGGCCTGCTTGCCGCCCTCGCCGGCAGTCTGGCGATCGAGGTCATTCCGCTGGTCGTTTCGCTCCGGCCTGACATCCTCGGCGTGCGGGGCGCCGCGTGCGACGGAGGGCGGGAGGGGAGAGTCTCGCCGTCCCGGGTAAGGCGACTCAAGGCTCGCGTCGCGACCTCCGAGGCCAGCCTGGCTATATAGTTAAGCCCTTACCCGATAGAGCATTGTAGATCACATACTGGCTTCCACCAGCCGCTGTCTCGGGGTATATATGGGCGAAACGCGAGAGCCGCCGGCCGCCCAAGGTCCGCCCCCGCGCGTAATCCTCAGCATCCCATCTTCTTATCTCAGGCCCTCATAGGGCATAAGTATTGCCCCCGCACTTAGCTCCGGGCGGCCGCACTGACCCCCGCACAGCGGATCGGCTCAGGCCTCTTCCACCGCCGGAACATCGTGACGCTGCAGCCCATGCTGAAGAGCAGGTTCGGACGGCGCCTTCTGCTGCTCTTCGTCGGCTGCGCCGTGGTGCCGATCTCGGTGGTGGCCGCGGTATCCTACCGCCATGTTACCCAGCAGCTCAGGGCTCAGAGCGAGATCCGGCTGCATCAGGCCAACAAAGTCCTCGGGCTTGCCGTCTTCGAGCGGCTGCTGCTGCTCGACGCTACCCTCAAGAGCATTCCACCTCACGCTCTGATCCAGCTCAAGGCCACCAGAATTCCCCCGCGGGTCGGGTCCCCGGCTCCACGGCAGACGCCGGGTGGTGGTGACAATGAAGCGGGCCGGGCCCTCATCGCGGGGCTCGATCTCCTTGCGCGGCGCCGGTTCGTGGCACTCGAGTTCGTGGAGGAGCGCGGAAGACGCACTCCGATCTTCGGACGCCTGGAAAGTCTGCCCACTCTCAGCGCTTCGGACAGCTCCGATCTCACCTACGGCCTGCCGCTCCTCACCACCGAGCGGCGCGCAGATCTGCCGAGCCGGATCTACCTGCTGCGCCGGGTGGACCGCCGCGGTGGTGTTCGCGGCACGCTGATCGGCGAGGTCAGCCCTGAATTTCTCTGGGGAACGGTGGATCAGAGCATGCCTTCCGCCACCACGATGGTGGTGGTGATGGACGAGTCGGGACATCCGGTGTTCAGCTCCGCCGCCGCTCTTCCGGGCCACGAGGAGCGGCCGGCTGACGAGGAGTTTCTCACCGCGCTGACCCGTCCGGCGCTCGACTCACTCGGAGCCGGCCTCGACCGGAAACCGTATGTCTCCTCCACCGCGCCGCTGGTGCTGGACGAAGTATTCATCGCTCCCGCTTGGAGCCTGGTGCTGAGTCAGTCGAAGACCGACGTGCTGGGTCCCATGGTCCAGTTCACCACGATGTTCTTTGGCGTAGTGCTGGTCTCCAGCCTGGCGGTGCTGCTGCTCAGTGTCAATCGGATTCGCCGGAGCCTGGTGCCTCTGGAGGAGCTGCAGCACGGCACCCGCCGCATCGCCCAGCGTGATTTCACCAGCCGGGTTTCCGTCACCAGCCGGGACGAGTTCGAGGAACTGGGCGCATCCTTCAACGCTATGGCGGCTCAGTTAGACCGGCAGTTCCAGGCGCTGGCCACCGCGGCAGAGATTGACCGGGCGGTGCTGTCGGCCACGAACGCGGGGGAAATCGTGGGTACGCTGCTGAGCCGGATCGGGGACGTCTATCCCTGCGCGATGGTGAGCGTCACCCTGGTCTCCTCCGACGACTCCAAGTCGCTGTCGAGCATCGTCCACGATTATGGCGACGCCAGCCGCCGGGAAGTGCGCGCGGATCTCCGCTCCAGTGACATTCAGGATCTCCTGGATGGCCCGGAAGCCCTCAACCTGCTGGTCACCGGGGAAGAGCAGCTTCCCTCCTACCTGCTGCCGCTGATGGAACTGGACGCCCGCTCATTCTGCGTATTGCCGCTGCGCTTTCAGCACCAGCTCGTGGGAGTCATCGTGCTCGGCGATCGGGGCGAGGCGATGCCCGACGGTGACGACCGGGTGCAGGTCCGCCGCCTGGCCGACCAGGCCGCCGTGGCGCTCGCCAATGCCCGCATGCTGGAGCAGGTGCGCACCCTGGCGTACTACGACAGCCTGACCGGACTACCCAACCGGCTCTCCTACAAGGAGCGCCTCGCGCAGGCGTTGGACCAGGCCAACCGCACCGGACGCCTGGTAGCCGCGTTCTTCATTGACCTCGACCACTTCAGCCGCATCAACGACACCCTGGGCCACGAGGTGGGAGACCAGCTCTTGCAACAGGTGGCCGCCCGCCTGCGCGCGTGCTGCCGCGAGCGGGAAGACGAGGTCGGTCCTGCAGCGGAGGCTATTGACGCCGAGGTGGCGCGGCTGGGTGGCGACGAGTTCACCGTCATCATGCCCGGCCTGGTGGACCCGCAGGACGCGGCCAAGCTGGCGCGCCGCATCCTTTCCAGTCTGGCCCACCCGGTACGGCTCGGCGGGCGCGAGATCTTCGTCAACGCCAGCATCGGGATCGCCATTTACCCGTACGACGGCAAGGATCTGGAGACGCTCCTGATGCATGCCGACACGGCGATGTACAAGGCCAAGGAGCAGGGCGGCAGCAGCTACCAGGCCTATTCGAAATCCATGAACGCCACCGCCCTTCAGCGGCTCACCCTGGAGAACTCCCTGCGCCACGCACTGGAGCGGGAGGAGTTCGAGGTTCACTACCAGCCCATCGTGGACGCCCAGACGGGACTGCCGGTGGCTGCCGAGGCGCTGGTGCGGTGGCGGCATCCGGAGCTCGGGTTGCTGCTGCCCGCCGAGTTCGTGCCGCTGGCCGAGGAGAACGGCCTCATCGTTCCGATGGGCGAATGGATCATGGAGAACGCCTGTACCCAGAACCGCGCCTGGCAGGAGGCCGGCCTGCCGCCGATCCGGGTGCTGGTGAACCTCTCCAGCCGCCAGCTCAAGCGCTCACTGACCGACACGGTAGGCAGGATCCTCCAGAAGTCGGGGCTCGAGTCGAGGTACCTGGGTCTGGAGCTCACCGAGAGCGTGCTGGTGAGCCGGCAGAAGGAAGGCACCGACACCCTGCACGCGCTGCGGGCGATGGGACTGCACCTCTCGGTGGACGACTTCGGCACCGGCTACTCCTCCTTCAGCTACCTGAAGCACTTTCCGCTGGACGCCCTCAAGATTGACCGCTGTTTCGTGCGCGACATCACCAGCGATCCGGACGACGCGGCGATCATCACCGCGATCATCGCCATGGGGCACGCGCTTGGGCTCAAGGTGGTGGCCGAAGGGGTCGAAACCGATGCCCAGCGGGCCATGCTCCGGCGGCAGGGATGCGACAAGATGCAGGGCTACTTCTTCAGCCGGCCGGTGCCTGCCGACCGGTTGGCCCAGTATCTCGCGGGGCGGCGAGCCGGCGCCCGCAACGGCGGGCGACGTTTGCACTCCGCTGGAGTGGCGTGAGACTCATCGAGCTCCGCTTGCGAGCCGGTCCGCCAGCTCCTCGATCCGGTCCCACGCGATTGTAGTGCAGGAGAGCCCCGCCGGAAGGACGGCGGCGAAGCAGTGGTCCACGAGGTTCTCCCCCTCCTCACATGGCTTGACCAGCACCAGGTGCCTGGAGCCGAGCGCGCCGGCCACGAACGCCGCCACGCTGTCGCTGGTGGCATTCCAGGTGTGCGGCAGCACGTCGGCCGCGCGCATCCAGCGGTAGGGCGCGAGAACCGCCACCGCACCCGGTGCGACAGCCGCCACTTCACCCGGCCCCTCGATCAGGGTGGCGCCGGCGATCCTCTCCGCCAGAACCTGGGCGTACTGGTCCATCGCGAGAATCGCCATCCAGTGCGCGGCATCGGCGGACACCTGGAAGCGGGCGTCGTACGCCCGAACCGCGTCGGCAAAGGGGCCGCCCCCCGGCACTACGACCACCCGCCGGCTCTGCCCGAGGGTACAGACGGCGGTACCCACCCGATCGAGAGCACCCGGGATCGCGGTGAGCCCACCTCCGACCTTCACGACTAGCGGGGCCCCTGGCGGCGGTACGCTCATTCCGCGCGCTCACAGGCCAGGAGCCAGGCGACAGCGGCGGCGGGCGCGGCTCGGGCCGCATCTCCCAACCGGTGGGCCAGGGAAACGATTCCGAGGCCCGCTTCGCCCGCCGCCTCCGCCGCGATGAAATCTCCCAGCCCGGTCACTACCGCGCAGTCGAGCGCTGGGTGGCGTCGGCGCACCCGCGCAATCGCCGCGGCCACTGTGCCCAGCTGCGCCTCTGCCACCGCTCGCGCTATCTCATCTATCGCCGCTTCGTCGAGCAGCTCCCGATCTCCGCAGACCACTCGCGCCAGGCGCTCGCCCGCGTACTCGCGAGTGGCGGGGCGTCCGTCGGGCGGCGGCACGCTGTAATCCTCCGGCCGCAGGCGTCCGCGCCAGAGATGGGCGTCTCCAACCAGGGCAAAGCCCTCGGCCGAGACGGCGCAGCTGCCTCCCCAGAGGGGTACCTCCCGCGTCACCGCCTCCACCGGTGTCCGGAGGGCGCCGGTATAGACCAGCTCTCCACTCAGCAGCCGCTCCGGATCGGTTCGTCCGCCGGCGACGATGCTGCCTCCGACAACAGGGATGATGTCGGTCGAGGTGGTGCCGATGTCCACGAGAATGCAGTCGGGTACGAAGCGCCCTACCAAGCGTGCAGTGGCGGCCCAGTTGGACGCGGCCACTTCCAGCGCTCGGCGGCGCGCCTCGGCCGGCTCCACGAAGCGGCCGGGCACAGTGTAGACCAGCAGCTCCTGGCCCGGGAACGCCGCTTCCATCGCATCCAGCACGAACCCGACGCCTTCCCGCTTGGTCCGGAACATCTGCGAGAGCTCGGCCGTCATCGTGACCGCGTGCGGTCCTTGACCCTCTCGCTCGAGATCGCGGGACAGACCCGCCAGAGTGGGAACCAGAGCGGCAGGGTCCCGCTGCAGCTCGTAGGCGACTACCCGCGAGCGAATAACGGGCGCGCCGTCCGCACCGAGCTCGAGACGCGCCGCCTTGGTGTTCACTCCCCCGATATCCCATCCCATGACGACTGTGGGCAGAGTGGCCATTCGGCTCCTGGTGCGGATACTATGCGGGGGTGCAGATCATTCCGGTGCTCGACTTGGCGGGCGGCGTTGCCGTGCATGCGGAAGGCGGCGATCGCTCAGGCTACCGCCCTGTCCGCTCCGCGGTCCTTCCCGGCGGCGCCGGCGACCCGGTGGCACTCTTGCGAGCGTACCGGGAAATCCTGGGAGCCAGAGAGTGCTATCTGGCCGACCTCGACGCCATCCGGGGCGGCATGGTCCAGCGGCGGCTGGTCCGCGAAATGGCCCAACTCGAGTGCGGGCCTGCCTGCGGGCTGCTGGTGGATGCCGGCGTTGCCCTCCCGGCCCAGGCCGCCGAGCTGCTCGCGTGCGGTGTCAGCGGGGTCGTCGTGGGGCTGGAGACTCTGCGGGCATTTGCCGATCTGCAGACCCTGGTGGAGCGGATTGGCGCCACTCGCGTGAGCTTCAGCCTCGACCTCCGGCTGGGAAGCCCGATCGTTCACCCGGCTCTGGGCCAAGTCCTCCCCGGCCGGCCCGACGCTTTGAACCTCGCCCGGCAAGCAGTGACCGCGGGGGTGCATAGCCTCGTGGTGCTCGATCTCGGGCGGGTCGGAGCCGGGTGCGGGGCGGATCTCGAGTTGTTGCAGTCGCTGCGCCGGCGCTTTTCCGCTGTGAGGCTGATTGCGGGTGGCGGTGTGCGGTCCCGGCAGGATCTGGAACGGATGCGGGACGCCGGCTGTGACGCGGCACTCGTTGCCACAGCCATCCACTCCGGCCGCATCACCGCCGCCGACTTTGCCGCGCTGGCGGAATCGCGGCCGCCAGCGCGTCAGTCCGCGGCCAACGATTCCCGGTACGTCGCCGACTGCCCGTAGTTCTCCTCGACTTCGAGCTCGAGCAGGGTGAGGTGGCGGTAGCCGCTTTTGACCAGCTCCTCCCGCACCCCGATCCCCAGATGTTGCGCCAGCATTTCAGCCGTGGTGTTCTGGATGGGGAGCAGCGCGCAGTCGCTCGTGGGGAAGACGTACTTGGGCCGGCCGAAGTAGTCCACCTCGAGCCGGTCGCCCTCCTCACGGAACGCCAGTTTGGGATTGAGGGTGGGGAGGAGCACCTTGTGGTCAACGGAGTCAACCAGCCGGCGGGTGATCTGTTTCAGCACGCTGAAGTCGAGCACGAAGAGACACTCGGCGTCCACCGACCCTTCGACCGCTACGCCGACCCGGTAGTTGTGGCCGTGAAGCGATTCGCACTGATGACCCCGAAAGGTGATGAAGTGCGCCGAGGCGAAAACCAGATAATCCTTGCTGACCTGTACCCGAAAGCTGCTCTGCACGACATTCTCCTCAGCGATCCCAGCCACCTTCAATTATAACGACGAACAGCGCGGCACAGGTCAGGTCGGCGGTACTGCCCGGGTTGCGGGTGTTCCGTGGATCCCGGAGCTCGGCGTCGAAAGCGGCCAACGCCCGCCGTCCCTCCAACGAGCGCACGCCGCCGGCCGCCCGCACCTCTTCCGCCCGGCGCGACACCCGCTCGGCCTCGCCCGCGCCGAGCTTGCGGCCGATGTGGGTGTCGGGCACGGCGGCGAGCAGCGAGAGATAGCACTCGACCGTCGCCTGGGTCCAGTCGAGTCCGGCCCGGCGGGCCGCCCGGAGCGCGGGCGCGGCCACCTCGAAAGTGATGCCGTAGTCGGTGGTGTACTCCCGAGCGACCGCGTCCCGTTCGGCGGCGAGCGCCATTGCCGCCCGCAGGGTTACCGTCGGCGCGGCGGAGACATCCTCGGCTGCCGCCTGTCCCAGTCCTCCGGGGCGGGCGCGGCGGATGGCCCCGTAGACCTCGGCCGCGTCCGCCACCGTCGTCCCGGCCAGCACCACGGAGAGGTGTTGCCGAAGGGTACCATTCACCCGTCGCGCCGCCCGCGCCAGCGGGGCGAGCAGCAGGACGATCCCCAGATTGGTGTTGGATCCGGTCCAGCGGACCGTCGCCTCGATCGCCGAGCGAATGGTCACGCCGAGAGGACGGTCTGCCGCCGCGGCGAGCGCCGGCCCGATGGCGACGGCGCTGGCCAGGAAGTCCTCGTACCGGGTGTCGTGAAAGTGGAGTTGGGGCGACACGTTGCCGGGCTTGGGCGCACTCACCTCGAGAAGGCAGGCGAGCTGGCCGGCGGCTGCCACTTCTTCGGGTGACATCACTCCGGGGGCCGGGCAAGATGCTCCACCAGCGCGCCGGCAACATCGAGGCCGGTGGCTTCCTGAAGTCCCTGCCAGCCGGGAATCCCGTTCACCTCCAGCACGAAAACTTTTCCATCCTTTGCCGGCAGCAGGTCCACCCCGGCGTAGTCCGCCCCGACCGCGGCCGCGGCGCGGACGGCAAGGGCGCTCCACTCCTCGGACAGCCGTACGCCGCGCGCGGTGCCCCCGCGCGCGAGATTGGTGCGCCATCCCTGGGCCCGGCGCTCGATGGCGCCGAGGACGCGGCCGCCCACCACCAGCGCCCGGAGATCGCGCCCCTCGTGATCTATGGTCCGCTGCAGGTAATACACGCCGCGGATCTGCTCGATGGTGCGGAAGACCCGGTACGCCATTTCTTCGTCGCTTACCCGCACCATACCGAGTCCCATCGAGCCGAACAGCGGTTTGACGATGACGTCACCGAGCGCGCGAAAGGCGGCGAGCGCCTCCTCCGGGCTCTCACAGACGATCGTCTCCGGCGTGGGCAGGCCGCACTGCTCCAGCAGCGCCGAAGTCCAGAACTTGTCCACCGTGCGCTCGATGGAACGGGGGGAGTTCATCAGCCGGACACCGCGATCTTCCAGGCGGTGCAAGGCGTCAACCCGGAAGATGATCTGCTCCAGCGATCCCGACGGGATGATCCTGGGGAGCACGGCGTCCACCCGATCGAGCTCGACATTCCGGCTGCGGAGCCCGGGACTGCCCCCGATGGATGCCGTGAGCTCCTCGTAGGGCACGATCGCGCCGCTGTGCCCCCGCTCCGAGAGCGCGCGCGTCAGCTCCCGGGTGTGCCAACCCTCCCGGGAGGCGAGGATGGCGACGTGCAGGCTACTGCTGCTCGCCGATGAGGGCGGTCAGGCCGCCGGTGGCGAACTTCGGCAAGTCGTCTCCCACCTTCTTGAACGCGGCGGAGGCGGTTCCCTTCTTGAGAGCGTCCATCGAGGAGAAGCACAGTTCGGCCTGGCGATATCGCGCCGGCGGGGACCCATCGAGGTTGGACTCGAACCTGGTGAGGTCGGCGCGCACGAAGCCGATCTCCTGCTGGCCCTCGGTCACCAGCGGCACGTGGGTCGCATTGTAGTGGCGCTCGAACGCCGCCGTGTCCTTCGGGGTGTTGTAGATGACGGTGACGAGGGCGGGACAGGGCGCGGTCCCGGCATCGCCGGTCTCGAGCGCCAGCATGCCGATGAGGCCGCGGGTGTCGAAGTTCTTGAAGTCGTCGCCCACCCGCTTGAACGCGGCCGTCGCCATCCCCTTCTGGGCATCGTCGAGCGAGCTGAAGTACAGCTCCGCCTGACGGTAGAGAGTCGGCCTCTTGCCGTCCAACGCGCTGACGAACCGGGTCAGCTCCGCCTGCTGGAAGCCGATCTCCTCCTTGCCGGCGCTCACCAGCGGCAGGTGTTTCTCCCGGTAGTACTTCTCGAAGGCCGCGGTGTCCTTGGGGGTTCGGTACATCACGGTCACGATCGCCTGGGGACCGCTGGGGCGCTCGGTGGTTGCCGCCGCGCTGTCCGCCGCGGGAGCGTCCGCCGCCCTGTCATCGGAGCCGCCGCACGCTGCCAGCGCAATCGAGGGCACCAGCCACCAGCTCGGGAAACGTCGCATCAGGTCGCTCCTGGTCGAAGTGAGTGCAGCGGAACTCAACTGGGATAACACGACGCGGTGAGGATCTCGGGCTCGAGCCGTCCCGCGTGAAAGGTCCGGCCACTCTCGGTGCTCGTCAACCAGACCTCCCCGGGGCTGAACAACAGTGGGTCAATCTTGTAGAAGTCACCCTCGTAGCGCTGGAAGATATCGTAGAAGGGAGTGCCGTAGTCGCGCGATGCCGACGCCGGCACCCGGGCCGCGAGCTCAGCCAGCTCGGCGTCGCCGGCGCGAATCGTATAGCGCGCCTGTCCGCCGTACAAGATGCAGTCGTTGGTGCGCCCGATGGCGCGAAGATCGTTCTTGGCCACCGGCGGAATCGGCGCGGTGCCCATGGCGCTGACCACCCGGCTCACGTCAAAGCCGAGCGTCTCCATCTTGTGGAGACCGGTCTCCAGGATTCGGGCCGAGATCTGCACCCCGCCCGCCAGGCTCGCGGTGGGGGCGATCACGAAAGTGATCTGGGACGGTTCCAGCCGCGCCTTCTCGGCCACCCACGCGGCCACCGCATCGGTGGGAAGCGTGCGCCCCTCGAGCACCAGCACGCCGTGGGCCGCATCCTCCCGGTAGCCCAGCTTCTCGAACAGCTCGCGCTCCACCCGGGCGTGCGCCCGCAGCGGACCGGAGCCCATGGCGAAGAACTTATCCACCGAGATGGCCCAGCCGGCGTATTGGGAGGCCATGCAGGAGACCGCTGGGTGGTCGGTCCAGACCGTCACCCCGGGCCAGGACTCCTCACCGATGCGCACCGGCGCGTAGCTCACGCTGCCGAGCCCGCCCATGCAGATCTCCGCGAGCGCCAGGCCGGCGTCGTAGCCGCCCACCGACTCGGCACCGGCATCAATCACCCGGGCGCCGCCGGGCAGCAGGTGGTGTTCTATCCGCAGCAGGTCCGCCTGTTCCACCATGCTGTCGGCGATGTCGGCGGCCAGCTCGTTCATCCGCAGGTCGGTCATTCGGCCGTCCATTCGAGGATCTCTCCCTTGCCCAGGTCCGCCAGATCGCCGCTGTAGCGGTGGTACCGGCCGGCGAAATGTCGCTTCTTGACCGGAAGCCCGTAGCGGGCGCGCAGCCGTGTGAGCGTGAGTCCGAGGTGAGCCGGCCGGTAGGTGCAGGCGTACCGGTAGGTGGCCGGTATCTCGATTGCCCCGAGCGCCACTACCGAGCCCCGCTTGGACCACAGACCAACGTCGGGTCCGGCATCGCCGAAGATGAGGATCGTCCCCGCGATCATGGCGTGACCCGCGTAGGCTTCAGCCTGGCCCCCGATGGCCAGCAGTCCTCGGCGCATCCGGGCGCCGGTCTCGGCACCCGCCGAGCCGCGGATGATCAGCTCGCCGCCGGTCATGCCGCGCCTGGCCGCGGGCCCGGCAGCACCGGCGAGCGGGCCCGCGCTGCCCTGGATGCGCAGCGTACCGCCGGCCATGCCGAGCCCGGCCTGGGCGCCGACACTTCCCTCCACGATGACTTCACCTTCCGCCAGGCCGGCGGCGAGCCGGTCGGCACGCGCCAGATCTCCCTCGAACCGGATGCGGCCGGCCGGCTCGCCCCGAAGATCGAATAGCTCGCCGAGCGGCACCGTTCCCGAGCCCTCCAGGTAGACCGGACGCACTGCCAGCTCGCTGGGGCCGAGTCCGGTCCACCCGCCGGCGAGGACCTCGCCCAGGTCCGCCTGGTGGCGGAGTCGCTGTCGGAGGCGCGCCACCACACCCTCGCTCACGCCGGCTCTCCGCCGCCCATGATCTCGCGAAGGTGGAAGTGGTGCGGGCCCAGCTTTCCGTTGTAATTGCCGGCGCTAATCGCCAGCACCCCGTCACGGCAGGCCGCGTCAATGCCGGCGCGCATAGCCGCCGAGATGGCGGGAGCGTCGGTGCCGTTGATCACGATCTCCAGCACCGAGTTCACCTGCTCCGGCAGCGCCGAGGTCGTGACCGCGCGGAGCGTGGGGCAGTACGCATCGTTGGTCGAGGCGATCATGGTCTTGGACCGGAGGGATCCCACCTTGCTCCCACTCCGCACCACGCCGCCGGGGAAAGGAAGAATGACGCCTGTGCGGGAACTCATGGCATCCACGGCCGCCTCGGCAGCTTCGAGCGCGGCATCCGCGCTCCGCGCCAGGATGAGGAAGTTGCCGCCGCCCACTCCCTTCTGCATCCCGAACTTCTCCTGCACCAGAAACTCGCCTTCCATCACCGGGATACGCCAGAACCGCTCGCCGCCGAGCACCTTGCTGATCTGGAAACCGTCGCCAAAGTGGCGCAGCGCCGACCCGACGCCCACCCGATCGGGCGCCTCGGGGAGACCGTCGTAGCAGGCCGTCGTGGGGCAGGTGAGGACGGTCTGGCCGATGCGCTCGATCAGGCGCTTGCCCATGTCGTCCTTGCCCATGGTCATGAACAGCACGCTGATGCCGGGCCGGCCGTCCGGCGATTCGCGGAGGGGAAGCTCCCGCTCGATGGCAGCCTCGCACTTGCAGCCGATGACCGAGGTGGCGAATCCCGTCAGGTTGAGCGCCGCTTCGCGGGCCCAGCGCGCGCTGCGGCCGGTGATGAGTATCCGCGCCACCCGCATGGTAAAGGCTTCGGCAAAGGTGTCCTCGATGAACACGCCGCGGAGATTCATGGGGCGACGGGCTCGCCGGGAAGGCCGGCCACCGGATAGTTGCCGAAAGAAACCGACGAGTAGGCCTCGAAATAGCGCCGCAGGTCGGGGACGATGGCGTCGTCGTACCCTGGGGCCACCCGCAGCCGGCGGCCGGCGGGCGCGCGGCGGAGCTGGCCCTCCTCCACGATGACCGTCCCGTCTTTGATAACGTAGCGGGGGGTGGAGAACATCGTGGCGATGTCGGGGTCGCGGTTGTAGATCGTGATGTCGGCGTCGGCGCCGGGTCCCAGGTGCCCCTTGTCGCGTAGCCCGAGCAGGCGCGCCGGTCCCGCCCGGGTCACAATAGCGATCTCGTTGAGGGTATACTCCCGCGAAAGCCCATCCGCCAGCGCGCTTCCGGCCAGAAGCCGCGGATTCACCTGCTTCAACCGCTCATCCCTTACCGACCGGTCCATGAGTAGCTGAATGAGGGCGGGGTACGATAGGAACGACCCTCCATTGGGATGGTCGGTAGAGAGCACCACCCGCCAGGGATCCTCGCTGAGCAGAAAAAGCTCCAGTCCGATGGCCCACTGCAGCGCGGCCACGGCCGCCTTCTCCTTGAAGGCGAGCGGAACGATCCCGCACCCGGTCTCCAGCTCGATGTCAATGTTGGTCCAGCGGCGGCCGCTGCTCTGGTACAGCAGGTACTCCACCGGAGCGTCGGCGGTGATCGTCATCGCGGGACCGAACATCACCTGTCCCACGTCGGTGCTGACCTCAGGGTGGGTGTAGACGTACTCGATCACCTTGGCGGAAGCGGAGCTCCAGCCCTTGCCCGGCTCGCCGCCGTAGCAATGGAATTGCAGGTGGGTGAAGTGCGCGCGGCGGCCCTGCAGCGCCTCCATGCTGGCCAGGGTCGTGGCCGCGTTGCCCGGCAGACCGAGATTGTTGCAGTGGATATGCACCGGGTGCGGCAACCGCAGCGCGTTCCCCGCGTCCGCGAGCACCTCGAGTACCGCGCGCGGTGTGACCTTGCGGCCTCCGATCGCGTCGTCCAGACCGGTCACGTTTCGCTGCCCGGTCTTCCAGGCCTCCACGCCGCCGGGGTTCACGATCTTGATGGCGTAGCCTCCGGCTGCTCCGAGCAGCCACGCGGCGTAGTCCCGCGCCCGCGCATGTTCCCCGGCCTCAATCTGCCGCAGCAGGTACTCGTCGTTGCCCATCAGGAGAAAGATTCCGCCATCCACGCAGGGGGTGTCGTCCAGCTCGGCGTGGCTGTGGCGAGCCATGAGTGGCGCGACCGCGGCGTCGAACGCGGTGGTGTAGCCCAGGCCGGCATACCGGTAGCCGGTGGTAAAGGTGCTGGGGACCGTGCCCCCCGTACCCGACCGGGCGGGCGCGGTCCGGTCGAGCAGCGCCGGGGCCGGCACGGGATCGGCGGCGCGCTCCTCGGGCGCGAGACGGCGGGCGTGGTTGCAGCTGGAGCTGGCCAGGTGGGAATGGATATCCACGCCGCCCGGCATCACCACCATCCCCCGCGCGTCGAGGGTGGGGGCGCCGTCCGGCAACGCCGAAACAATCCGGCCGCTCTCGATGCAGATGTCGCGGACCTCGCCGTCTATTCCGTTGGCCGGATCGTGGACGGCTCCGCCCACGATTCGAAGCCGCGCAGGAGCGCTCATCCCGACCTCTCCGCCAGCCGGGCGCGGACCTCGAGCAGCAGTGCGCCGAGCGTCTCAGCCGTCGAGCGAGCTCCGGGCAGCGGGGGCCGGAGCGGCAGCGGGACCTCATCCATACGGTAGGCGGTGCCGCCCTCGTGAATCCCGGCCACCCCGGTGTCAATTGCCACCCGGGCGGTCAGCGGCGCCTCGCTCGCACGGGGACCGATCACGACGGCGTGTACCGGCGCCCGCCGCGCCTCGAGCTCCCCGGCCAGCTCCGCAGCCGACCCAACGATCAGCACGGCCGCAAATCCGCCGCCGCGAAGGCGCTCCAAGCCCCTCGATCCCGGGCTGTAGCGGGGAAATCCGCCGGAGAAATCCACCGACATGGGAAACCCGGTCTGCCAGGTGAGCACCGACTCGGCCCCCGAGCGATTGCCTCCGGCCCGGAGACTGCTCAGGGCCGCGCGGGTGACGCCGTTGAGCGCCTGGGTCAGGGCGATGAGTCCTTCAGTCCGGTGCGGGCTTCGAGGAACGGCACTCAGCTCGGCCTCGTGCACCAGTACGGCGTACCGCGCGGTGGTGAGCTGCAACGCGGTATCGGGCACGGCGCCGAGCCGCTCGGGCAACTCTCCGAGTCGGTGGCCCAGCGCCGTGGCGCGCATGACCGACAGCGCGGCGAGCTCGTCCTCCGGTGCCACCTCGAGCGCTACATCGGCCCCCGTCGGCCCCCGGTCCGTCCCGATGCTCACCGAAATCACCCGCCGTCCAGCTCGACCGGCGGGGACATGAGTTCCCGCAGGTTCCAGCGCGTAGCGCGACAGGTAGCGCGGGTATCGCTGAGTCGGATCAACTCCCCAGAACATCAGCACGTCGGCGCGGTTGCGGATCTCGCCCAAGGTGGCGGCGGCTCGACCGCGGCGCTGCGCCGCCAGGAGCCCGGCGGCGGCGGGCTCCGAGGTGGCACTGTCCACAGCCGCTCGGAGGCGATCGGCCAGCGCGACCGCCGCCCGCTGCGCTTGCGCGCTGACGTCCGGACCCAGGTACACCAAGAGCTCTCCCGCCGATTCGACCAGCAGCCGCGCCGCCTCGGTGATCGCCGCTTCGATCGGCGCTGCCGAGCCCGAGACGAGGACGTGCTCGGGGATGGAGCCATCACCGAACCATGCGCGGCCGACCGGGCAGGGCGGCGTTACCCCGACGATCCGGCCGTCCCGCACTTCCACTGCGACGTCGTCGCAGGTGCAGCCGCAACCCAGGCAGGTTACCCGCTCCACCACCGACGAGCCGCTCACGCCGCGCCCCGTGCCCGGAGCTCGACCGCGCGGTAAACCCACGCCGCCCGGGCTACCAGTGAGCGGCGACATGATGCCGGGCCCCTTCCTTCGGCGAACACGGTGCAGATCGGCCGGCCGCGCGGGATCTGCTCGCCCGGGTGTGGTACGTCGCCGAGGGGCCGGCCGAGCCAGCCGCGCGTGTCGCCGGCAGAAACGCCGCGCCGAGCAAACACCACCGCCTTGCCGAAAGTGCGATCGGGATCGCCGGCCGGCGGGCGGGCGGGGAGCCGTCCCTGGCAGGCCTCGGCGTGCAGGGCGAACAGCGGGGTACCGGAGGAGCGCTCGACCAGCTCCATCGAGGCGGAGTAGCGCGGATTGACTTCGATCGGGTAGGGCACGCCGGCATGGGCGATGAAGTCAATGCAGTTGAGTCCCACCAGCCCGAACTGGTCGGCGATGAAGCACGCCAGCGCCTGAGCTCGCTCCTGCAGCTCAGCCTGCTGCTCGAACACCGGACGGCGTGGGCTGCCCATGATGCTGCCGCAATAGCGAAAACCCTGCGCGCCGAAGATGGCCTCGCCGATGAGCTGGCGGGAGATGCCCAGCGGGGTAACCCTGCATCCGTCGGCCAGGAAGATGATTGATCCGGAAGCCCCCCTGATCCGCTCCTGCAGATAGGAAGTGCGGGGAACCGCCTGTCCCTGCCGCCACACCCGGGTTCCGTGGCCGCCCCCCGAGCGGCGAGGCTTGAGCAGCCAGGCGCCAGGCCGCTGCCGTCCGCTCGGGGGCGAGCCGCGAACGGCTGGGGCGGCAAACCCCGCTCGTCGAAGGGTGCGGGCCAGCTCCAGCGGATCACGCACCCGGACCACCACCGGCCCCGGATTTCCCAGCAGACGGCGCCCGGCCGCGAGTACGCCTATGGCCTCGGGATAGTTTTCGAAATTGGAGGTGTAGGCCACGGCGCCGGCGCCCGAGGCACGGGCGGCACCCGCGGCGGCCAAGGCACTGTACCCACGGTTTCCATGGATCCCAATCACCTGGGCCACGGCGCGTAGATCGAGATCGCCATATGCGTCTATCGCGGTGACCCGGTAGCCGGCCCGCGACGCGGATACAGCCAGGGCTCGCGTGCTGACGCCCGCGAGCAGCACGTGGGGCCGGTCACCCATCGGAGTGGAGCCCCAGACGGCGCCGCGCCCGTTCGGGAGGGATGACGTAGAGATGGTCGAGCACCGTTCCCTTCGCCTCCCTGATTCTCAATCGCTCGACCAACGGCCGATGAATGCCGCCCGCCAGTCCATCAGCGAGGAGAGCGGCGCCCTGTGCTCCCTGCTTGGCCAGGCCGGTGAACCCCACCAGCAGCCTGACCGGTCCCACATCGGCGAGGGCCCGACCCAGCCGATTCTGAATCTCTTTATCGGCGGCGTGTCTTCCCGACAGCAGCACTTCGTCGGCCGCCGGGGCCGCGACCTGAAGCTGGCGGACGGTCTTTACCGCTCCCTCGACGTAGGCCTCGAGCGCGATGGCGCGCCGCTCCGGGTGTCGCTCCATGACCGTCGCGACGCCTCCCTGAAACAACATCTCCTTGGATACCTGGCCGGCGAGGAAAGCAACCTCGCCGTCGAGCGCGCCGGGGGAGCGCCACCCCAGCGGGCCGGAGGTGCCGCCGATCCCGTCCACCACCTGGCCCTCCTGTACCGCGACGCCGGCGGTGAACGCTCCACCCAGCTCCAACAGCACGAGCGACACCTCGGAAAGCCGCCGGCCGCGTCGTTGCCGCTGATCCTCGATGGCCAGCGCGGCGGCGCAGAGCTTGTCGGCGGTTCCGAGGTCCACCCGGTTGAGCTTGCGATGCGCGGGGACGGTGTCGAGGTGGATTACGGCCGGTGTGTAGACCACCGGGAGCCCCGACTCGGCGAGCCGGCGCGCCAGACCCCGAAGCCCACCGATGCCGCCGGGCTCATCGGGACCGGCGAGGAACGCCAATCGTAGATCCTCATCGGAGGCGTCACCGGCTCGCCTGAGTGGCAGCCCGTAGCCCGAGGGGCCGGCGACCAAGTCGAGCTCGCCGCCGGCCGACAGGCGCTGAAGCAGGCGCTCGGGATCCGCCAACGCATCGGCGGTGGGCCAGCTCGCATCCAGCCAGAGCTCACCATCCGCCAGCCCACAGACGTCGAGGCTCACCGTGCCAGGGTCAATGCCCACGACGCGCGGCATCGGGTCACTTCTTTTCTTTGACCAGCTCCCGCGCGACGTCGGCGATCGTCTCCGCATCCAGCACCAGATCGTTCCGCTGAAAGAGACGTGAGACGCACTGCTTGTGCAGCCTGGTCTTGAAGTTCCCCACTCCGAACGCGCCGAAAACGGTCATTCCCTCACGCTGGACGCCGGCGTCGTTGACCTCCACGCCTTCGATGCCGAGTGGAGGCACCGCGTTGAGATCCACAGCTACCAGCAGTCCCGGGCGGTTGGCCCAGGCCGCCCGCGGCACCATCAACACCCCGGCCGGACCCGAGTTGAGCAGGATCTCGGCGCCCTCCAACACCTCCGCCGCGTGGGAGGCATCGGCCATGGCCACCGATTCCACCTGCACGTCGAATCGCTCGCCGATCGAGCGCCGGGCGCGCTCGCCCTGCTCCGGCTTGCGGGAGGTGATGACCACGGTCGCGCCGCCCATGGCGAGCAGTCCCGCCGCGCGCTGGCCCACCGGCCCGGTTCCGGCGATGATGACGGCGCGCTTGCCGCGCACGTCTCCCACGGTCTGCTCGATCTTCACTACCGCGGCGACCGCGGTGGTGTTGGAGCCGTTCGAGTCGAGCATGAGCGACACTCTGAAGGGATCGAAGAGCGAGTCCTGCGCGATGGCCAGAAGCTGCTCGCCGGCCGACATGTTGCTGCCGCCGATCCAGACGGCGGTATTGTGCAGGTCCTTGGGCCCTCGGGTGAAGATGCAGCCGTGGATGAGATCGCGAACGTCGCTCTCGGTGATGCCGCCATAGCTCATCACCACATCGGCCCCGGCGTCATACGCGACGACCTGATCGAAAACGCTCGGCAACCGGGAGCTGTCGAGTTGAAGCAAGAGCTTGCGCATCGGTGAAGCGGTCTCCCCAGAGATGTTCAAAGGTACGGAAACGACGAGGGGCGGCCCGGCCGCGGGTCGCCCCTCGCTGGTACCCGAGGACGCGGGACTCTAGCGATCAGCCCTCGGCGCCGCTGGCAAACGGATGCCGCGCGGCCTTGTACTTCTGCAGCACCTCGTCCACCGAGGGCTTGTTCTGCAGGGCGCGGGCGATGGACTCCTTGGTCGCCTGATAATTGTACTGGTAGATCTTCTTGTCGTCCTCGGCCTGCCAGTGGATGAACACGCCGACCAGGATGCAGAGGTCGTTGGCCTGGCCTTTCGAGATGACGCCCTCGTTGACCGAATCCATCACCGCCCGCGCAACGGCGGCCTGGGCGGGGCCGAACATCTGCACCGCCTGCTTGGCTCCCTTGATGGTGACCTTGTTGAAGAGCACCGTGTCGGGCTTGCAGGGCAGGTTCGGGGTGACGACGGCGAGGAGGGTGGTGAAACCATCGGTATTGCGGGAGAGCGCCTGAGTGAACGCCGCGCCGGTGGGCCCCGATTTTGACCCGATGATCAGATCAATGTGCGCGATCTCGTTGCCGTCGCCAACCAGTGATTCACCGATCGAGAAGTCTGCGGCCATACCTGCCTCCATGTGCGGTTTGGTGAAGAACGA
>JACCQZ010000144.1 GCA_013813875.1 Gemmatimonadales bacterium | reverse complement strand
GCAGTGGATTGCTGCAAGCCGTTGCACATTCCTTAGTGCGCTCTCCGAAGTGCGCTCTCCGATTCAGCGGCTCTGGCTCGGCCCCAGTTCGATTCGGGTCATCCGCCCGGCGGGACCGACCGCCCAACCCACCGAGCCACCGCCGAAACCCACGCTCCAGTAGGCCAGCGTGTCAGCCAGCACCCACGAGCGCGCGTCGTCGCGCGAGAGCGCCATGCCTCCGGGGCCGACGGCCACCAGCGTGGCGGGCTCAACCCCGGTTGCGTACACGGCGCCGAATACCGCCCCGGGAAAGGGCGGCCAAGCGGCTTTCCGCCAGGTGCGTCCGCCATCATCGGTGACGGCGACGTTGTCGCCGGTCCCGCCGGGCTGGGCAACGTCCCCGCCGAGAGCGACGCCGTGCTTCGCATCCCGAAAGGCCACCGCCGTCAGGCCGGCACTCGGCCCCGCGGCCACCGGCGTGGCCGCCGCGGCCCAGGTCTCCCCTCCATCGGAAGTCCGCAGCACCCGGCCCACGCTGCCGGCGCCAGTCGCGATCCAGCCGAGCCGATCTCCGTGAGTGGTTACGCAAGTACCGCTCGCGGCGAACCCCGCCTCCTTCCCGACCGGCTGGGGCACTCGCGAAGGCGACACCTCGCTCCAGCTCTCGCCGTCGCGGGTTTCGAGGAGCAGCGTGCGGCCGCCGACCTGATCGCTGAACACGATCGCCCGCGTCGGACTCCAGAAAGCGAAACAGTCGTAGAAGCCCTCCGGGTGGCGGTTCACCTGCTGAGTGGTCCAGCTCCGGCCGCCGTTGTTAGTCCGGTAAATGCGCGACGCGCTGCCCGGGCCGGCGGACATGAGCCACGCGGTGTCCCGGCTGATGGCGTGGAGGTCGCGAAACTGCAGGGTGTCGGCGCCGGCGACGGTGCCGGCGGTCCAGGTAGCACCACCGTCGGCGCTGACGACCCAGGTCCCGTCGTGACCGCTCGCCCACACCGTGCGCTCGTCCACGACGCTCACCGCCTGGAGCAATGCGGTGGTGTTACTTGTTTGGGGCGACAGCAGAGGCAACGGGGCCGGCGAATGGCGGGGCTGGCGGCCGCACGCGCAGAGCAACAGCAGCCAACCGACGAGCGGAGCGAGGGGGCGGAGCATTGGGTAAGATGCTCCGCCCGACGGATGGGTGGCAAGCGAGGCAGAACGCGCGTCAGATCGATGCGAACAACCGGACCTCGACGGCGTGCTCCGAAGCGCGGCGTTCTTGACAGCCCTGGATATCATTCCGAGAATTGCCGGGCGGGGTCTCGCCCTCCTCAGGCTGCCAGGCTAAGTCGTGCTCGGCGCCCCGGTGCGCAAACACGAGGGGCGCCCCTCATGAGCCAAGGCGGGATCACGTTGTCACGCAATCCTCTGGCGATACCTGCCATCGCGCTGGCGGCGCTGGTCGCGACCGGGCCCGCTCCGGCAGCAACAGACCGGCCGGCCACTCCCCAAGGCTCTCTCATCATCGTCGGCGGCGGAGACCGCACCAACAAGATGATGCGCCGCTTCGTGGAGCTTGCGGGGGGAGCCGGCGCCGCCAGAGTCGCCGTGGTTCCCCTGGCCAGCTCGGAGCCGGAAGCAACTGGCGCCGAGCTCGCCGCCAGGATGGACAGCCTCGGCGCGCGCACCTTCGTCTTCCTGGCTGGCCGGGCGGAGGCACAGACAGCCGCGGCCGCCCGCCGCCTCGACTCCGTCACCGGCATCTGGTTTACCGGCGGCGATCAGGCACGCATCACCGCCGTACTCAGCCGCACCGCCACGCTGCGAGCGATGCTCGCCCGCTACCACGGCGGCGCCGTGATCGGCGGCACCTCGGCGGGAGCCGCCATCATATCGGACTCCATGATCACCGGCAACCAGACCCCGCCCGGCGACACTACCGGCTACTACGGCGACGAATACCCGGCTATTGCCCGCGACCGTATCCAGGTCACGGCGGGACTCGGTTTCCTGCCCGGCGCCATCGTGGATCAGCACTTCATCCGCCGCGAGCGCCACAACCGGTTGCTGAGCGCGGTGCTGGAGCGGCCCTCACTGCTCGGCGTCGGCATCGATGAGAACACGGCGCTGGAAGTCGGTCCCGACGGCCGCTGGAGGGTGCTGGGCGAGAGTGGGGTGATCGTGTACGACGCCCGCCGGGCACGCGTTGCGGCGCTGGGTCGGGGGAAGCTCGGTGCCACCGACGTACGGGTGCACCTGCTGCCGGCCGGGGCGGTGTATGAGCCGGGGAGTGGGCGGGGGAGGATGCCGGTGCGGTAGGATAAATTTTCTCACGGCTACACTATCCCCGACGACGCGCTTCGGCTGATGGCCCAGAAGGGGATCTTTCTGGTACCCACCGATTACCCGGCTGAGTTTTATCGGGCCCTTCGCGACTCCACCGCGGTGACTCGGGACGAGTGGCGCCGCTGGCAGGAGGGCCTGCAGAAGTTCCTGCAGTCCCACCGGGAGCGTCTCGCCCGTGCTGTCCGGCTCGGCGTCCGCATCGCCTACGGATCGGACGAATATTACGAGCTCCCCGGCCGCACCCGAGGACAAACCAGCCTGCTCGTGCTCCAGGCCTACCAGGAAGCGGGCATGAGCCCACTGCTGACGTCATCGCGGTGGACGGCGATCCTCTGAAAGACGTCAAGGACCTCCAGCGCGTGCGGTTCGTCATGAAAGATGGGCGGATAATTCGGAACCAGACCGCGGAGGGGCCTCTCAGGGTATCAGGCGAAAACCCTCAGCCGTAAAATCGGCATCCAGGGCCAGCACGTCGGTGACCCCCTCGGCCTCCATGACCGTAAAACTGACGGCATCCACCAGACTCACGTGCCGCCGATTCATCCGGAACAGCCGCGCGAGCGCGCGTCGGTGAAGATCCTCGCCCACCCAGATCACCTGGAGCAAAGGCCCGATTCGCCCCTCGAGATCGCGCACCGGGTCGAGGCCGATGCGGTGCTGGAGTAAGGCGGAGGTTTCCACGAGCACGTAGCTGGTGGTGACCAGACGACGTCCGCTCTCCGCGGCGGAACGGAAGGCAGTGGCCACGGCGCCATGGTCGGCGTCCGAACGAACCAGAAACGCATAGAGGGCGGAGGTGTCAACGAAGAGGCTCACCGACGATAGGCGTGGGCCAGCACCTCGTCGTGCCGGCGCGCTGCGTCGGATGCGCCCGAGGGATCGGTGTACGTTCCGGCCACGGCCAGCGCCTCACGTACCAGAGTGGCCCGGGTGGGCGTGGCCTCTTCGACGGCCAGCCGGTCGGCGACGCACCGGCGCACAGCCTCAGCCATCGAGACGCCGAGCTTACGTGCCCAGCGCTTGAGCCGGCGGTGCTGGTCCTCGGTAAGCTGTATCTGTGAGCGCACCATGATGGCATGGTATTACCATCAGTCTCCGCTGTCAACGATGTTCCGCCGGCCCAAGGACTGAGCCCACGACCGAGGTTACCCCTGCCCCGCACCGCCTCGTACGATGTCATCGTCGCCGGCCTCGGCGCGATGGGGAGCGCGACCGCCTTTCACCTGGCGCGACGCGGCGCCCGTGTGCTCGGGCTCGACCGCTTCGCGCCACCGCATCCATGGGGCTCCTCTCACGGCCGATCGCGCATCATCCGCGAGGCGTACTTCGAGAGCCCGGTATACGTCCCACTGGTGCAGCGGGCGTACGAGCTGTGGCGTGAGCTGGAGCAACTGAGCGGTAAGGCCATCTTGAGGCAGACGGGCGGGCTCATGTTCGGGCCCAGGGACGGCATCGTCGTCCCCGGCGCACTGGAAAGCGCGCGGCGCCACGCTTTGCCGCACGAGCAGCTGTCCGCCGGCGACATGCACCAGCGCTTTCCGGGCATTCACCCCCCGGCGGGCATGGTGGGCGTCTGGGAGCCCCGTGCCGGGTATCTGGTGCCCGAAGCCGCCGTGGAGGCGCACCTGGCGCTCGCCGCCCGAGCAGGCGCGGCTCTGCACCCGAGCGAGCCGGTGCTCGGCTGGCGGGCCTCGGCCGGCTCGGTGCGGGTGGACACTGCCCTAGGCACCTACCAGGCGCGGCGCCTGGTGCTCGCCGCCGGCCCCTGGATGGGACAGCTCGTCGCGGAGCTGGCGCTGCCTCTCAGCGTGGAGCGGATGGTGCTCTACTGGTTCCGGCCCGCGGCGGGCCTGGGGCTCTTCGCCCCGGAGCGCTTTCCCGTCTTTATCGGCGAGTATGCCCCCGGCCGTATCTGGTACGGTATTCCGGACACGGGACACGGAGTGAAGGTGGCGCTCCACGACCACGGTGAGCTCGCGGATCCCGACGACTTGCGGCGTGAAGTCGGGCCGGAGGAAGTCGCCTGCATCCGGGCACTGGTGCGGGCGATGCTGCCCGCCGCCGATGGCCACCTGGCCGACACCGCGGTGTGCATGTACACCAACACCCCCGATAGGCACTTCATCCTGGACACCCATCCCGGGCACCCGGAGGTTCTGATCGCGAGCCCCTGCTCGGGGCACGGCTTCAAGTTTTCCAGCGCCATCGGCGAGCTGCTCGCCGACCTGGCTCTTCACGGCGAGACCCCGTTCGATCTCGCGCCGTTTGGGCTCCGAGCTACCGGGCCTTGACCTTGGCCCAGGAATCCCGCAGCGCCAC